>CAYIAH010000007.1:22372-27557 GCA_964361495.1 uncultured Candidatus Saccharibacteria bacterium | reverse complement strand
GCCAATAATAGACAGCTGTATATCGGGAAAACTCTCTTTGACGCGGCGAACCGCATCAATCAAAATATCAACTCCGTTTTTGGATACCAGCCGGGAAACGGTAATCACTGTGGGAAACCTTGAACTGTGAACTTGGGAATGAGATCGAAATTTTTCCGCATCAACCCCGTTATGCACTACCGCCGCCGGCCCGCAGTATCCGTATTCACGCGCGCAGTTCTCAAGATACCGTGAAATTGCAGTCACTTCATCCGCCTGCGCGAGCATAAAACGAAATGCTCTCTTAATGAAGCCCCCGCGGCCCGACGCGAGCCGATCTTCTGATTCGCCGTACTGAATCGTAAAAAGAAATGGGGTTCGCGGAGAAAAAAATTTAATGAACGCGGCCCCCAACGCTCCCTGCGAAATATCCACACCCCAAAGGACTGCCCGCGGATTTACGAGGTTGAACCTCGTAAAATACCATAGGCAGGCGAATACAGGCAGAAACCATTTGTCCCATCGCGTGCCAAAGCCGAGCCTCACCACCATTCCTTCGGGACGGCGTTCGCGGCGTAAAGAATCACGCCGCATGCGGGCGCACACAATTAAAAAATCAAACTCTGCCGAGAGCCGCCGCAGAGTTTCCTGAATCGCGATCTCCGCACCACCCGCAAAGGGGTAATAGGAGGTACTCAATACAATAATCGTTGGTCTATTCATGCATATTCGTTGAGTCCGTAAAAATGCGCACGACAAGAAATCCAATCGCGCCGATCACGCTCAAAGCCGCGGCAAGAAAAAAGAAGGACCGCGAGGAGTGTGAACTTTTTTCTTTCGATAAAGCTTTGAAGGGATTCTCGTGCGCTGTTTTCTTCTCTCTTTTCTCCGGTGCCACGGTCTGTTTCTGTGTCGTGGCACCACTTACGAGAGGAATAATTTTTTGCATTTCCATGACAGGAGGAACGTCCGGCCGGACGCTCACTGAAGCGTTTTCCTCATTTTTTCGCGTATCGTATCGAAACGCTTCTTCATTCGTGTGATAGAGCACCGTGAGCGGCAAAGACCCTTGGTCAATGAGGACACCCGTGACGCTATTCGGGAAACCCGCTTCTCCCTGAGACGCAAGTATGGTGCCGCGCGGAATCTCAAAGCGCCTGCCCCGTCCATCCATGAACGTCCATCCGCCGATATCCACCGCATCTCTACCAGGATTCATAAGCGCCGCAAACCCTTCCTTCCCCTCTATAACACGGCTAATCTGTATCTGGTTTGAAATAGCCTGTATGCGCGCATAATCCGAGACTGCCGTCTCTCCTGATGAGACCGTGAGGGAAACCATATATGTGCCGGGAACACGGAAGATATGGACTGCGCGCTTACCCTCAGCAGTCGCGCCATCTCCGAAATTCCAGAGATACCTTCCCAGTCCGATTTCCTCGCCATTTTTATCGCTCGCACTGCCGGCAAATTCTATTGCCGCGCCCGCAATCACCGTTCGGTCGCCTCCCGCCGATACATTCCATGACGCAGAAGCAGAAGAAAAGAATGGCGATGAAGAAGGGGATTCTGCGGTTACGGATGGAAACCCTTGCATTGATTGCGGCGAGGGCCCGCCGAGATTTGAAACGCCGGGCGTTGGAGATACGCCCGAACGCCACGCGGACTCCGCATTCGTCGTGACGCCATCATGCGAAAGCGCGACAGAACTACTTTCTTGTCCTGCAGCGATCGCGACAAAATTTCCTTTTATCCACAGTCCCGCGTCTGTGGCCCCGCTCTCCCACGTCTCTCCGGCTCTGCCCCATTGGATAAAACTTTTGATGGTTCCTTTTCCGGGCTCTCCGGAAAAAAGCGCTGCAGACCCTGACGTATTGCCCATATTGGAAGACGCGCCAGTATGCCACAATTCGCTTTCGGAATTGATGCCCGATGCCCGAATTCTCACCACGACAAATTCATTCGGCCTTACAAAAAATCCTTGAGGGAATAAAAAATATCCGACACCATCCGGGTAGAGCTGCCATCCAGACATGTCCTCGGCCGTTTCACCCGCATTGTAAAGTTCAATCCACTCCAGTCCCGTATCGGTGCCCGCCGGATCAAACAGAACCTCGTTGATCACCGCGCCCGCATGCGCGAATGATAGCGGCGCAGCGAATATGACACACAAAATCAATACAAAAAGACGCATATAGAGAAAGTAGCAGTTTACTGGTTGTATCACAAGAAAAGGCACACACTGTGTGCCTTTTCTGTAAATGTATTTTTGAGATGGGTTCTACTTCTGAAGCACTTGTTTCAGTTTCTCTTTAAGGAGTTTCGTCTGGGTCTGGAGAACTTTCAGTTGGAGCTGTTGAACTTGTTCATCAAGCGTCTTAAATCCCCCGCTGGGAGCAACTGCTCCTGCTGAAACCGCCGGAACCGAGGGAGGTGCGGCGCGCGGCAATGTTTCAACTTTCTCTTTGAGTATCAAAAACTGCTGGCGCAAAAGCAAAACTTGCTGGGCGCGGAGCGACTCTTCAAGCCGTTCCTGCACCGTACGCTGGAGAATCTCATATTCGTCCGCAAGCTTTTGAAGCTCGGCGCGCAAACCCAAAAGGTCCACCCCGCGCGCTTTGGGGATCGCGGCGCTGATCTCTCTCATCCGATTCTCAATGCGCGCCGCCTCCTCTTCAACTGCCCGCGGCCTCAAGGAAACAACGGTATTCTCAAGCGCCGCAATCTGCATTTCAATATCTTTTGCAAGCGCCTCGCGGCTCATTGCAACGGGCGCCGCCTCGCTCACCGGAGGGGTTTTTGCAAGCTGTTTACTTACGTTCAGAATTTCTTGCTGAATCAATTTTGCCCGCTCGCGCACAAGCTTCAGCTGTATCTCACGCAATTGTTCCTGAACCGAGGAAATATCCGCAAAACCGCCGCTCGTAGAAACGAAAAAGAGAAGCACCAATAATGATATCACTAAAGAGAGCCGGCTATTCATGGAAAAAGTTGTGAAAAATTATTTCGGCTGGAGCGCCTTAATCTTCTCCTGCAGGAGTTTTACCTGTTCCTGAAGAAGTTTTGCCTGAAGCGCCTGAAGTTGCTCTTGAATGCTCTGCGTTTGTCCTGTGGCCGCGGGCGGCGTAACTGCCGCAGGAGGAGCCGCTGGAGTTGGAACTGGCGCAGGAACAGGAGCTGGCGCTGCGCCGCCAAACACGTCATTGAGTTTCGTTTTTGTCTGCGGTCCCACTCTCCCTACTGCAGACAATCCGTGCTTTTCCTGAAATCGCTTTACTGCCCTCACGGTTGCGGGACCGTAATAACCCGTAGCAAGTCCTTCTGGATAAATGTCTTTGTCGCGGGAAAGAAGTTGCTGCAACGTTTTTACCTCATCGTTGGTCTGTCCAGGATCAAGCGTTTTTGTAATCATCGCGGCACCGACGGGAACAGCGGGGATCTGAGTCGGTGCGGGAACAGGAGCCGGTGCCGGCGCCTCTACCCCGAATACATCGGAAAGTTTTGCCCGCGTCTGCGGTCCCACTCTCCCTACTGCAGACAATCCGTGCTTTTCCTGAAATCGCTTTACTGCCCTCACGGTTGCGGGACCGTAATAACCCGTAGCAAGTCCTTCTGGATAAATGTCTTTGTCGCGGGAAAGAAGTTGCTGCAAACGCTTTACTTCGTCATCCCGTTGACCCGGCGCGAGATCGCGCGCAAATACTCCAAATGCAAGGGGTGCGGCGCCGAAACGGCTTTCTTCGGCTATTTTTTTCTGTACTTGTGTCTGAAGCTGTGCGAGCGTACTCTTCAACTCCGTTACTTTCGCAACGGTCTGCGGCGTTGGCGCTGCAACAACTGCAGGTGGAGCCGGAGGTGTTGCCGCCCCGCCCCCGCCGCTGCCGCCGCCTCCGCTTGCGCCGCTGCCGCCCGTTGATACGGCGGGACATGAACCGGAAGGCGTAATGCTCATACTTTGCGCGCCGCTATCGGGAAACTTCCACGTTGCCCGTGACTGACTTGCTTCACACGTCGTCGGCACCTGATAACTGCTGTTGAACATTCTTCTGTCTGAAGACGACATTTCAATTCTTGATGCTGAATCAATGGAAAAGTACGCCGTACCGCCATCGGGTACAAGTTCATGAAAGACGCTGCCTCCTTCAAGGGTATACGAATCTCCGAGATTAAGCGTCACGCCCTGCGACGTCACATGATCCGCGTATACGGCAAGAGGCACTACAAAAGGAAGAAAAGATGCGGTGACAAGAAGACGTATATAAGAACGCATAGTGAAGAAATTCAAACCTTATAACAACCTCGTGAATAAGAAACTGCCGATGCAGAAATAAGGAACTAGAACTGCGGACTGCATGCACCCGCCTCCACCACAAGCTTTTCATATCCTTGCGCGCCGCCGGCATTCGTATACGCCTGCGCCGCAGTGGGAGATGAAGTCGCATAAATCCTCAGCCACGTGCCGTCAGTCGCGCGAAGACTGATGCATCCGCCAACTCCGGTTCCCACTCCGTCAACCATGACCGTCGTCGTGGAATTTGAAACTCCGCCCGCAAGAATACTGCCATTCACGCTCAATGCTTTCGCCGGCGTGCTTGTTCCCACGCCCACCGCCCCTGCGCTTTGCGACAAAACAATGCCGTTGGAAAGCGTGGAAGTTGCGGTTGTTGAAGTTGCAATGAATCTATTCGCGCTGACTGCGTTATAGAACGTACTGCTTGCCACGCTCAAATTGGCGACCTCCTGCACACTGAATAATGTGCCCGGAGTCGTAGTGCCCACGCCAAGATTGCCTGCCGTATCTATAACCGTGGGGCTTGTATCATTTGCCACATCTTCAAAATACGCAGTGGGGCCTGCGCCAAGGTTGCTCAAGAGAAACGCGGAGACTACCTGATCAGTTGATGTCGCGATTGCAAATGCGGCAGCAGGAGTCGTGGTGCCGATGCCTATGTTGCCTGCGGCATCAATAACAAAGGGGGTCGTATCATTTGCTGTGTCCTGAAACCAAGCCGTATAGCCAGTACCGAGATTAGAAACAAGAAATGCCGTATTGACTCCATCGGTAGAGGTTGCAACTGCAAGAGCGGCCCCGGGAGTAGTCGTGCCAATACCGATTCCGAATCCTCCTGAAATCGTAGTAGTGGCTGACCCTGTGCCGAGGTTAATATCATTACCATTGATAAATAAATCGGTTGTCCACACCCCC
>CAYIAH010000007.1:0-22362 GCA_964361495.1 uncultured Candidatus Saccharibacteria bacterium | reverse complement strand
ATCCAGAACCTGTTTGGGACCGGGCGTTCCAAGGCCCACATTTCCTGTGAAGGAATGTATGTCTCCGGAGGCATCACCAATGGTTGAATTTCCATTTGAAGTAAATGTGCCCGTAACCGTCACATTAGTCCCAATAGTCGTCGCCCAGACAGAGGCGCTCATCGCAAACACCGCGCCGATCACCAACGCGGCAATAAACCCATACGGGTTTCGAGTCATGCGAGACAAAAATCGTAGTAACATAGTTATAAAAATGAAGAAAAATTAGAGAAAAGCGACTCGACAATATGTCGCTTCAATAAATAAAAGAATAGATTACGCGAAAAAGCGAGTGTTCACACTGGTCAAAAACGAAAAACTTCGAGTGGCCTGTGGATAACTATTTTTAAGTATAGCACGACCGAAAACGTCTGCAATGCACAAACCTGTGGATAACTCAAAATCCCCCATTGATGGGGGATTTTGAGTTATTGAAGTCGGACTTCAATAGATTTTTACGAGATTTTCGTTAAAAAATTTATTGTTTCTCGTAATTTTCAAGCAGATATTTCAAATCATGAGCCTCTGGATTCCTTTCAATGCCTTCTGAAAGAGCTTTTTTTGCATTCTCGTCATTTTTTACGACATACCGGTAAAATTCATACAATGATCTGAAGAATGAGACATCTCTTGCTCCGCGTTCATACGCAAACGTGAAGTACTTTTCCGCGCGGACCGCATCTTTAAGATCAAAAGCATAGAGCGACGCAAGATTCGTATACGCGATAAAGCTGTCCGGATGCAGACGGGTCAGAAATTCCCATATCTCACGCGCGCCCTCAAAATCGTTAATCATTTTCCGATAGGTCGCGAGATCAAGCCACGCGCTTCCTAAATCGGGCTTCTCTTTCAGCGTCGCGGCAAGCTCCTCAATGCGCGCTTTTATTGCATTCCCCGCATCGCGAGGAATACTCGAAGGAATCGTGACCGTCCGGGAAAGGTCAGGCGCGTTTACTTTCAATTCCGGCGGCGCGGGTTCAGGCAACGGCGCCAATACGAGAGTTCCGGTGTCAATGCCATTCGCTCCACCCGCGGCAGGAGGCGACACAGTATCATCCTTTTTCTCTTTTTCTTCAGTTATAACCTCGTCTATCGGCGCAGACGGCGCTTTTTCGGTCTGCCGGTATACCACACTGCCGAGCGCAAATCCTGCCAATAAAGAAAAAATAGCTCCGTAAATGGTTTTTTTGAGCATAGTCGTCATAAGAATAATGTCCTCATAGAATAGCAGGCGCGGAAATAAAAAGCAACTCCGCCCCGATGTACATCGGGACGGAGTTGCCGAGCCCCCCCGTCCTTTTGACTACTTCGTCAAAAGAACGGGACACAAGATGGCTCTTACGATACTACTGCGTCAGCACTTGCGCGCTGGTGTTCACATTCGGGAGTCCTGGCACCCCGTAACCATTCAGGTAGTCATTATTCGTGAGGTGATTGCTTGCTGCCGTTTGGACGGTGGTTGTTGAATTCGGTGTCCAGATAAAGTCGTTATCCGGCTGCAGCTTCAGATACGTCGTGGTTGCAAGATACGTGCTCGTTGCGCCCGTATTCACATTACCCACAAAGTATGGACTCACACCGGTTTCAGACACGAATCTCGCATCACCTTGCAGCTGTGTTGACACGTTGAACTGCGTTCCCGCGGTCACTGCATCTGCCTTGACTGCGAAGTATCGCGTCGCACCCGCCGGTATTGCCACCGTGGTTGATGCGCCTGCCGAAGTTGCCGGCCAGAATTCAATGTCAGTTGACGCGCTTGCCCAACTCGTGCCGCTTCCCGCGTTGTTATCAACGCCGGTAAGATCAACGCTTGTCGCAAGGAATCCGCCATCAGCTTGAATCCCCGATACTGTTGATGAGAATCCTGAATCGTTGTAGACATACACATTCAAGTTGTCAACCATGTCCTTTTGCTGGGTTGCCGAAGAGGTTGCGATTCTGAACGTCAGCTTTGCGATGCCCACTTCACCGGCTGAGCTTGCAGTGATCTTGAACCGGAAGAGTTCAACACGTCCTGCAGTAAGCTTGGTGCTTGCCAATGCAACCAATTCAACTGTCGGTACTGATTTCATCACGCGAACGCCTGATGACGCGGTCGTGCTCCCGCTTGTTCTCGTTATGGTCTGACCGCTTGAGACACCCTTTGCCTGCGTTGCCTGATCTGACGCATTGTCCCAGTCAACCAGAATAAATGCGCCCGGCGTTCCCGCAAGTGAAGAACCCTGTGCCGCGAAGTCCGCCTTTGCCGTAAGGATCTTGCTGCCGTCTTTCGGAATCGTGAAGGTTCCGGTAACCGTTGAGGATGCTTGGTAGTTTCTTCCAATGAAGAACGCTTCCCCGATCTTTGTCGCGCCGTCCCACAAAGTGACTTTCGTCACATCCTGCGGAGAACTTGACGCGTTGGTGTTTACTGCATCATCCAATACGAGCGCAAAGTCCGTAAGGGTCATTGCTTCGTTGGTTGAAGTCAGCCGGAATGCAGACACCACATTGTCCGTGGTTCCTGCAACACCCACCCTATACGACGGGCTTGATGAATCAAGCGCAACCGTAAAGGTTCCCGAGGCCACAATCGTCATCTGCTGGCCTTGGTAATCATTCTCGGTAATCGTTGCCGATTGACCTGAAGTAAGACCTGTCGCGCTTGGCGATGAACCGCTGTCATATCCCCATGAGTATCTCGTGTTCGCGGGCGTTCCTGCCGCAATGTTGCATTTGAGCTCAAGGGTCTTTGCAGTGGCTTTCGGAATAATAAACCCTGAACCATCAAAGGTCATCACGGTTGACGATCCCGCAGTCGTTGGATTCAACAAGTTCGTGCCCGTTGTCAAGATCGTTGCGCCGTCATACAGCTCACAATTGGTCAGGTCTGTCACGCGGGTTGCCGCATTATACTCAACAGGCAATGAAGCCATTCGTATATCCTCGCCTGATTTGGTCGCGTCCAAGGTATATTTCGCGAATATGAACTTCTGCGTACCCGCCACTATGCTTTGCGCAATCGGTTCACGAAGCACGCTGATAGTCAGAGAGGCTGCTTTCACGGTCATGGTACTGCCCGCAACCGCGGTGCTTGGCGTCGGGGTAATGGTTTCTGTCGTGACAAGTCCCTTTACCGTGGTCCATCCCGTTGAAGGAGTGGTTGATGCGATCACCGTCGTGTCAGCCGCAAAATCGGTTCCGATTTTTCCTTTCAGGGTATAGACCTTCTTCGAGACCGGAAATACGACTGAATCAGAAAAGGTCACTGTGCCTGCCGCGACTCCGTCTGCCGGTCCTGCGACAAGTTTTCCTGCATCATCATACAAACCGATGCTCGTCACATCTGCTCCGCTAATCCCCGCGGTGCCGTTGTCATCCGTGCTGATGCCAAACACCATGCTTCCGACTGAAATTTCCTCGCCTCTTGTGTCAACCCTGAATGCGCCGAGCAACTGCGCCGCAACGTTAATCGGAATGTTTGCCGCAGGCGCGTCTGACGCGGCATTCTCAACGTTAATAGTGCCCTTGCCAACAGTCACCTGTGACGAAAAGTACCACGGGTTGGTTGAAGTAAATCCTGTTCCCGAGGTCGGAGGAGTAATGCCGAATCCATAGGTCTCGCCTCTGAGCGTCAAATCAGTGGTGCGGTAAATATCAAATTTAATCGTCCTGTTTGATCCGCCGACAATGTCACCCTTTATATAGATTTCAGCTCCCGCGCCTTTGTCAAGCAGAAGTCCGTCGCCGAATTTTGACACATAATACTTTCCGTCTCCCTCAACCATGACATCATACGCCTTATCCTCAAGATATGTCTTCATATTCGCGAGGTCGTTCACGCCTGCAGATCCCACCTGGTTCCACCGGATTCCAAACACTCGAATTTTTTCCTGCGAACCCGCGCTCACGCGGATAGAAGCAAAGGTAAAGGCCTTGGTGCCAATGGTTTCGGTCGTCGTTGCAACTGATTTATACGCACCGGTCCGGTTGGTCACGGTTCCGATAGTCAGCGTCGTGTTAATCGTCATGCCATTCCCTGAAATGGGGAACGTCCCGTTCACTTTCGTGGCACCGGCATTTACTTCCATAAGCGCTAGCCGGATTACTTCACCTGCACCGCCCTCGCCCGTTGCCGCGCGATTTCCTGCAAGCGTCATAGTGCGGGAAGTGCCTGCTTTCACTGTAAATGGCTCGGTGAGTGTAGTTCTGTTATCAGAATTGAGCGTTTTCTCCACTCCAACTTGAAACCCATCCTCGTCAAGAAGCACAATTCCTGCCAACCGAGAATTTTGTCCCGGACCCTGCCGTTCCACCAGCAATGAACTCACTTTCACATCACCATCAGGCGATGCAGTGAAAATCACTTTTGTGAAAGGCACGCGCGCCGCATCTGCGGGCGCAAGCGCCGCTGCCGGCTGATCAACTGATGCGGTCACCGTCAATCCGCTTCCCGCTGGCGTTACCGCCGCCGGAGTTCCCGGCGCTACAGGTACCGGCGCTGGTGCGGCGGGCGCCGCCACAACAACTGAATCGTACTTCGCCCTTGAAATGGGACCGAAGTATCCTACTGCCGGCGACACTCCTTGCGCCGCCTGCCATTTTGCAACAGCCGCCTTGGTCAGTCCGCCGAAGTAACTCGTCTCACTGCCCGGCGATCCCGCACCGCTTGCTGCAATTTTATATCCTGCGCCGTTAAGATATTTCTGCAAACACATCACGTCGTCCCCACGCGAACCCACGGTCAAGCTTTTCGTGAAAGCGCATTTTGCGCCTGCTCCTGCTGCCGGAGCTGCGGGCGCGCCTGACAGAGCGATCAACTGCACTTTCAGATCTTCAATCTGCTTGGTCAGCTGTTCAATCGTGTGCGCGGTTGTGTGGTCTGCGACTGCGGCAAACGGCACAATGGCCGTTGCCCCTGAAAGGGTAATCGCGGTTGCCAGGGTGATGATTTTCACTCTCACCCCGCTCCTGCTATTACCTTTTTGTCTGTTGTCCATAGTGTTAATTAATGTAATATTTTTTGCTTGGAAACCTTTTCCTGCATTCTTTAGTTTAAGAAAATAGGAGGGTTCCCCCGGAAGATCCCGCCTATTTTTTTTATAAATAGACGAGACGCGCTCGCCTCTTTAATTATCTGTCGACACCAGATAGGGAGGCGGGCGTTTTTATATTTTTTATTACTTTTTAATGCGTTGATGGAGGGAGGTCTTCCACACATTCCGAATCCTGGTCTCCAGTTGCCCGGAATCCAGTTTCCAGAATGGGTTCGACCAGACCTTGAATCTCCAGAAAAATTCACGTTACGTGTTCTTTTATCTCTTGATAGTCCGACAATCTAAATTCAATCCTGTATATCAGTAATACGCGGTAATTATTCAGTTGTTAAGGTGCGCCCTGCCCTCCCGTAATCTTTCTAATCCGCAGAACAGTTCATCATAAATTCATAAAAATGCCGAACTGTTCTCCGAATTGATAAAACAGAAGCCGCCCGGCCCTTCATTCACGTCGAATGGTTTCAGCGCTTTTCATGCAGGATATTTTTATTATAAAGTCATTGCTGATACCTGCAAGGGCAGTTATCCACAACTCTTGTTATTAGTCATCAGTTACTAGTAACTAGTGACCAGTGACCAGTGACCAGTGACCAGTGACCAGTGACCAGTTACTAGTATACCCGATGCCTCTTGGTCTCTGCAATGCAGTGAATTGTGGATAACTTAAAATTATTTAAATTTTTAAACCTTTCAAGTAACGCCTGAATGCGGCCCTAACCTCCGGGTGCCGAAGTCCCGCCTGAACGGTCGCCTTCAAAAACCCCAATTTCTCGCCGCAATCATAACGCGCCCCTTCATATTCATATCCATAAAGCGCTCCCACTTTTTCTTTTATGTATCGATCAAGCGCAACCACATCATAAAATTCTCCTTGGGCAGGACGCGCGGAGCTGTCCAAAAGTTCAAAAATCTCCGGGGTATAGATTGCTTTTCCGATGCGAATAAGCGTGGAGGGCGCATCCCGTATCGCCGGTTTTTCCACAATCCCCTTTATATCATATAGCCGCGGCGCAACCTCTTTACCCGAAATAACTCCATACCGCGTAACCTCGCGTTTCGGCACCCGCTCAAGCGCAAGCACCGGACTCTGATACTGATCGTACACACGCATCAATTGCGCAAGACACGGGGTCTTTGAAATCACGACATCATCCCCGTAAAGGACAGCGACCGGCTCATGACCGATAAGATGCCGCACCTGCAAAAGCGCGTCTCCGGTTCCTAACGGCTCTTTTTGCCGCACAAAGGCAAAGCGCGCGAGCGAAGCAATCTTCCTGATTTGTTGCGCGAGATCAATTTTGCCCCGCGCCTCGAGAGCCGCTTCAAGTTCACTTGCATGATCAAAGTGATCCTCAATCGCCCTTTTCCCCTTTCCGGTGACAAAAATAATATCCTTAATGCCAGAGGCAACGACCTCCTCAACAAGATACTGGATAACCGGCTTATCCACAAGCGGCAGCATCTCTTTCGGCTGCGCCTTGGTTGCCGGAAGAAATCGCGTCCCCAACCCCGCAACGAGTATAATCGCCTTTCTCACATTTTGGATATTCCGCATAAACATTAAGATATGCCTATGTCCGATATGTCTTATAGATTCTATCGGACATTAAGCGTATATGTCCTCCATCGTTTTTCTCCCTCTTTTTTAAGAACGTTCTTCGCGACTAAATCATGAAGCTCTCGCTGAATTGTTTTAGAACTCAAGGCATTGAATTCGGAGAAAAAATCGCTTATCTTCACCTGACCATTTTTGTGAAGATGTTCTATAATCATTTTTTGACGTTCTGTAAAGTTTGTGGTCTCGTGATTCTTTTTTTCGCGCGCGGCGGTTTTCCTTACCGATTCAACCCCATCATGACTTATTACACTCCGGGAAGGGTTCTTGTCAAGTAACACCGCATAAAGCTCATGACATTCGCGAATGAGCACTTCGAAATTGATTCTTTCCAGCCAGTCCATTTCTGACGCGAGCTTCAGGCACTCTTCTATTATAGAAAGGTGAGCGGACGCCGATGTATCTTCAATCACTGCCGAAAATAAAAGAAGTGCGCGTTCCCGGATGTACACGCGAAGCGGCTCATGAAGAGGAAAACGCTCCGTCACCCGAAACACTGCACGGATGAAGGTGTCCATTTTCTTTTTTGAGCCGCCAAATTCCATATTCAAAAACATACGTAAAAAATATCCGAGCGTCAACTGCAGTATCAATGAGATCACCGAAAAAATTCGTATTGACTGCCGATCCTCTCTCGTGGTATATCAATAAAGGTACTTTATCATCTACCCATTGTCCCCCGACCCCGATAACTCACTGCGAGGGCTACGCCTTGCAGTGAAGGAGGAAATCATGAGTGAACAAAGTTCTTCCGTGAATCCCGCGCGCGCGGCGATTACTGCTGTTGAGAACACGTGTCGTGAACTCTATTCCGACCCTCCGTATTTCCATGTGGGCGATGTCATCCGTAACCGCAAGGATCTCGCGGCGCTCAACCGCGGACAATTTTACGCCTATGCGAGATTCCGCAATCATCCGGATCACGTGCGGCTTGAACGCTGGCTTGCAGATTACTACGCAGGAAGCCAAGCGTTTCGCATCTATCCGAGCGGCATGGCCGCGATCGCCGCATCGCTCTACGGAGCCATACGGCAGTATTACGTAAGCTGCCCATTACTCACTTCCACGTCCCCGGAGATCATCGCGTTTCTTCCTCTTTACGGGAGCACCTATGAGCTCCTGTGTGAAATCAATGAGTGGCGGGAATATGATGTGAACGTCTTTTTTCTTGAGGCGCCCGAATCCGTTGACGAGTTTGAACAACTCCTGAAAGAAGAGATCAATGGCGACACCATTGCGGTGATTTCAGAATTTTTCGCAAATCCGACGCTTGGATTCGCGGATCCGCAAAAAATCGGGCAGGCCCTGTCAAAATTTCCTCCCGAAAACAAACCGCTGTTTATCATTGACGACACGTTTTCTTTTGGCCTTCGCTTCAAGCCTTTTCGCTGGGGAGCGGATGCGGTGGTTTCAAGCGGCACCAAGTATCTTTCCGGAGAATCGGCATGGACACTCGGGTATCTGGGCATCTCTCAGGAATGTGCCAAGCATCACACCGCGTTTCTTCACGAAGTTGATCAATGGACCATGCTCCGAGGGGGACCTGCCGCTCCTTTTGAATCGTGGGCGGCCGGAGCTCTTTGCGTCCAAACGGTGGACCAGCGGATAAAAACACACAGCAGAAACGCCATGCGCGTTGCAAAATTTCTCGACACGCATCCTTCGGTAACGCGCGTCATCTACCCTGGTCTCCCGGACTATCAGGGATATCCGCGCCGGATATTAAAATATCTTGGCCCCATTGACGGAGAATTCTTTTTCGGCGGCATGGTGAGTTTTTATCTCAAGACCGATGATCCGGAAAAAGTTCTTGATTTTCTTTTCGCCTTTGGCGGATTCCGCGCAAGTTTGGGCGGCCCGGAAGATATGATTGAAAGCCCGGCGCTCTTGAGCCATCGAGGCATGGACAAAGAAGATCGCATCCGCCTCGGCATCACCCCGAATCTCATCCGTCTTTCCGTGGGCCTCGGCCCCGCGGAAGAGACGATTAACCGGTTGGATCACGCGCTTTCAGTCGTCATAAGTTACTAGTTACCAGTAAT
The DNA here is from genome assembly GCA_964361495.1 of uncultured Candidatus Saccharibacteria bacterium. Classification (GTDB taxonomy): domain Bacteria; phylum Patescibacteriota; class Minisyncoccia; order Sungbacterales; family HO2-52-23; genus CAYFJB01. The sequence goes on along the minus strand of CAYIAH010000007.1, from coordinate 13,630 downwards.
TAGTTACCAGTGACCAGTTACTAGTGATCAGTAACCAGCTACTTACTCGCTCGCTTTCCGGCGGGCTTTTTTCTATAATGAATTGCGTTGATATGGACACGAAACAACACGTCAAAAAAACTATCGCGCGGCTTAAAAAAACGTATCCGGCGGCCCGCATTGCGCTCACTTATTCAAATTCGTGGGAGCTTCTCGTCGCGGTCATCCTTTCTGCCCAGTGCACCGACAAAAAGGTGAACGAAGTGACTGCCGCACTCTTCAAAAAATACCGCACGCTTGATGACTATGTCCGGGCCGATCTCAACACATTTGAAAAAATGATCCGCCCGACGGGGTTTTACCATGCAAAAGCGCGCCACATTCTCGCGACCGCACAATTAGTGAAAGAAAAATTCAACGGCAAAGTCCCCCGCCAGATGGAAAATCTCCTCACACTCAAAGGGGTCGCGCGAAAAACGGCGAATGTCGTGCTTGGCAATGCGTACGGCGTGGTTCGAGGCATCGCGGTTGATACGCACGTGCGCCGCCTTTCACAGCGTCTCGGATGGTCCGCATCAGACGATCCGGAACGCATTGAAAAAGACCTCATGACGCTCGTTCCGAAAAAGGACTGGTTCAAAATCACCTATCTTCTCATTGACCACGGCCGCGCACTCTGCACCGCCAAAGACCCGCGATGCGATCTCTGTCCGCTCAATGACATTTGTCCTTCCGCATTCCGGTTTCCGCGATTCAAATAAAATCTTGCAAGGTAAAATCTTACGAGGTTCTTACGAGGTTCAACCTCGTAAGCGGAACACCCAAAAAGCATCGAATAGGTGATAATTTTTTAAACCACTATGACATTCCAGACTAAGTCTGGAATTCCAGACTTAGTCTGGAATGATTGACCACGAAATTTATCAGCTTGTTCGGCACGAAGATAATTTTCCGAGGCGTCCCGGAAATATACCTACGGACATTTTTTTCTTTCAGGGCCGCTTCCCGCGCGTCCGCTTCCGTCGCCCCCGTGGGAAGCGATATGCGCCCGCGCACGTTACCATTCACTTGAATGATGAGTTCAAACATATCTTCGCGAATCAACTTCGGATCGTAGTTCGGCCACGATTCGTGATGGATAGATCGGAAACTGGGGACTGGGGACTGGAAACTGAAATGTTGTTGCCAGAGTTCTTCGGCGCGGTGCGGCGCGAAGGGGGCTAAAAGTTTCAAAAATATTTTTACGTCTTCCGACGTTACCGCATCCTGATGCGTTTCAAATTCATTCAACAGCATCATGAGCGCCGAGATCGCGGTGTTATATTGCAGACCCTCAATGTCTTCGGTGACTTTCTTAATTGTCTGATGTAAAGTTTTTCTTATTTGTGATTTTGAATTTGGGATTTGTTTCGGATTTCGGATTTCGGATTTCGGATTTTGCTGCCCATACGCAGTCGTAAACCTCCAAGCACGCTCAAGAAATCTCGTAATCCCCCGTATTCCGGCATCTCTAAAATCCCCGCCTTGTTCAAACGGTCCAAGAAACACTAAGTACATCCGCAGGGCATCCGCGCCATAGGCGCGGATATAATCATCGGGGTTTACCACATTGCCCCGCGACTTTGACATTTTGACGCCCGCGCTGATAAGAAGCCCGTGAGCCCGGAATTTACTGAAGGGCTCCTCAAAATCAATCAGCCCCCAATCATTAAAAACCATTGTCAAAAAACGAGAGTACAAAAGATGCAATACCGAGTGTTCGGCGCCTCCAATGTAAGAATCCACAGGCAACCATTGTTTCGTGAGCGCCGAATTCCACGCTTGCTTTTTTTCTCGCACAGAAGGATAGCGAAGGAAATACCATGCTGAATCAAAAAACGTATCTGACACATCAGTCTCACGCCGCGCCCATTCGCCGCAATTCGGACAACGGACCTTATAAAATTTTTCCACGGTCGCCAGGGGCGAGCGCTCCGTGCCGGTCGGCTGGAATTCTTTGATCTGCGGCAATTTTACCGGCAAATCTTTTTCCGGAACCGGCTGCCAACCTTGTCCTGAGCCACGCTGAAGGGCACACTTTTTACAGTAAATCATCGGAATCGGCGGGCCCCAATAACGCTGACGGGAGATAAGCCAATCGCGCACGCGATAATGTATCTTCTTTTCGCCGCCAACAAATTGAGTAATCTCCTGTTGTGCTTTTTCTGATGGCATCCCATCGAATTTCCCCGATCCGACTAAATGTCCGTTCCCTTCATACGCGCGATCGAGAATCGGACATATCTTTTCCGGATAGTGCGGACAGACCACCATCTTTATCGGAAGATTAAATTTCTTTGCAAACTCAAAATCGCGTTGGTCATGCGCGGGCACCGCCATAATGGCGCCCGTGCCCACGTGTCCGAACACATAATCAGCGACCCAGATCGGAATTTCTTCCTTGTTTGCCGGATTGATCGCTTTTACTCCTTTGAGCTCGACTCCTGTTTTCTCTCTGCCCTCCGTAATCCGCTCCTCTTCGGATTTTACCTTGGCCTTCTTTATATAATCTTCTACTTCTTCCCTATTCGTAACCAATAACCAGTTACTCATTACCAGTTCATGCTCCGGCGCGAGCACCACATACGTCGCGCCAAACAGCGTATCCGGCCGCGTCGTGAACACCTCTATAACGTGTTTGAAATTTTGGGTTTTGAGTTTTGGATTTGTTTCGGATTTCGTGCTTCGGATTTCGAATTTTATCAAAGCGCCCTCCGACTTTCCGATCCAATTCCTTTGCGCAATTTTCACCCGTTCCGACCAGTCAATCTTGTCTAAATTTTTCAAAAGCCGCTCGGCATAATCAGTAATCCTGAAAAACCACTGCTCCAACGCTTTTTTGACCACTTTCGTGCGACACCGTTCGCACTCACCTGAAATAACCTGCTCATCCGCAAGCACGGTTTTGCATGACGGGCACCAATTCACCGCCTGCTTTTTCCGGTATGCGAGTCCGTGCTTGAACATTTGGACAAAAATCCACTGCGTCCATTTGTAATATTCGGGGTCGTAGGTCTCAAGCTTCTCCCGCCACGCAAAGCCATTGCCGATCATCTCAAGCTGGCGGTAGAAATTTTTCTCCGAAATCTTTGCCTGTTCGGCCGGGTGTCTGCCGATTTTCAACGCATAATTCTCGGAATGAATCCCAAAGCCGTCCAAACCGATCGGCTCAAACACGTCATATCCCTGCATCCGTTTGAACCGGCCATAGATATCTGCGCCGGTGAAGGCATACATGTTTCCTACATGCAATCCCTCTGCCGAGGGATAAGGAAACATCATGAGATTGTAGAATGGATTTCGCGCCCGCGCGAAATCCGGCTCATACGTTTTTTCTTTACGCCAGCGTTTTTGCCATTTTAATTCAATTTTCTTCGGGTCGTAACGCATCGTGAGATGATTATATTCCAAAAAGATTTCGCGCATTTCTTACTGTTCCGGCGCATGCCTCCTCTAATGATACATTCTTCACTTCGGCGATCTTTTTTGCAACTTCAATCACATAGAGCGGTTCATTTCGCTTCCCGCGATAAGGAACCGGCGCGACGTAGGGCGCGTCGGTCTCAAACAAGATACGTTCAAGGGGAATATATTTCACGACTTCGTCGTAGTCGCGCGCAAAAGTAATGACGCCGCCGAAGGAAAAATAAAAACCCAGGTCAAGGAGACTGCGCGCATCATCAATGGCGCCGGTGAAAAAATGGACAACGCCTGCGGGAGAACTTAGAACTTGCAAGTAAGAACTTACAATACTTATTAAATCCGCGAATGCGTGGCGACAGTGAATCATCAATGGCTTCTTTACTTCCGTCGCCAGATCAATCTGTTTGGAGAATGCCGCTTTTTGTTTTTCCTTCGTCTCTTCGCCCAAACGATAATAATCCAGACCGCACTCGCCGATTGCAACTACCTTTGAATCTTTCGCGAGCTCCCTATAATATGAAGGCTCAAATTCTTCTCCCCGACTCGTAAAGCCCTTTTCGCCGCCTCCAAGCTCCTGCGTATCATGATATGACTTCTCGGTATGGCTCGGGTGAAGCCCCACGGTCGCATAGACCCCCTCTGGATACCGATGCGCTGTTTCAATCGCGGCCTGCGAGGTATCGCGCTGGGTTCCTACATTCATCATCCATACTCCGAGATCAAGCGCGCGCCGAATCACCGCATCCTGATCATCCTTGAATGCGGCAAACTGGGTGTGGGTATGTACATCGAAAAGATGCGGGATCATTGCGTCAATCGCTTCACGACGGTCTTGTATACTATTGACCGATTTTTGATCACGAGAATCTTAACCATCCTCGTTTGAATCCTAAAAATAACGCGCCAATCGCCGACACGCAGTTTTCGATAACCCTTCAATGATTTACGCAGAGGTTTACTATATAACTCTGGGTGGACAACCAGACGATTCTCTATTGCCCGTTTTATCCACTTTCGCCATTCTCCCGACAGCGCGGGTATATCCTGTCTAATAACGTCCTTGTGATACTCCAGAACATAAGTCATCTCCAGGCGCGATCATGAGAAAAAAACTTCGCCCCGGGCCGATCGCGACTTCCAGCAATCGCATCCCACACTTCATCCTCCTCGATCTCGAGCGCCCGCATAAGTAGTTCCGCGGCTTTGGTGGCCTCGGGCATCTCGTCTCTCTTCGCCAGCCGCTCCAGGGCGCGACGGGCCTCGCGAGGAATACTTACATTTATGCGTGTTTTGGTCGCAAGCATAAGAATGGTGTATCAAAAGTGTATCACAAGTTATGCTTCTTTGTCAATCAAGCCGCGGGAAAAGATGCGGGCCTTTCTTGATTATAATCTCCTTTTCGCCGACATCGATTTGTTCATTTATCTTCCGTGCTGTCTCCGGCAAAAACGGATATAACCAACGCGACACCGTACCGACAAGATGAGCGGCATTGCCGATGACGCCGCGCAGTTCAGCCTCATTCGACACTGCCCACGGTTTCCGATCGTTGATGTATTTGTCGCCCATAGAAATAACTCCCCATACATGCCCCAACGCCTCATTCAAACGAAATTCTCTCATTTTTTTGTCATATGACGCATCAATGCCGGACCACGGCCGTTCATCCGGAAACGCATCTTTCAAGGAGATGGGGCTTATCTTCTCCCCAAGCGTTGCCACCCGCGCCACCAGATTACCCAAGCCGTTGGCTAAATCCCCGTTATATCTCTCTTCAAATTTTTTGTATGAGAAGTCGCCGTCTTCATGCGCGGGGAACTCGCGAAGAAAATAATAACGCACCGGATCAGATCCATATTTTGCGACGACTTCATCGGGTGAAATCACATTGCCGACGGTCTTTGAAATTTTCTGCCCTTCCACCGTGACAAACCCGTGCACGAAGATCGTGCGCGGCAGTTCAAGGCCCGCCGAGAACAATAACCCCGGCCATATAATCGCATGAAAACGCAAATTATCTTTGCCGATTATCTGCGCATCGACAGGCCACCATTTTGCGAATGTCTCTCTGGATGCTGCGTCTTCATGACCATATCCCACAGATGAAAGATAACTCGAAAGCGCTTCAAACCACACATAGATCATCTGGGTCGCATCATCAGGAACCGGCACGCCCCATGAAAGGTCTTTGCGCGGCCGCGATACGCTCACGTCGTCCAATCCTTCGCGGATAAACGCAAGCGCCTCGTGCCGCCGCGATTCGGGAAGAATCAGCAGACGGCCGGAGGTAATCGCCTCCTCAATGCGTGCGGCATATTTTGACAGCCGAAAAAAAAGATTTTCCTCCTCGATCACTTCCGGAGCTTTCTGATGATCGCGGCAGATCCCCTCGACGAGGTCCTTCTCCGTAATAAACGCTTCATGCCCGACGCAATAAAGCCCTTGGTATTTTTTCCAATAGATATCGCCGGACGCCGCTGCTGCCCGCCACAATTTCTGCGCTCCGGGCCAATGACGTTTCGCATCGGACGTGCGGATAAAGTCATCCGCGGCAATGCCCACGGCCCGGTGCATCTGCCGGAAACGCTCGGAGTTTTCATCAACAAGCTCTTGGGGCGTGATCCCCTGCGTCTCGGCGGTGCGGACAATTTTAGCGCCGTGTTCGTCCGTACCGACGAGCAGACGCACTGCTTCGCCCTTCATCCGATGATGACGCGCCGCGACATCGGCGATCAATGGATCTAAAATATGGCCGACGTGCGGAGCCGCATTGGCATAAGGAATACTCGTCACAATATAAAATTTTTTATTTTCTTCCCCCATACTGTTTTAAGAAAAATGCCGCGGCGAGGGCTCCCGCCGCATCAAACAACAAATCGCCGATATTATCTGCGTACGTCATAATACTCTCTCCCCCCATCGCAATCACATGGTAACGATCAACCGCAAACTCATACCACTCCCACATGACGCCGAGGACCAACGCCCCGCCCACAAAAATAATCGTCTCCATCCAGTGCGCCGTGACGGTGCGATGCGCGCCCCGCGAATAAAAAAAGAGCGCGCGGACAAAGAAAAACCCGTATGCCCCGCCGATCACATGCAGAATGCTCGCAATGCGCCATGCGGCCCACGTTCCGACGCCGAAAATCCGATCCACCACGAATGAAATGGCAACAATTCCTCCGCCCGCCGCGAGCAATAATAAAACGGTCTTTCCCGATGTCTTTTCATGTGCCATACAGTGGCGAAGAATCGCCCCGGGCCCCTTGCGGCGCGCGAAGCGCGAGGGTTTTTCCCCCTTGTGAGATGAATCCCCTACTCAAGAAGCGCGCGTTTTTTTCGATCCCAATCGTTCAAAAGCTCCGCCAAAATCGCCGTGAGGGGCACCGCCAAAAGAATGCCGAAAATACCGCCGAGCTTCCCGCCGATGAGGAGTGCGAGCACCACGACAAGCGGGCTCAAGCCAACCGCCTTTTTCATCACGACTGGCACAATAACCTGACTTTCCGCCTGCTGTACCGCGACGTAAAGCGCCACGGTGAAAAGCCCCAAGAGCGGTGACAAAAGAGACGCGGTGATCACCGCGGGAACGGCGGCAAGAATCGGACCCACAATCGGGATGATTTCAAAAAGGGCTGCGAGTGCGGCAAAGAACAACGCGTACGGCACTCCCAAAATAGTGAGTCCGAAGAAAATAAGCACGCCGACGATTGCGCCCAAAAGCATCTGCGACCGGAGCCATCGGCCAAGCTTCCGTTGCGACCGCGCCCAAAGATCAATCACATACGGCTCATACGCGAGCGGAGTCACCATTTTCAAAAATCCCTCAATCCCTTTTTCCTGCGCCGCAAGATAAAACGAAAAGATAATAATGAGCACCGAAGAAAAGATGCCGCCGAATACGTTTGAAACGACGTCCACCACTCCGCCGCTCAACTTCTCAAGATATTCGGACGGAACGCGCAAGAACGCCTGCACGCTATCGCCAAGAAACGGCACGATCGTTGCCAATCCCTGACGCTTTATTTCCGACAGCAGCCGGTCGGGCAAAAATGAATACGTGGACGAAACCGTGCGGAATTCTTCGAAAAGAAGCGGAAAAATGAGGTAACTCGCGAAGGTGAATACCGCGGCGATCCCAAGATAAATTCCCACTACCGCGAGAATTCGGGGCGCGCCGCGCTTCTTCATCCATTCAATCGCGGGCTCAAGAGCGGACGCGACAATCACCGCAAAAACCAGCGAAAAAAGAATGTCGCGGATGAAGTATACCGTCACAAGCCCAATTGCAATCGCAAAAAAGCGGATGATAGTCCACGTTGAAAGATGAAAATACGAGGAATCGCGGGGCATATTTTTTAAATTCACGGTAACCTCTAAAATTCTTTAATCATTTCTGCAAAGCGCTCTTTTTCTTTGAACGGGCCGATTATGGCAAGATTCAATCTTTCGGGCCGGCACATGTCGCGCGCGGCGGCGCATATATCATCTCCACTCACTGCGTCAATTTTTGCGAACACTTCGTCAACGGTCAGCGGCGCGCCCGTGAGCATCTCCTCCCCGCCGACAAAACTTGCGACGGCGTTTGATTGCTCCAATGCGATGAGCGTCGTGCCGCGGATATAATTTTTTACACGAGAGAGTTCTTCGGCTGGTATCGGTTTCTCGCACACATTTTTGTATTCCTCAAGCGCCGCACGAATTGTTTTCTCCACATTCGCATGATCCACCCCCGCGTAAGTGACCAGATACCCCCGATTTGAATATGAATCGTGACTTGACATGACCGTATACGCAAGCCCCAATTTTTCACGGATCCGATCCCACATGCGCGAGCTCCACGAACCGCCAAGAAGCGTTGCAAGCACATCCGCGACATAGCGCTTTGGATGATTCGCGTCATATCCCCGAAAACCGATCGTAAGGTGCGTCTGATCCGTTTCTTTATAATGCACCGCAACTTCCGGCGCATTCTGAGCCTCGACGAGCGAGGGCTTCTGCCGGAACGGCGGGTCGCGCCGGATGCCGGAGAAAAGCTGCGTGACGCGCTGAATGAGCATTTCCTCTTCAAAATTCCCCGCGACCACAACGGCAGTATTTCCCGCGACGTACTGATGGTTGAAGTAGCTCACAAAATCATCGCGCCGGAGCGCCCTGATCACACGCTCCTCTCCGATCACATCCCATCCCGCCGGCTGATCGCCATACAACAGATGTTCCCATACCCACCATATATATAAGGTAGGGGTGTCGCGGTCTTTATGCATTTCTTCAACAATCACCTGCCGCTCGCGCTCAATCTCCTCCTCCGGCAGAAGCGACCCGTGGTAGATGTCGGCGAGCAAATCCAAAGATTGGTCAAGAAAGCTCTTGCCCGCCTTGACGTGGTAACCCGTCATCTCATGGCTCGTGAACGCATTTGATACCGACCCCATGCGATCCAGTTCGTGTTTAATCTCGTCGGGCGTTGGCCGGCGCTTCGTCCCTTTAAAAAACATATGCTCCAGAAAATGCGAAATCCCGCCGATCTCTTTACCCTCATAATCCGACCCCGTGCCGCATAATACCAAAACCGTCACCGTATTGGTTCCCTGCATGGGCGCGGTGATAATCCGCAAACCGGTTTCGAGTATAGTTTTTTTAAACATATCAGTATGTTTTTGACGTTCTCGGCTCTATGCGAAATACCAGTATCGTCTTCTCCACGGCTCGAATCTTGTAGAAAATACGATAAGCGCCTGCGCGACGCCGCCAGGTGCTTTCTTCGCCTTTCATTTTCTTGATGTCGCCGAAGTAGGGATCGATCGGCATTAATTGAATGATCGCGAGAAGCGCTTCCGCATCGCGGCGCGGGATTCTGCGGAGCGCCCCAAAAACATCAGGATCAACTTGTAAATCCCAACTTTCGGACGAGTTCATCATAAGAGAGCGTCTTGCCCGACTTGAGATGCCGTTCAGCTTTTATCAGGGCTTTTTTCTGCGCGGGCGTGGGAGTGAACTCAACCGTTTTTCTCAACGCGGTGAGCGCCTCATATTCCTTGCGCGGGACCGCAATAAGATCGCCGCGCGGCGCTAATTTTTTAGGAGTGGCAATTACGGACATAAAAGAAAATAGTGAGTAACATCTCGATACGATTGTATCACCTTTGCAACTTTTCAGTCAAGAAATTCTCTAATTCTTTTACTGCGGCCCGCTCTTGCTGTGCCGTATCGCGGTCGCGCACCGTTACGGTATCGTCCTCAAGCGTCTGAAAATCAACCGTGACGCACCATGGCGTGCCGATTTCATCCTGCGCATAATAGCGCTTTCCGATATTGCCGCGATCGTCCCAAGCAACGGGCAGTAACCAGTTACCAGTAACCAGTAACTTATAAACCTGTAGTGCCTTCTCCGCGAGCTGCGGCTTATTCGCCAAGAGCGGAAACACCGCGGCTTTGTAAGGCGCCAGACGCGGATGCAGTTTCAAAATTTTCCGGTCTCCTTCCTCGTGATACGCATCAATTAAAAAGAAGAGCGCCGCCCGATCCACGCCTCCCGAGGTCTCAATCACCCATGGGATAAATCGCTCTTTGGTCTCGTCATCAAAATATGACAGATCCTGTCCTGAAAATTGGGCGTGCCGCGACAAATCCCAATCGCCGCGGTTATGAATTCCTTCCAGTTCCTTCCATCCGCCAAAAGGCGAATCATACTCAATGTCGCACGCGGCTTTGGCATAGTGCGCGAGTTCATCCTCTGCGTGATCGCGGAGCCGCAGATGCGCAAGACCAAGCTTCTCATACCACGCCATCCGCGTTTTTTTCCAGCGCGCGAAAACCCCATCCGCTTCCTCTGCGTCAGGACGCATATAATACTGCACTTCCATCTGTTCAAACTCCCGCGAGCGGAACGTGAAGTTGCCGGGAGTGATTTCATTGCGGAACGCTTTGCCGATCTGTGCGACGCCAAACGGGATTTTGACGCGGCTGGAATCAACAATATTTTTGAAATTCACGTGTACCCCCTGCGTGATTTCCCCTCGCAGATACACGCGGGATTGCTCTCCTTCCACCACGCCGAGTTTCGTCTCCATCAACAAATTAAATTTCTTGGGTGGGGCCCATTCCGGTTTTTTATCATGCGTCCGCTCGTGCGCCGTGATCTCTTCTCCCTGATCCGCCCTCACGCGGGTATGACAGGTTTTGCACTCAACCAAGGGATCCGTAAACGCCTCGGTATGGCCGCTTGCCTCCCATACTTTCGGGTTCATCAAAATTGCGGCATCCATCCCCACCGTGTCTCTGCGTTCATACACCATCGCGCGCCACCATTCGCGCTTGATATTATTTTTCAATTCCACTCCCAACGGTCCGTAATCCCATGTGCCCGCAAGTCCTCCGTAAATTTCAGAACCGGGGAATAGAAATCCGCGTCTTTTTGCGAGTGCGGCTATTTCGTCCATCATAAAATAATTAATTCCTCAACGCCCCCAAATCTATTGAAGTCCGACTTCAATAGATTTTCACGCATATTTATTGAATCACCGTCCAATCCTGAAAACCGGCGGCTGAATCCTCCCGCAATTCCGTTGAGAGCTCCTTAATTTCTTTCGTAAGATCATCTCCGGTGAAGACATCCCGGCCGCTTAGGCGCAGGTCACGCGCGAGCACAATCGTTCTCCCCAGATCAGCTTCAGTGGGCACCACGGATACCTGAAACGCGGCAACGAGCGCCGCATCGGTGACGCCCGTGCCCGCGCGCATGTCCCCGATGTCCCAGCGCACCTCGCCAGAGGCTTCATTGAAATTGATGCGGCTGCCCGCGGGATACGTCACGTTTTCCCATCGGACGTTGGCCGGCAGTGACGCGCGCGCGACGGCAGCCGAGAGATCATTCGTAAAATTGCGCGCTTCCCAGAGAATCGTGTACACCGATTTCTCGCCCACTTTCGGAGGAAGGGCACCCGCGCCCAAAAGCGGTCCCGAACGAAACAGGGATCGGGCAGCAAAAAGAAGCACCGACCGCACCTTGAATTCTTTCGCGACCGCGGAACGAAGATTCGTTCCCGCAAGTTCTTTCGGCGCTCCCGCCGCGTCAATCTCCATGCGAAGTCGTACGCTCACCTCGCGATCCGCTGCGGCGCGCATGGCAGGCCGCGAGCGCGTGTTGATAGTAAATCCTACCTCGCCTCCTTCGGCCGGGTCAAGCTCCCTGAGTTCCCGGACATTCCCTGGCCCCCAAATCACCGCCCGAGTCGCCCCGTCAAATACGCCGCCCCCGGAAGTATGCAGTGTCGCGAAATCAAGAATCAACGGCGTTCGGCCGCCGACCGCTTGTCCGCCGCTCATCTCTTCAACAAACGCCCGAATCGTCACGTTTTTCACCGCATAGGGAGTATTATTCCGATACCGGAGCGTAAACGAAAGCTCTGTGCCCGGATTCACAATGCCCTCCCGCGCCGCGCCGAGTAATCCCTCCACGAGAAGCGGCGTCACCGCAATCCGCGTCTCAACCGTCGCGGCCTGATACGTCCTCCATTCTTTGCTCACACGATCAAAGGTGCCGATTTGAGCAACGAACGGTTTCAAATCACCTTCTTCCCCCACAAGCATGCCGCGCACCGCAATCACACCAGTTTCATCCGGGTCCAACGTGCCGATCTCCCAAATTGTGTCACCGATAACCGGCTTCGGTTCTGCCGATTTCCAAGTAAACCCGAGCGGGTATTCAAGCCGCACGGAGAGATTCTCAAAAGGAATCCTGCCGCGGGAGGTGTAGCGCAACGTCAGCGCCGTCTCCTGCCCGCGGGCAATGGTCTCGGGCGCGTCCCATGAAAGCGAGAGCGGCACGCCGCTGATCCGCACCTCGTGGACGGTTTTTGAGGAAAATCGCGCGCGGAGGTTTTCGGGGCGATATAAAAGCACGGCTTCAATTTTTTGTATGCTTCCTTCTTCGCCAAACAGCCGCGCCGCAATTTCAAACTGACGCACTTCTCCGGGCGCGAGATCGTCAAACGCGCGCGTGAGGCGCGCGGGCGCGGTCGTCTCTTGCCCTTGTTCCCGAATCACGGTCCCCGAAGGCAAGACAAGCGTCAATTCCACTTCTTTCACGGCGACCGACGAGATATTACGAAACGACACGGGGATGGTAAAAACTTCTCCCGCCTCCGCGGTCTCGCGGCCGGGGATCGTGATCTCCACTTCCTGCCCGCGCGTCCCCAGATACATGAAAAGAAAAAATGCGGCGCCGAGAAACGCGATCACCGCCGCGGCGCCAATAAAAATTTTCACCATGCGTGTATAAAAAAGAGAATTCGCGGGCTTCGGCGGTCTCACGTCTTCCCATGCGGGCTTCACTTCGTCTCCTTGGCCGCCGGGCAGAACAACCGGTTTTCGGACGCGGCGCGCGAGCGCCCCATTCCCCTCGGGCCCGTAAAGCTTTTGTTCCAATTCCTCAAGTCGCTCCATTGTCCCCATTCTATACGTTTTCGCGTCCGTATCCAAGCGCTTCCTTCAACTGCGCCGTAAATTTGTTGATACTCTCCGTCGTCTCAGTGCGCTCAATTTCCTGAAACGTATCCGTGCACAATTTCCAAAGCCCGTCGTCCCGCTCCATCTCAAAACACTCGGCGTCAATGAGCCCTGCGATGCGAACCGCAAGATCCAGCTTTCTCAAATCATTTCGTATCCCGCGCCACGGCTCCATGAGCGATGCGTGCGTGAGCCGAAATCCCGACTTTCCCTCCACAAAACTGATCATACTTAAACTCACCGCCTCAAGATGCCCCTTCAATTTCGCGTCTTCTTTCTTGATCCCCTTCGCGAGCGCCCGAATCTTCCCGAAATCCTTAGTATATATAGTATAGAGCGCGTCCGTCTCTCCCGCGTCAGTTTTTTTTAAAATAATCCCGTGAGTCGTGTGCATAGTAATCAGTAGTCAGTCATTAGTAACTAGTTATTGGTAACCAGTTATTAGTTACTAGAATTAGTAACTAGTGACTGGTAACCAGTTATTAGTAACCAGTGACCAGTTATTAGTTACTCCCGCTCACCGTCGTACTCGCAGTTTCCGAAGTGGCAGGCGTGGTGCTTGCGATTTCAGTGGAAGTCACCGGAGTGGTGGTAGCTGTTTCCTCCGTCGCAGTCGTCGTGGTCGTGGTCGCAGTGACTGGTGACTGGTAATCAGTCGTGGCGGCTGCAGCCGCGG
>CAYIAH010000006.1:0-28972 GCA_964361495.1 uncultured Candidatus Saccharibacteria bacterium | reverse complement strand
CTTCCGATCTATTTTTGCTTGGTCCGGTTCCCGACAATCTCCTCGCCTTTCTTGATCTGGGCCGCGCGGCGGATGTCAATCCGCACCGATGAATAAAACTTAAGCGCCTTTCCTCCCGGCGTGGTCTCGGGGTTTCCATAAAGCATCCCAATCTGCATTCTGATCTGATTAATAAAAATAATGAGGGCCTTTGATTTTGCGGTGATGGCAGTAAGCTTCCGGAGCGCATGAGACATCAGCCGCGCCTGAAGTCCGATATGCTGTTCCCCCATCTCGCCTTCAATCTCCGCGCGCGGCGTGAGCGCCGCCACCGAATCAATCACCACCACATCAATCGCATTTGACCGCACGAGCGTCTCCACGATTTCAAGCGCCTGTTCGCCTGTATCCGGCTGGGAAATCAAAAGATCGTCTACCTTCACGCCGATGCGCCGCGCGTACTCCGGATCGAGCGCATGTTCGGCATCAACAAATGCGGCGAGTCCCCCCTTTCGCTGCGCTTCGCGCACAATATGAAGCGCCAACGTCGTTTTGCCGGACGACTCTGGTCCAAAAATTTCAATGATGCGGCCGCGGGGCACGCCGCCGACGCCGAGCGCCGCGTCAAGCGAGAAAGAACCCGTGGGAATCACATCCACCGCGACCGTCGGCACATCCCCGAGCTTCATAATAGACCCGTCGCCGTATTTCTCCTGAATTTCTTTCACCGCGGCCTCAAGCAATTTGTTTTTATCAAGCTTTTCTTCTTTCATATGCTTTAAATGTGTCAAACTTTTTAAATGTTTTTCATTGCGCCACAACGTAGCGCATTTCTCTGGTTATTTTCCCAAATCTGTTCTTCGCCATAAATTCAAGTCCGTTGATCCCCGGCGTCAATGCGACTTCTCCCCAGAACAAACCGGACTCGTCCATCGTAAGTTCGAGACCATTGACTGTCAAATACACCTCGCGGTCAGTGCGTCCTCTCACGGATACGCCGGGCTCCATAAAAACCTCGCCCTCGGCGGGTGCGTCAATCACCAGCGCGGGAGCGCCGACAAACGTTTCAAGCCGCGCGAGAAGCAGTGCGAGAAAAAGACCGCCGGCGAGCATGACGCTTCCCGCGAGAACATGCACGGCGGTGAACCGTCCAAAACGCTGCTGGTGTCCCGTTTGTCTCTCTGTCAAAAGCCCGCGCGATGCCCTCCACTCTTCTCCAAATGTCGCGATAAGCCCTTGACGCAATTCCTCATCCTCACGCACAAGGATTTCAAGGGCACGCTCAACAAACCCCACTGCATACACTTTTGCGGGAAACTTGTCGTAATCGCCTTGCTCCAGCGCCTCTATGAAGCGCGGCGCGATCTTCATTTCGCGCGCGAGTTGTCCCATGGAAATCCCGAGTTCCTCGCGCCGCGTCCGAAGCGCCTCTCCGAAAAAAGAATGCATGGAAGTTTATGGAATAACTGAAGGGGCCTTCGCCATATGCTCTTCGAGACCATGTGGAGGCGCGGCGGCTTGGTTCCCCGCCGAGGCGGGGACGCCGCGCTGAACGGTGAGCGAGCGAGCCGCAGGAAGCGAGCGAGCGTGTCGAGAAGAACATATGGTGAAGGCCTTTATCACACAAAAACGAGAGAGGCGCCCGCCGCTATTTTTTTAGCTCACGTGATACTCTCCGTTTCCCTTCTCGTCCGTCTTTTTGACAAACACCTCTCGCGGTTTTGCGCCGTCGGCAGGGCCAATAATACCATTTCCTTCAAGAACATCCAGAAGCCGCGCGGCGCGCGCATACCCGACGCGCAGACGCCTCTGAAGATAGGAAGCAGACGCTTTCCCCGCCTGCATCACCAGTACCCGCGCCTCGTCATAGAGCGGATCATCGCCGTCAAGGTCTTCCACCGCATCAGTGCCTCTTCCCTCCGCCGTTCCTTCAAAAATTTCTTCATGATACTCCGGTGCCTCTGTTTCTTCCCGCAGAAAATCAACCACCCGCTTCACCTCGTACTCCGAGATATATGCGCCCTGAATCCGACGTGGCTTTGCGGTGTCGCCTGCGAGAAACAGCATGTCGCCGTTGCCGAGCAGTTTTTCCGCGCCCGCAATATCAAGAATCGTGCGTGAATCAATTTGCGATGCAACCTGCAGCGCAATCCGCGATGTAATGTTTGCTTTAATGAGTCCGGTGATCACCTCAACGGACGGCCGCTGGGTCGCGACGACGAGATGTATCCCGACGGCACGCGCCATCTGCGCGATCCGGATAATTGACGATTCCACTTCTCTCGGAAACGTTGCCATCAGATCCGCGAGCTCGTCAATCATAATGACGATGTAGGGCAGAAATTCCTTTTCCGCGTCCTTCGCAATTTTTGCATTGTAGCTTGAGATGTCCCTCGCGCGCGTCACGGACAAAAGGTCATAGCGGCGATCCATTTCTTTCGTTGCCCAGCGGAGCGCCTGCACCGTCGTCTTTGGATCTGTAATCACCGGAGTAAGCAGATGCGGGATGTCATTATAAAGCGTCAGTTCAACCCGCTTCGGATCAACAATGACAAAACGGACAATCTCCGGAGGATTCCGATAGACAAATGAAGTAACCATCGTGTGGATCGTGACTGATTTTCCCGAACCGGTCGCGCCGCTCACCAAAAGATGTGGCATTTTCGCGAGATCCGCAAACACCGGAGCGCCGGCAACATCGCGGCCGAGCGAAAAAAGGAGCGGCTGGGATCCCTCCTGAAACAGCGGGTGTTCGATGAGCGAGCGCAGGCCCACGCGCGCAATCGAGCGATTTGGCACCTCAATTCCCACAAGGGATTTTCCGGGAATGGGCGCCTCGATTCTAATCGGGTGCGCCGCGAGCGCAAGCGACAAATCATTATGAAGCGCAGTGATCCGCGAAAGTTTTACCCCCTCCGCGGGCTTCAGCGCATACTGGGTCACCGTCGGCCCCACGGCAACCTCACCCATATCAACGGCAATGTTGAAATTCTCAAACGTCCGTTTGATGATGTTTGAATTTGCGCGGATATCTCCTGATGAAGGCGTCCCCTGATCTCCCTGCAGAAGTTCTATCGGCGGCTTTTTGTAATCAAACTTTTTTGCGACTTTGCGCAACGCAATCTCGGCGCGCTCCTCCCCTGTCGGAGAGACGGCTCCGGAAACGGCCGCGGCCGCAACCGTCCCGGCGGAAGATTTATCGAGGGCGGTCCTCACCCGCTCTTCAATTTTTTCAATCACCGATTTGACGCCCTGCGCGGCGGCCGCAACCACCTCCGGATTCTCCGGAGACACCGCCCCTTGCGCCGTGGCACTCCCCGCCTCTTCTTCCGCGCCGCCAGAATCCTCACGTTTCCATACGGGCATATTGAGCAATAAAAGGAGGGATATGATAAAAAGGCCCGAGATAATAATCAGGCTTACCCAAAAATCAAAAAGCCGCAGGAGCGGTGAACCAAAGACCATCCCGAGCGCCCCTCCGGTGCGCGGCCCAAATAAAATATGAAGCGCACCCAAGCTCGCCGAGAGCCAAAAAAACGCGCCGAGAAACGTTGCCCCCATGACCCGCTTTTCGCGGGTAAGAAACAAAGAGAATGCGATGAGGAGCGACGTGAGCGGCGCGAAAAAATATCCTTTCCCCAAAAGGAAATCAAACGATTTGAAAAGAAGCGCGCCCGCCCATCCGCCTTTGCCGACGAAACTCAACGCAAAAAGAAATGCAAGTACGAAAAATACAATCGCAAAGATCGTCTTTTTAATCTCCGGATGCACTTGCGGGTGCCATGGCGCCCGTCCCGCAATCGCATCTTCGCGCGCCATTTCCTCCCTGATCCTTTTTGAGGACTTCTTTTTTGCCGCCATTATCTACATGATAAAACGAGGCGGACGCCAACGCAAGAAGCGATTGAATCTCTCCGTTTTATACTCGCTTTATACCCGCACCTTCTTCTTGTATCCCGTGCCCGCGGGGATCAGGCGGCCGATGATAACGTTTTCTTTGAGCCCTTTGAGTTCGTCCCGCCGTCCGCGGACCGCCGCATCAATGAGGACGCGCGCCGTCTCCTGAAATGACGCCGCCGAGAGAAAGCTTGACGTTGAAAGCGCGACTCGCGAAATTCCCGTGAGAAGCTGGATCGCGCGGGGCGGTTTTTTCCCGTGACGCACCGCATCAATGGAGGCGCGCCGGAATTCACGTTTTTCAATCATCTCTCCCGCATTGAGTCCGGTCTCCCCCGCGTCTTTGACGCGCACGCGCGAAAACATCTGCCGGACAATTACTTCAATATGCTTATCGTGGATGGGCGCGCCCGCAAGCGAATAAATTTTCTGCACTTCTTTAATAATGTAGCGCTCCACCGTGTCGCGACCGGCAAGTTTGAACAATTCTTTCAAGTCCGCATGGCCCTCCGAAAGAATCGCGCCCTTGGAAACCCGGGAACCGTGTTCAACAAGAAGTCCGGTCGCTGGCGGAATCCTGAATTCTTTTGCCGCGGGGGCGGCTCCGGATGCTTCTTCGGGCTCAACCGCGATTTTGATAATCTTCTCGCGTCCGTCTTCAGAAATTTCCATCACTTCCCCCGCAACATCCGCGAGCACAGCTTTTCCCTTCGGAGGCCGCACTTCAAAGATTTCATCCACGCGCGGAAGTCCCATGGTGATGTCTCCGCCTCCGGCAACCCCTCCGGTATGGAAAGTCCGCATGGTGAGCTGCGTTCCCGGCTCTCCGATCGCCTGCGCGGCGACAATGCCGACCGCTTCTCCGCGGCGGATCGGCATGTTATTGCCAAGGTCATATCCGTAACAGCGCTCGCAAATTCCTTCCAAACTCCGGCAGGTAATCGGGGAACGAACCACTACCCGCTCGATTTTTTTCTCCTCAATGATCCGCGCGTCTTCATGATCCACCATGGTCCCGCGCGGAATCACCACTGCGCCTTCGTGATCTTTTACGTCTTCAAAAATGCTCCGCCCGAAGGCGCGCTGGCCGAGATTTTTGTTGATCTCCTCGGAATCCCCGCGAGTAATTTCAAACCCCTTCTTCGGACGGCAATCGCTTTCTGAAATAATGATATCTTGCGCGACGTCAACAAGCCGGCGCGTCAAATACCCCGCCGCGGATGTCCGCAGCGCGGTATCCGCAGTCCCTTTTCGGGCGCCGTGGGTTGAGATGAAATACTCAAGGACGTTGAGCCCTTCTTTATAGGACGAGCGCACCGGAAGTTCAATGATCTTCCCTGCGGGATTCACCACCACTCCTTTCATCCCTGCCATCTGGCGGATTTGCGTCCAAGAGCCGCGCGCTCGGGAATCCACCATGGCGAACACCGACCCTTCGGGATCAAGAGACTCCTGCACCAATTTGAGAATTTTATTGACCACGCCTTCCCATACTTCCACGACCCGGGTATAGCGTTCGCGGTCCGTAAGCAAACCCCGCTGATAGTGCTCAAGAATTTGCGCGACCTCCGTTTCTGCCTCGCGGATCAATGCTTGTTTTTCCGGCGGTATCCGCAAATCATCAAATCCCCAAGAAATGCCTGATTTTGTCGCATACGCAAACCCGAAACGTTTGATGTTATCAAGAATCTCTGGGGTCCCCTCAATGCCGTATTGTTTGATGATGCGCGCAATGATATCGGCAAGATCCCGATTCTTCACCTGCCGATTGACATACATAAAATCTGCCGGGAGTGCGCGATTGAAAAGAATCCTCCCGACCGATGTTTCAATGAGACGCGCACCGCGATGCGACGCCCCGTCCTCCCCCTCGCGCATCTTCTCCACCCGGACTTTGATAGACGCCTGCAGATCCGCCACCCCGAACTCATGCGCGAGTACTGCGTCGTGCTCCGAACCGAAAATCTTGCCTTCTCCGGTCAGCTCCTTTCTGATCGTCGTCGCAAAATAGCAACCGAGCACAATATCTTGCGTGGGATTGACAATCGGGTCTCCGGTTGCGGGCTTCAAAAGGTTCTTGGCGGCAAGCATGATTTCCCGCGCCTCGCGCTGCGCTTCGTCTGTCAACGGCAGATGCACCGCCATCTGGTCGCCGTCGAAGTCGGCATTAAACGCAGGGCACACCATCGGATGAATCTGAATCGCGTCGCCTTCAATCAGCACCGGGTGGAATGCCTGAATGCCGAGACGATGCAGTGTGGGCGCGCGGTTCAACAGCACGCAACGATCCTGAATCACGTCTTCAAGTTTTGCCCACACTTGCGGATCTTCGTCTTCAATGAGCCGCCCCGCGCCGCGGACGTTATGCACAATTTCTTGTTCAATCAATTTGCGGATCACAAAGGGCTTGAAAAGCTCAAGTGCCATTTTTTTCGGAATCCCGCACTGGCGGAGCGTAAGATCCGGGCCGACGACAATCACGGAACGCCCTGAGTAATCAACCCGTTTGCCAAGCAGGTTCTGACGAAACCGTCCCTGCTTGCCTTTCAGAATATCGGCGAGGGATTTCAAGGGCCTTCGCTGAATTTGTGATGCGACCGGAGACGCGCCGCGCCTGATGGAGTTATCAATAAGGGCATCAACCGCTTCCTGCAGCATCCGTTTCTCGTTGCGGGTGATCACCTCGGGCGCATTCAATTCAAAAAGCCGCTTGAGGCGATTATTGCGGTTGATCACGCGCCGATAAAGATCATTCAGATCCGAGGTCGCGTAGCGGCCGCCGTCAAGCTGCACCATAGGCCGGAGATCCGGCGGAATGACCGGAATCACCGTAAGAAAAGTCCACTGCGGATTAATCCCTGCGTTGATCATGCCTTTGATGACCTGCAGGCGGCGCTGAGTTTTGCGCGCCGCAATCGGCTGCTGGTTCGGGAGCTCCTGTTCAAGGGATCTCGCCAACTCGTCAAGACGCACGTTATGAAGAAGATTTTTGATGGCGTCGGCGCCAATCGCCGCTTCAAACACCTCGCCGAATTTACGCGCGAGCCGGTGATATTCTATTTCGGAGAGCACCTTATTGACGCGCAATCCTCTCACATCTTCTTTAAGCCGCTCTTTGGCGTCCCGAAGCCCTTCTGTTTCTGCCGGAGTCGCTTCTTTCGCTTTCGTCTTGAACTCGCGTTCAATTTCATCAAGCGCGGCGAGACGCGCCTTCTCATCAATGTTCGTCACAATATAACCGGCAAAATAAATCACCTTTTCCAGATCATTGACCGAGAGATCAAGCACAAGGCCGATTTTTGAAGGCACTCCCCGGAGAAACCAAATGTGACTCACCGGGCTCGCAAGCGCGATATGGCCCATGCGTTCGCGCCGGACAATTGAACGGGTGACTTCAACGCCGCATTTGTCGCATATAATTCCTTTGTAACGCACGCGGCGATACTTACCGCAATAACACTCCCAATCCTTGACCGGCCCGAAAATGCGTTCGTCAAAAAGGCCGTCCCGCTCCGGTTTCGCGGTCCGGTAATTAATCGTCTCGGGTTTGGTCACCTCGCCGTATGACCACGACAAAATATCCTCGGGCGACGCGAGTTTCAAAATAATGGAGTCAAAATCAATAGCCGCATTTTTTTCTCCGTTTTCGTTGTTCATAAATGGGGACGATGAGATCTCTTATTTCACACGCGAGCGCTCGCGTGTTTTCTTTGCGGCGGCAGGCAGTACCGCGGGAACGTCGCGCCGCGGCTCTTCTTTTTTCGTAAGCTCAACCTTAAATGCAAGCCCCCGAAGCTCATTGACAAGCACATTAAACGACGCGGGAATATTCGGATTTTTTATCTTCTCCCCGTTAATAATCGCCTCGTACGTCGCGGACCGGCCAAGCACGTCGTCTGATTTGATCGTGAGCATTTCCTGAAGCGTGTGTGCGGCGCCGTACCCTTCAAGCGCCCACACCTCCATCTCGCCGAACCGCTGGCCCCCGAACTGCGCTTTGCCGCCAAGCGGCTGCTGGGTGATCAGCGAATACGGCCCGATTGAGCGCATGTGAATTTTGTCTTCCACCAAATGGATAAGTTTCAAAATATAGATATAGCCCACGGTTATTTTTCCATGGAACGATTCGCCGGTGCGGCCGTCACGCAGCGTCACCTTTCCTTCTCCGGGCAACCCCGCAGTAATGAGCTCCCGCTTGATCTCCTCTTCGAGCACGCCCGCAAGCGCCGGCGTGAGCGCGCGATATCCGAGTTTCTTTGCCGCCCAGCCAAGATGCGTTTCAAGAATTTGTCCGACGTTCATGCGCGATGCGACGCCGAGGGGATTCAAAATCATGTCAACCGGCGTTCCGTCTTCAAGATGCGGCATGTCTTCTTCCGGAAGAATTTTTGAGATCACACCCTTGTTCCCGTGTCTGCCGGCAAGTTTATCGCCTACTGCCACTTTGCGAAGCTGCGCCACGTCAACCTGAATCTGTTTGATCACTCCGGCTTCGAGTTTATCGCCACGCTCGCGCGAAAACGTCCGGATCCCCACCACTCGTCCTCGTTTTCCGTGGGGAAGCCGGCGCGACGTGTCTTTGACATCGCGCGCTTTCTCCCCGAAAATCGCGCGGAGCAACTTCTCCTCCGGCGTGAGATCCGTCTCTCCCTTGGGAGAAATCTTGCCGGCGAGAATATCTCCCGACCGCACCTCTGCGCCAATCATCACCACGCCGTCCTCATCAAGATTTTTAAGTTTTTCTTCGCCGACGTTCGGAATATCCGGCGTCGTGATTTCCGGACCAAGTTTCGTATCACGCACATCCGTGGAGAAATCCTCAATGTGAATTGACGTATACCGATCGTCTTTGAGAAGCCGTTCGGAAATAATAATCGCGTCCTCGTAATTCGCGCCCGACCACGAAAGAAACGCAACGAGGATATTCTGCCCAAGCGCGAGATCCCCGTTTTCGGTGGATGAGCTGTCTGCGAGCACATCTCCGCGCTTCACGACCGCTCCCTTTTTCGCGATCGGTTTTTGACGAATCACCGTGAATGCGTTCGTCCTCAAGAATGAGACGAGCCGATATTCGCGGCTTTTGCCGCCCTTCTCTTTGACGACAATATGGCGGGCATCCACTTCTTCAACCGTGCCGTCCGCCTCCGCAAGGATCACCCGTCCCGAATCGCGCGCCGCGCGGGACTCAATGCCGGTTCCGACGAGCGGCGCTTGCGCCCGTACGCACGGCACGGCTTGACGCTGCATGTTGGAGCCCATGAGCGCGCGGTTTGCGTCATCGTGTTCAAGAAATGGAATTAAACTTGTCGCAATGCTTATCGCCTGCTGAGGCGAGACATCCATATAATGGACATCTTCGCGCCGCACCATTCCCGGATTTCCTTGGATGCGCGCCTCGACGTGTTCATTAAGAATTGCGCCGTCTTCTCCAAGGGCAATCCCCGCGTGCGCAATGGTGTAGCGCGCCTCTGCGGTCGCATCAAGATATTCAATCTCGTCAGTCGCCGCGCCATTTTTAACTTTCCGGTATGGCGTCTCAATGAGGCCGAGCTCATTGATGCGCGCATACGAGGCAAGGTGCCCGACAAGACCGATATTCGGTCCTTCGGGCGTCTCAATGGGGCAGATCCGTCCATAGTGCGACGGATGTACATCGCGCACCTCAAATCCCGCGCGCTCCCGCTGCAGTCCCCCCGGCCCCATGGCCGAGAGCCGGCGCTTGTGTTCCAACTCTGAAAGGGGATTCACCTGATCCATAAACTGCGAGAGTTGCGATGACGTGAAAAACTCCTTGACTGATGCCATGAAGGGACGCGCATTGATCAGCTGTGCGGGTGTGATCGTATGCGGATCAAGTGTTGACATCCGGTCGCGCACAATCCGCGCCATGCGCGCGATCCCCACGCGAAGTTTATTTTGCAAAAGCTCGCCGACCGCACGTACGCGCCTGTTGCCAAGGTGATCAATGTCGTCTGCGGGCGCATCGCCGACATTATTAAGACGTATGATTTCGCGCATCACCGCAATGAGATCTTTCGCGGAAAGCACCCGCTCTTTTTTATCAAAAACCGCCTTACCGCGGCTCCCGCCCGCTTTACCCTCATCCGCCCCTGTACCGGCGGTGCGCGGATGGAGCCGCTGATTGAACTTGTACCGCCCGACGTCGGCGAGGTCATAACGCTCAAAACCAAACATCGCTTCAATCAGCGAACGCGCATTGTCAACGGTCGCAAGATCCCCCGGACGAATACGTTTGTAAATCTCAATGAAGGCGTCATCCTTGGTCTTTGACGGATCTCGTTCAAGGGTCTTCGCAAGATAATTGATTTCTCCGGTATCCGTTTCGCGGAAATACTCAATGATTTCTTTATCATCGGTAAGCCCAAAAATCCGCAGGAGCGCGGTTACCGAAATCTTGCGTTTGCGGTCAATCTTCACCGAAATTGTCCCGTCCGGATCGGTTTCAAACTCAAGCCATGCCCCGCGGTTCGGAATGATTTTCGCGCCGAAATAACGTTTTCCCCGAATGACGGAACTGGTAAAATATACGCCCGAAGAACGAATAAGCTGCGAAACCACGACGCGCTCAACGCCGTTTACAATAAAGGTACCGCGCGTCGTCATGATCGGAAATTCTCCAAGGTAAATTTCCTGTTCTTTCATCTCTCCCGTTTTTTTGTTGGTGAGCCGCGCCCGTACCCGCAGAGGCGCCTCAAATGAAAGATTCAGTTCCCGTGTTTTCTCTTCTGAATACTTCGGTTCGTCAAGCGCATAGGTCAAAAATTCGAGAAAGAGTTCATGGCCCCCGAAATCCTTTATAGGAGACGCTTCATCAAAAAGTTCGCGCAATCCCTTTTCAAAAAACCATTCATAAGAACGCAGCTGTACCTCGGCAAGCGGAGTAAGTTCAATTGGCGCAACACTATAACGAGAGAAATATTTTTTCATAAAAACATAAAATAAGACCGATTTGCCCGAGCGGGCCAAAAGGTTTTGTGGTATGAAAAACAGTAATCAAAAAACAAATACCCTAAACTCCCCTTTTTGTTTTAGGGTTTATACTCAAATTTGCGATTATCCTTTATGGTCGCAAATAATAGAGAAACGCGTATTAACTTGATAATTCCATGCCTCCTTATGAAATCTTGCAGTGTGCTATTATACTAATCCTTCTCAGCTAGAGATGTCAAGTGACGTTATCCACAGAGGAATTTCAGAAAGAATTTCCAGACTAAGTCTGGAATTCCAGACTTAGTCTGGAAATGATAATGATAATGCCCCAAACTAAGTTTGGGGCATTTACTTTACCATACCCTCACGCGATCGCGGGGCAAACGATACATGCCGTCACCTCCCGCAATGCCAAATGCCTTATAAAATTCCGGCATGTTGGAGAGCGGCCCATTCACGCGGAACTGGTCAGGGGCGTGCGGATCCGTGATAAGCGCCGCCTCTGCGTACTCATCACGCACTTTCATACGCCATATCTGCGCATAGCCGAGGAAAAAGCGCTGTTCCGGAGTGAAGCCGTCTAGAACGCGCGGTATCTTGCCTTCCTGGGATTTCAGATACGCCGCATAGGCAAGTTGCAGACCGCCAAAGTCTGAAATATTTTCTCCCAGCGTCAGTTTTCCATTGATCGATTTTCCCAACAGTTCGTAGCGATTGAACTGTTGCACAAGCGCTTCTCCGCGCTCCTCAAAAACTTTTCGATCTTCGTCAAGCCACCAATTATTGAGATTCCCGTGAGTATCATATCCGCTCCCCTGATCGTCAAAATGATGCAGGAGCTCATGTGCGATCACCATGCCGATCCCGCCGTAATTCACTGCCATATCTGCCTCGGGGTCAAAAAACGGCCATTGCAGAATGCCTGCGGGGAACAACATTTCAACCAGTCCATGAATCGCACATGCATTCACGGTCGGCGGCGACATAGACCATTCTTGACGATCAACCGGTTTCCCCACTTTTGCGAATTGCCGGCGCATCTCATGTGTGCGCGCGCGAAACACGTTCGTCACGTACGCATCCGTTCCCGCAACTTCCAGCCCCGAATAATCCCGCCATTCATCCGGGAATCCGAGTTTCCATGTGATGGCCTGCAGTTTTTCCAGCGCC
Organism: uncultured Candidatus Saccharibacteria bacterium; assembly: GCA_964361495.1. GTDB lineage: Bacteria > Patescibacteriota > Minisyncoccia > Sungbacterales > HO2-52-23 > CAYFJB01. The sequence goes on along the minus strand of CAYIAH010000006.1, from coordinate 16,975 downwards.
TTGGCTTTTGTCCCCTCGCCCATCCAATCAAGATTTCGGATCCATTCCCCCAAGGCCCCGACAATATGCCCCGCCATTTCATGAATTTTTGCCCGGGCCGCCGCGGGAAAATGACGCGCGACAAAAAGTTTGCCCAGTTCCTCGCTCACGAGCGCATCCGCGAGAGACACGCATCGTTCCCACAGCGGCTTCAGTTCTTTCTGCCCCGTAAGTATTGTTCCGTAAAAGTTAAAATTCTCCCGCACAAAATCCTCGCTCAAAAACGACGCGCTCGCCGAAATCAGATGCCAGCAAAAATAGGTCTTCAAAGCATTGAGCGATACATGCGACAGCAGATCTTGAATTTTAGCGATAAATCCGGGCTGACCCACGATAAGGGGGCGGGAATCCGATACGCCGAGTATCCGGAAATATTCTTTCCAGTCAATCAGGGGGCACAAATCGGCAAGGCCCGCAACCGTGAAATAATTGCACTGCGAAGGGACGTCCCGCAACCGGGCGCGTTCCCATGATACTTTTGCAAGCTCGGTCTCAATTTCCATCACTTTCCGTTCCATCACTTCCCGCGCTTTTCTCGCCGCAATGCTTTTATTATCACCATCGAGCAGCCGAAACATTTTCTGCACATGCGCACGATACTCTTCGCGGATTTTCTGTTTTTCGTCCGACAAATAATATTCCCGATCCGGAAGACCAAGGCCTCCTTGATACAGGAAAAATGACATCATCGAGCTCTCGTTCGGATCCTGATCAACATACGAATTCCACAACGATCCGCCGCCCAAAAGATGCAGACCCGCAAGCACCGGCGTGAGATCCGAGACATTCTTCGCCGCGAAGATCCGTTCAAGCTCAGAAATCAAAGGATGCGCGCCCTCGCGATTTCGTTTGTCCATATCCATGCCGGTCGCGTATAAATCGCGAAGTTTCCGGGCGCCGCTTCCCTGCGGCAAATGCTGTGCAGATACAAGCTCATCAAGGATGATGCGCAAACGTTCGTGATTCTCACGCGCAAGCGTGAAGAATGAACCCCACCTCGCGCGATCATCCGGTATCACGATTTTCGCAAGCCACGCTCCGTTCGCATACTGGAAAAAATTATCCTGCGGGCTCGTGTATAGATCCATACCGTCAAGATCAAAACCCCAACCGCCTTTTTCCTGATTCACGCCATCCTCCTTTTCTCCTCGGCTTTATTATAAAAGAACATCCTTAGAGCAAAATCTTATCATAGACCGGTTCACGGCGCAATCTTCTCACGGCGGACAGCGCCTTTTCTTTTGCATAAGAAAAGAACTGCCCGCACGCATCTTGTTGCCAATCCGTGGACGCTATAGTATACTTCTCTTGTGGGCTTCTGGGCGAGATTTATCGTCAAAATCGTGCTCAACGGCGTAATGCTTTACGCCGCCTCAATCTATGTGCCCGGATTTGCTCTTACCGGCGGATTTGAAACAGTAATTGCGGGAGCAGTGGTGCTCACCTTTCTTAATGTATTCATTCGGCCGATCCTGAAACTGGTTACATCGCCGCTCCTATGGCTCACATTCGGACTTTTCAGCATCGTCATTCATATCGCGCTCTTCTGGTTCGCCGACCAGCTCATTGCCGAGATCGCCATCACGGAATTGTCCACACTCATCGGCATGGCGCTCGCATTCGCCTTTGCCAACTCTCTTCTTTAAGAACGATTGATTCGACGGCTACGCTTTCCCGCGCATAAAAACATGGCTTCTTTTCTCATCCCATTTCAGCTTCTTGTGTCCATGTTCCTCATTGCCGCGATCCTGCTCCAGCAGCGCGGCGGAGGACTTTCCGCGACCTTCGGCGGCGACGGAGGTCTTTATCATACACGACGCGGCCTCGAAAAAGTGATTTTTCGCGCGACCATCACACTTTCCATTCTTTTCCTTGCCGCGGCCCTCATGAATGTCATTCTCCGTTAGTCATCTCGTGTGATTCCTTCTTCATCATTTAAATCCTTTACGGAAGATCTGCGATCCCTCATACGCCACTGGAGGGGAATCACGCTCCGAAAACTTTTGTATTTACCGCGTATTCTTAAATCCGAAGAACGGCGACTCCTTATCTTTCTTTTTATTATTGCCGCGATCAGCGCCGCAGGAATTTTCGGCCGCGTCTATGTACGCCTCACCTCTCCCATTCCTGCGGTCGGCGGTTCTCATGTTGAGGGAATGCTCAAAGAACCCCGGGTCATCAATCCCGTGTTCGCTTCCCAAGACCCCGAACGCGATCTCGCGCGGCTTCTTTTTTCGGGCCTGGTCACCTACTCCAGCCGAGGCGTTGCAGAGCCCGACCTCGCGGAGCGCTATGAGATAAGTAACGACGGAAAAATCTATACCGTGACCCTCCGCCCGGAGCTTTATTGGCATGACGGCGAGCGACTCGACGCGGACGATGTTATTTTTACGGTGCGGATGATTCAAAATCCGATCTATAAGAGCCCGCTGCGCGTCAACTGGCAGGGAGTGACCGCGGAGAAACTCGATCCGCGCACCGCGCAATTCACCCTGCGCACGCCCTATGCTCCCTTTATTGAAAATTTTACGGTCGGCATTCTTCCGAAACACCTCTGGGAACAGGTTGATCCGGTGCACGCCCTCCGCCATGAACTTAATTTGAAACCAGTCGGATCCGGACCATATGTTTTTGACCGCCTCAAACAAGCAAAAGACGGCTCGCTCATCTCGTATCAGCTCACACGCAATACCCGATATCACCGTGAGGGGCCGTATCTGAAACGAATGATCTTCCTTTTCTTTAAAACCGAGGAGGAGCTTCTCGGCGCATGGCGCAAAGGGATTGTCGAGGCACTCGGCACCGCGCCCCCCTCACTGCATCCCGAATTGGCATCCCATAGATCGCGCCTCGCGTCTCTCGGCATGCCGCGCATTTTCGGCCTCTTTTTCAACGAAAAAAAACAGCCGTTTCTCGCTTCTCATAAAATGCGCGAGGCCATCGCGCGCGCGCTCAATAAAGAGACCATCATTGAACGTGTATTATCCGGGGGCGCGGCCCCTGCGGATTTGCCGCTTCCCTGGATCAGCGTCAAAAATTCTCCTGATGCGGCCGAAGAAACTCTCTTTGCGTATAACCCCGACCGCAGCCGGGAACTCCTTGAAAAGGAGGGCTGGAAAGACGGCGATGGAGACGGCATCCGTGAAAAAAGAAGCCGCAGCAAAGGCAAAGAAACGGTCACCCCGCTTCGGATAACGCTTGTGACTTCCGATTGGCCGGACCTCGTGCGAAGCGGCAAAGAAATCAAAACAATGCTCAAAGATATCGGCATGGACGTCGCGGTGGAATCGCGCCCGTTTGCGGAACTGGAAGCGTCGGTGATACGGCCGCGGAATTTTGAACTGCTTCTGTTCGGACAGGTCTATGGCTACGAACCGGATCCCTTTGCCTTTTGGCATTCTTCGCAAATAAAAGATCCGGGTCTCAATATCTCTTTTTACGCAAACAAAAAAGCGGATAAAATTCTTGAAGACACGCGAAAGACCAGCGACCCCGCGGCGCGCGATGCGGGATACCTCGCATTCTCTGATATTCTCATGAAGGACCTTCCCGCAGTATTCCTTTTTTCACAACTGTATACCTACCTTCTTCCTGAAGCGCTCCACGGCGTTGACCTCGCGCGGATCTCACTTCCCGCGGACCGTTTTAACGAAGCGAACCGCTGGTACAAAACAACTGACCGCGTATTTCGATAGGATGGTTCCCGCAGTTCTCCCCTCAAGACGAACTTGCATTATTTTCCATATTGAGATATACTATAAATTAAGTATCTATCTCTTCTCTGTTTGTAGTTTGTAGGCATTATTATCTGCGGAGGTGGTGAAATGGCAGACACGCAGCGTTCAGGGCGCTGTGAGCGAAAGCTCGTGGGAGTTCAAATCTCCCCCTCCGCATGCGCATCTCTTTTTATTTATCCATTAATTTTTTATTTTTAATTTTATTTCTATGATGTCTCCGTATCAAAATCAAACCATCCCTCGCCGATCAGCGCGGCACGGTCTTCCTTCGCCTCGCCGAAGCCGTTTTCGCCGCGAAGGCGCTCCGCGCGTACGCGCCCCGCGGCCTTTCACCGTCCCTCCAATCGCGTCCGCCCACCCCGATAATCGCGGTCATCTCAAATTTATTCCTCTGGGCGGCTGCGGCGAAGTCACCCGCAGCATGTATGTCTATGAATATCTGGATGATATTGTCATCGTTGACATGGGACTGCAGTGGCCGGATGAAGATATGCCCGGCATTGATTATCTGATACCGAATGTCGAGTACTTGAGATCCAAACGAAAGAACATCCGCGGGATCGTCATCACGCACGGGCACTATGACCACATCGGCGCGATACCGCATCTGCTTGATCCGCTCGGCAATCCCCCGATTTTTGCCACGGCGCTCACGCGCGGGATGATCCTCAAACGGCACGAGGACTTCACCGATGCCGCGCGGCCGAAAATTGAAATTGTCACCTCCGAATCCCATCTGCGGCTCGGCGCATTTGACGTGGAATTCTTCCACGTCAACCACAATATTCCCGATTGCGTCGGCGTGGTCCTCAAAACGCCGGCAGGAACCGTCGTCCATACCGGCGACTTCAAATTTGACCATTCGCCGGTCAACGAACGCCCCGCGGACATCGCGCGCCTCTCGGAGATCGGGCGGCAAGGAGTGCTTCTGCTTGTTTCGGAAAGCACCGATGCCGAAGTTCCCGGCCATCAGATTTCCGAATCCGATGTGCAGAAATCCCTTGAGGAAATCTTCAAAGTTGCGGCCGGACGCGTCATTGCCGCAACCTTCGCATCCCTGCTCACCCGCATCCAACAGCTCATCTGGCTTTCGGAAAAGTATGACCGCAAAGTGCTCATTGAGGGATACAGCATGAAGCAGAATGTCGCGGTCGCGCAGGAACTCGGCTATCTCAAAATTAAAAAAGGCACCCTCATTGCTTCCAAGGATCTCGACCGGCATCCGGACGAGCGGATTACCATCGTCTGCACCGGAGCGCAAGGGGAAGACCGCGCGGTGCTTATGCGCATCGCGAACAATGAACATAAAACCATCTCGCTGAAACCCACGGATTCCGTCGTCTTCTCCTCATCGGTGATTCCGGGAAACGAAGCGACGGTCCAGCGGCTCAAAGATGTCCTTTACAAAAAAGCGGCCAAGGTCTATCACTATGCAACCATGGACATCCATGCAGGCGGCCACGCGAAACGGGAAGAGCTCAAGATGATGCTCAACCTTATCAAGCCGGATTTCTTCATCCCGATCCACGGCAATTATTTCATGCTCAAGCTCCACGCGGAACTCGCGGAAGAATCCGGCGTGAAGAAAGACCATGTCATGATTGCCGAGGATGGCGACATCGTCACCATCAGCCGCGAGGACATCAAAAAACTCAAAGAGCGCGCGCCGACGGACTACGTCATGGTGGACGGCCTCGGCGTCGGCGACATTAAAGAAGTGGTCCTGCGCGACCGCCAGCACCTCGCCGAAGACGGCATATTTGTTATAATTGCCATTGTGGATTCTAAAACCGGGCGGCTGCGCACCAGTCCCGACATCATCTCGCGCGGATTCATCTACCTCAAGGAATCACAGGAGATGCTCAAAGAGGTGCGGCGCGTCACTCGAAAAATCGTTGAGGAAATCACCGTGGGCGGAACGCATCCGATCAACTGGATGCATGTGAAAGATAATCTGCGCGAGAAAATCGGCCAGTTTCTCTTTAATAAGACCCAGCGGCGGCCCATGGTGCTTCCGGTCGTCATTGAAGTGTAATTGACGAGAATGTCTAGAACCCATCTCAAAATTCGCTTTCAAAGCCGAGATACGCGATTTTTGAAGCGAGGCGACGCGCCGGACGCCGAAACGTATTGGAAATACGTTGAGGCGGAGGCGCGAGCCGCAGTCAAAAATCGCGTAGCGGAGGCGAAATGGAATTTTGAGATGGGTTCTAGTCATTAGAAATTTTCTCTTCCATGAAAACATTACTCAGCGGCATCCAGCCCTCCGGCTCGCTTCACATCGGGAATTATCTTGGCGCAATACGGCATTGGGCGGAACTGCAGAAAACCTACGACGCCTTCATCACCCTCGTTGATCTGCATGCAATCACCGTCCCGCAGGACCCCGCACAAATCCACGCAAAAACTCTCGAAACCGCCGCACTTCTTCTCGCGTGCGGCATTGACAAGGAGCGCGCGGCGCTTTTCATCCAATCTCATGTTCCGGCGCACACCGAGCTTGGCTGGATTTTGACGACCCTCGCGCCGGTCGGCGAACTTGAACGAATGACGCAATATAAGGACAAGAGGGATCGTTCAGGCGCGCTCGCGGGTCTCCTCATGTATCCGGTCCTGCAGGCAGCCGACATTCTTCTTTATCAGCCCGACGCGGTGCCCGTCGGAGAAGACCAGCTTCAACATCTGGAACTGACGCGCACTCTTGCCGAGAAATTCAATGCCCGTTTCGGTCCGACTTTCAAAACCCCCAAACCCCTCATTCAGAAAGACACCGGCCGCATCATGGGCCTTGATGACCCCGCTAAAAAAATGTCCAAATCCGCGCCTCGGCCGGAAAACTATGTGGCGCTCCTTGATGCGCCCGAGGATATACGGCGCAAGATAAAAATTGCGGTCACGGATTCGGGAAAAGATGTGGTGTACGACGAAAAGGAGAAACCCGCAATTTCAAATCTCATCAGAATTTTTTCCGCATTTTCAGAACTCTCGCATGCCGAAGTAACCGCGCAGTATCGCGGCAAAGGATATGCGGAATTCAAGAAAGATCTCGCGGAACTGCTCGTGGAGAAACTCGCTGTGATCCAGAAAAAATATCATGAATACTCGCGCGATCAGGAATCGCTTCTCGCGCTACTCCATAAAGGCGCGGCGCGCGCCCGGGAAACCGCAAGCCCCACCCTCCATTCGGTCAAAGAAAAAGTTGGGTTGGTCATATAATCAATTCCCGCCGCCAACAAAAAAGCTCGTGCAGCAATGCACGGCTTTTATAGTTAGTTGGACTTATCATAAAATAATGAAGTTTTTGCAAACAGACAAGAAAACTTGACTTTTTAGAATGTTTTAGTATCATATACTTGTCTCTTTGATAATACTTTTTCGATCTATGCCGCATGGCGGCACATGATCGAAAACCGCCCCGGTGCGTTGCCGGCGCGGAAATTAACCACACAATCTATACAGGAGGTGCCTCGTGATCGGATTGAAATTCCGCGGAAGACCCCCTATCAGAATGGCAGAGACAGTCAAAGATGTCGTGTCGCTCAAAAACGAGTATGCCGATGCGATCATGGATCGGCGGATCGTGATGGACGAAGAACTTGTCGGCGCGATTCTTTCCCAATCCCTTATGACGTGGGAAGGCAGGAATCCAGCGCCCGCGCTTGATCAGGATGGCAATTTCCAAGGCACGGATCTCGACCTCATGTCGTTTCTTGTGCCGATCGCGAACCGCGGTGCAGTTATCGAAATCCCACGGTATCGCAATCGCCGCAAAGTCGTCGTCCGCGAAGGGGAACGAAAGATCGGAACGAATCAATTCGGGCCCATCACCGGCCTCACTTCGCATCAAGACGTCCATTCATTCTCCGTAAGAATCTACGATAACACGATCGTTGTAAAAGACCCGGAGACCGAGAAAGAACAAACCGGGGCGCATCGGAACTACATGCTCGTAGATTGCGATGGCTTCTGGTATCCAGGATGGGATAGGATCTACTGGAATCCAACTGCTCCGGAAAATCGTTTCCTCGCCGAGAAATCGCTGTGGACAAAAAATACCGTCTACTTTACCCATTATGTCCACCCTGCTCGATGGCAAAGCGTCTTTGGAGCTCCGCATCTGCTCGCGAAGATGCTCATCGCGCGGCTTGACGATCAAGCGCACTTTTTCCGGCATGAGATGAAACGCCTCGAGGCGGCCGGCATTTCCCTGCCCCACGGCGAAAAGGCGCCGTACCGCCCTGCGGAATATGAAGGCGCCACCAAGCCAATCAAGGTTGACGCGCTCGAGATGACCCTCGACATTCCAGAATTCTCTGGAGATTACGTACCTGAAACCGATACTCAAATGGGACTGTTGCATGCCTACCAGCGCCAGAAATATCTCACCTACACGCTCAAACCCCTTGTCCAATTCACCGTGCGTGCCAATGAAGCCGCATACTTCGGTTATGGCTGCAGGCATCATCCTGCGCCGGGGAAAGTGGCCCACTGGATGGAAAGACGAACATGGCGGCCGGGGTGGAAAGCGCCTCGCGGAAGAACCGAGTGGTATCAAATGACCCTCGGTCCATCCACGGGATATCGCTACAGGATTAAAACAATTACCCAGCAGGTCTCGGATGAATAAAACACAGAGCAGAGAGGTTTGATTCAAGTCACCGGCGTGATCAAAAATCTTGATCGCGCCGGTTTTTTTGTTATTTTTTTGTTACCCGCCTTTCCAAGTTCTAGAGAAACCCCTCGAAGTTCGACTTCGAGGGGTTTAAGCTTTCTTTCTTATTTTATAAACGCGGCTAAATTTGCCACACTTCTTCCCACGGGAAATCCGCCCTCCCGAAATGACCATAGGCGGCTGTTGACCGGTACAACGGGCGGCGGAGATTCAAACGCTCAATGATCGCGGCTGGCCGGAAATCAAATTTTTCTTTGACGAGCGTCGCAAAGGATTCTCCCTTTTCATTCAGCGCTTCCACCATAAGGGGCTCCGCCCTCCCGATCGCATAAGCGACCGACACGAGACAGCGCCCCGCAAGACCATTTGCGACAATATTTTTTGCGGCGCACCGCGCCATATACGCCGCAGAACGATCCACTTTCGTGGGATCTTTTCCTGAAAAGCACCCGCCGCCGTGCGGAATCAAACCGCCATAGGTGTCCACCATGATTTTACGTCCCGTAAGGCCCGTATCCGCGGCAAACCCGCCAAGCACAAATTGACCCGTCGGATTCACCAAAACCTCGACGCGAGCGAGATCTCCAACTATTGGGGCGATCAGATGTTCAATAAGAAGCGCGCGGATCTGCGGCTGACCCGCTGATGCATCATGCTGACAACTCACGAGCACGGTCTTTAATCTGCCGTTCTCCATGGTGAGCTGCGTTTTTCCGTCCGGCTTGAGCCACGAAAAATCCTTATGGGTCCAGCGCAGACGCTCAAGGCCTGCCGCGAGTTCGTGCATTTTCACCAGCGCCCAGGGCAGAAATTGCGGGGTTTCGTTCGTCGCAAAGCCGTACATAATCCCTTGATCTCCGGCGCCGCCGTTATCCACCCCCTGCGCAATATCCGGCGACTGCTGAACTACATGAGCGGTGATCTGCAAAGAATCGTCGTGGCCAATCGCGCAATATACCTCACGCGCAATCGCCCCATAGTCAACCGCCGCGCGGCTCGTGACTTCGCCGCCCATAACGAGCAAACCATGGCTCCCGAACGTCTCAACCGCCACGCGGCTCTGCGGGTCTTGGCGCAGACATTCATCAAGCACCGCATCGGAAATCTGATCGCATATTTTGTCCGGATGCCCGGAGGTCACGCTCTCCACAGTATATGTTCCCCGTTCGTACATCATAAAAAAAGAAAACTCCCTTTCGGGGAGTAACATACAAAAAGAGTATCTTATCTTCCCCTTTCGGGCTGGAATTGGCACCTTCTGTTCCGGAATATCCGAAAAGAGGTTGCCGGCGGGTTGCGGGGCCAGTCCCCGGATCTCTTTGACGAGACCAAACCGCACTCTTGATAAAAAATTATTTATTGTGAAGCTTCGCGGCTTCGCTGCCGCCGCATTTTTTGATGCTAAAAATTGTAACGCCGATCGTCAAGAAAAAGTTTTCCGCTTATTGAACTATTGAAGTCCGACTTCCATATCTTACGAGGTTGAACCTCGTAAGATATACTCATAAGATTATGCGCGGCGACGAACTTACAAAGTTCGACCTCAATCCATTGAAGTCCGACTTCAATAGATTTCAATATCACCGATCAGAATGTCTTCACGACGCCCTTTTCATCAATAAAGTATGTCTCAACAGCGAGAGACGGAAATCGCGTCTTCACGAGAGCGCGCGCTGCGGTATGCTCTTCCCGATGATAAAGAAACTCGCGTTCGCGATCGTCTCCAAACGCGTCTAAGCCTCCGTATGCGCCGCACTCATGATGTGAAAAAAGAACGACGCGGCTCGCCGCATGAAGCCGGATTGATTTTTCAAGCTCGCGAAACATAAATTCTCGGTCGCGCTCGTCTTCGGGAGACGAAAAAATTTTCCCGCCCCCTGCCACCGATTCCGCATCATATTGCGTAATTCCCCGCTCTTTCAAAAATGCTTCCACCGCAGGACGAAACCGGTCATCAAAACAGCGCACCACAAATGCCTGCGCAACATAATGGTCAAGCGGTGTGTCGTAATAAAAGGCGTACTCCTTATTCATACATACATATCCCCCATCGCGCGCTCGCGCGCGAGCGCGCCCGGTACTTAGTCTTTGCCAAAATCAAGACCGAGCTTTCCGGCCGCACCGCAAGGAAACCCCCAGCGAGCGGCACGGATGTCGCCATATCTTCTTTGTCCGTGATCTCAACTGAAGGCCCGATAAGCGACGAGATCATCGGAAGATGGTGGTCAAGCACCGTGATCTGTCCGAGCGGGGTGTGCGCAATAAGTTTCTCCGCCTCGCCTTCAAAAAGTGTTGATTGAATGGAATAAATAGAGAGCTTCATATCCCTTCCGCCTCCACTTTAAATTTCAATATGCCCTTGAGACCCGAAGGAAATTCAATCGTCGCTTCATAATCGCCCGCGCTTTTGATCGGCGCGTCAAGCACGATCCATTTTTTATCAATTGAAATCCCTTCTTTCTTAAGCGCGTCTTCAATTTTCTCCGCGCCGACCGCCCCAAACGTCGTCCCGCTCTCGGTCATTTTCATGGAAATCACAAAGACGCGTGTTTTCAATCTTTCCGCAAGTTTCTCGTGGTGCGCCGCGTCCTCGGCCGATTCGCGGCTCGCGCGCGCCTTCCTTCCCTCAACGGTTTTCAGTGCGGCGGGACTTGCCGCCTCCGCAAGATGCCGCGGCAGGAGAAAATTCCGCGCGTAGCCGTCGCGGACATCTTTCACATCGTATTTCCTCGCAACCGAGGGAATGTCTTCAAGAAAAATAATCTTCATTTAGCTCGGAGGGGGAAACCCTTGCGCTTCGCGCGCGGCAAGGGTTTCCCCCTTCCGACGCTCGCTTCGCTCACTGCCTCCCCCTTCCAATGAGACCGCAGAACGGAGAATGAATCTCCGTTCTGCGGCGGGATCTATATCCCGCGCTAAGAGCGCGGGAAAGGGACCCATGCGTAATTACCGCCCGCGCAATACCTCAATCCCTTTTTCCAAAATAAAATCCTTTTCTTTTTCTCCCTCTTTCGGCTCTGCGGGGACTTCCACTTTTACATCGGGCTCCAATCCCTTGCCGTTAATTTCCTCGCCCTTCGGCGTGATCCATTTGGCAATCGTAATCTTCAGGGATGAAGAATCCTGCAAATTAATCACTTCCTGCACCGATCCCTTGCCGAATGTTTTTGTGCCGACAAGCTTGCTCCCGCGAAGATCCCGCAATGCCCCGGCCACGATCTCCGATGCCGATGCCGACCCTTCATTAACGAGCACCACTGTCGGTATATTCTCCAGAAGCCGATAGCCGCTTGAACGATGCACTTCCTCGGTGCCGTCAGCGTGCCGCTCGCGCACGACCGTTTCTCCCGGCGGCAAAAACCAGCTCGCAATGTCAACGGCGATCACGAGAAATCCCCCCGGGTTGTTGCGAAGATCAAGAACAAGTTTGTCCGCGCCGGATGCATAAAACTCCTGCACGGCCTTGCGGAACTGAAACGCCGCGTTCTCCGTGAAGTGATTTAATTTAATGACGAATACGTCCGGCGGGATCGCGGTCTTACTTTCGCCGCCGCCCCCGGATCCTCCGCCGCGTTCCGTTGAAAGAATCTCAACACGGATCGTATCGCGCGTGATTTTAATTTCTTTGGTTTTTTCAAAACTGTCGCGCAGGACCGTGAGCTTCACCTCCGTTCCTTTGGGGCCGCGGATGAGCCGCACCGCTTCATCAAGCGTCAGGTCTGCAGTGACCGTATCATCAATTTTAAAAATCTTATCCCCCGCTTTTAGCCCCGCGCGTTCGGCGGGCGTGTTCTTCAGAGGGGCGATAATCGTGAGCACTCCTTTTCTCATCCCGATCTCCGCTCCAATGCCCTCAAACGACCCTTTGATGTCTTCCTGAAACTGTTTGGTCTCCGCGGGCGGCAGAAATTCGGTATAGGGATCGCCGAGCGATTTCACCAGTCCCTCAATCGCGCCGTAGACCGATTTCGTGCGGTCTATTTTGGTTTTGTCCACATACTTGTCTTCAAGCCGCGACCAGACGTCCCAGAATAAACTGAAATCAACTCCCGCATACTGCGGCGGCGGCTCCTGCCCCAGGACATTGAGCACTTTCTCCACTGCGGGACGATTGCCGTAGCCGTATAATGCTCCCAAAGAAAAACTGGCCCCGAGAATCGCCACGGAACCAAGTATCACAAGAAATTTTGTGTGCCGTTGCCAATCAAAAGAGAACATAGCTCCAGTATTGCAAAAATAACGGCGCGCGTCAATAAAAAAGATTCGAAAAAAACAAAGATCTCTTACACCGTTGCTGTTTTGATAATATCATTCTGAATCAAATCTGTCAATGTATACACACCTCCGGCGCCCATGACAAAAATCACATCTCCCTGCCGCGCCTCATTCCGGATCAACTCCCGCGCCGCGGTAAAGGACTCAAGATATTGACTATTTTTCCCTCTCCGCCGAATTTCCTCCGCAAGTTTCTCCGAATTTGCAGATTTCCTGCCTCGGCGCGTCTCGCGTCCGGCGACATCATACACGGGCAAAAGACAGACCCGGTCGGCAAGGTCAAATGCGCCGGTAAACTCACTCCAAAGATACATGAGCCGTTCGCGCTGATGCGGTTCATACACGCACCACAGACGCCGGAAAGGAAAACGTGCCCGCGCGGCCGCGAGCGTCTTTTGAATTTCGGTCGGATGATGGCCGTAATCGGTAAAGACGAACGCGCCGTTCAAAAGCCCCTTGAATTCAAACCGCCGCCATGTACCGCTGAAACGCGAAAGAGCCCGAAGGATATCCGCATCCCTCACGCCGAGCGCTCTCCCCACGGTGAACGCGGCGAGGGCATTTAACACGTTGTGCGCTCCGGGAATTCGCAAGATGCGACGCGCCGTGTCTGCCGCGCGGTCACGAAGCGAATACCATACGACCTGCCGCCGAAAAGGTTCTGCAACTCTCACGAGCCGCGCGTCATCGCGGTTCACAATAATCTTTCCATTGCGCGGCACGCGCGCCATGTAGTCCCGAAACGCCGTTTCAACGCCTTCAACCGTGCCGTATGTATCAAGATGTTCCGCATCAATGTTGGTGAAGACCGCGATCTCCGGCGAGTAGTGAAGAAAAGACCGATTCCACTCATCCGCTTCCAGCACAAGAAACGGTCCATACCCGCGGCGGAAATTTGAGTCGCCGAACTCGCGGACTTTTGTCCCGACGATGACCGTCGGGTCCCAATATCCTTCAATGAGCGCGAGCGCCGTGAGCGCCGTGGTCGTGCTCTTGCCGTGCGCGCCGGAAATCGTGATCGTGCGGCAGCGGCGCGTCAGTTCCCCGACCGCTTCCGCGTACGTCTGCACCTTGCATCGCCGTTTTTTCGCTTCCCGCAATTCCGGATTGGACAAGGGTGTCGCGGCAGTATAAATAACCCGCTCTGTTTTTTTCAAAAGATTTCCGGGCCGGTGACCGATTTTAATCCGCGCGCCGAGACCCGACAATTCATCGGTGATTTCCGAACGCTTCAAATCGGAGCCGCTCACCGCCGCTCCTTCTGCAAGATACTGTTTTGCAAGGGCGCTTACGCCAATACCGCCGATGCCGATGAAATGAATCATATATTGATGTCCCAAGGATAGATTTCACCTTCATCATACTCTTCTCCCGACAGTTGTCCAAACGCCCGTTTTCTGATAGAATATGTAATCATGCGCGGGACTCAAAGGCAACACGACGAGAGGGGCCCGCCGCATATCTTTCATGCGCCTCACGCCTGATAAAAAACTGCACTCACGCGAGCATCTTCTTGCCGATGACCTCTCGCGCATGATGAACGAGTCAAAAAAATTTCCCGCGTATCTAGGCATTGCAATTCTCTACGATGAATCGGACCTCCGGGCGCTCGCGCGCCGTGTGCTTGAAAAAGAGGATTTGCCTCCCGAGGCGCGCGGGAAATATTTCTTTGCCGCACTTCGCGGCCTTCTCCCGAAAGCCGGCGCGCGGCTCAAACGCGGCCGTCGGCGGAAAACTGCAAAGAAAAAACGCCATGCCCGACATACTTCCCATTCTCAAAGAGCCAAATCCCATTCTTCGCGAACAGGCGCGGGAAATCCCGCTTGAAGACATTTCTTCCGCCCGGATTCAACGTCTCATCCGCGGGATGAAAGAAACTCTTTCCGCGACATCTGATGGCGTCGGCCTTGCCGCTCCCCAAGTCGGAGAATCACTCCGCCTTTTTATTGTCTCGGAAGAAGCGCGCGAGATTGATCGGATGAAGCGCCGTACACCGGACGCGCCGGATCCCGCACAAAAAGAAAAGACCCCCGCAAAAAAACAGTGGGCCCATTATGTGTTTATCAATCCAAAACTCAAAAACATATCGCGCCGCTCCCGCGAAGATACCGAGGGCTGTCTTTCCGTACCTGAAATATACGGCAGGGTCGCGCGGCGCGAAAAACTCACGGTCGAGGCATATGATGAACGCGGGGAAAAATTTGCGCGGGGCGCCTCGAATTTTTTCGCGCGCGTTGTCCAACACGAACTCGATCACCTTCACGGAATTTTATTCAAAGACACCGCGACGGGTCTCGTCAGGATTGAACGGCCCGCTCCCGCGCAAAAATCATGACTTCTCAATCCTGTCTTGAAGCCACTGCGATTCGCATCGTTTTCTGGGGCACATCCGAGTTCGCCCTGCCTTCTTTTGAGACGCTTCTTCGTCACAAATACTCAATCGCAGGAGTCGTCACCGCCCCTGACAAACCAGCAGAAAGAAAACAGATGATCGCGCCGCCGCCCCTCAAAAAGTATCTCGCGCGAGAGAAACCGGATATTCCACTTTTCCAACCCCCATCGCTCAAAGTCCCTTCATTTGCCGAAGAACTCCGGACGCTCAATCCGGATCTTTTCGTAGTCGCCGCGTACGGAAAAATTATTCCTGCGTCAATCCTTCACATTCCGCGCCTCGGCGCACTCAACATCCACCCCTCGCTTCTCCCGCGCTGGCGCGGACCCTCGCCGATTCAATACACGATTCTTAACGGCGACACCGAAACAGGAGTCACGATTATCAAAATGGACGAATTAATGGATCATGGACCCATCATTAAAAAATCAAAAATCTCCGGCGGGACAGGCAAAAATGCCGGGCGGGACAGGCAAAAATCAAAAATTACATATACTGAACTGCACCGGATACTTGCGGACAAAGCTGCGAAACTTCTGATTGAAATCCTGCCGAAATGGGTTTGCGGCGAGATCGTGCCAGCCGCGCAAGATGAAACACAAGCGACCTATTCAAAAATCCTGACGAAAACCGATGGGAAGATTGACTGGAAAAAATCCGCCGTGGAAATCGAGCGCATGATTCGCGCATTCAACCCATGGCCCGGAGCATGGACGCTCTGGTCAGAAAAAAGAATCCGCATTGAAGAAGCCGATGTTCACCGCGAGGAGCAGCGTCCCATACCTCATGCAGAGTATCCCGTTTCTCAATCCTTGATGCCCGGCCGCGTCGTGCAAACCCCGTCATGCATATTATCCGTGCATACCGGCACAGAAAACCTTTGTATAAAAAAAATAACCCTTGAGGGGTCGCGCCCAATGGACGCCGCTCAATTTATCCAGGGACACCGTGCGATCATGAACGCAACATTGCTTTGACATCACGCACGACTTCTTCGCCGTGAACTTCCGGCTGTACCTTTTTATATATTTTTACTATTTTCCCGCGAGGATCAATCAGAAATGACATTCGTACCGTCCCCATATATACCCTTCCCATTATTTTTTTCTCTGCCCATACGCCGTACCGCCGTACGATTTTTTTATCTTCATCGGAAAGAAGCGTAAACGGAAGAGCATACTTTCCGGCAAAATTCTTGTGACTTTTTACTGAATCAATACTTACACCGAGCGCCGTAATCTTGCATTTTTTGAAATCAGGGAATCGGTCCCGTATACTGCACGCCTCTTTTGTGCAACCGGGAGTATCGTCTTTTGGATAAAAATAAAGCAGCACCCACCTCTCGCGATAGCGAGAAAGCGTATGAAGTTCGCCATCCTGATCGGGAAGGGTAAAATCAGGCGCGTTGTCCCCGATAGATAATTTGTGCCGCATGCTCATGAATGCTTAAAGGTATACCATTATACTATAAATAGTATACAACATCCTATTATCCCCGAGCAAGAGCCAAGAGCAAAAAGGAGATCGCCATGCGTATGCTCACGATTACCGGTCCCGGCGTGGAAGAAGACAAAGATTTTTGTCCGAACTGTCATGTGATGCTCCAGGATCGCGGTGGCGGCAACAAAGCATGCCGCTTCTGCGGCTATGATACGAAGATGCCTGACAACCGTCAACGCCGCATCAGAGTAAGGATCCGGCGCTGAACAAAAGAAAACGCCCTTCGCGTGACCAGCAATGGCCGCGAAGGGCGGATTTTTGTTCTCATTGTCCGCGCATGAACATTTGAGCATTCATTTGAATCACCCAACATCTCCCCATTGTATCTGCTCGTCTTCGGGAATTTCGCGCGTCACTTTT
>CAYIAH010000005.1:0-29817 GCA_964361495.1 uncultured Candidatus Saccharibacteria bacterium | reverse complement strand
GCGTGCGCAGCACGCCGACCGTCAACTTTCGACCTTTAACTTTCGACGTTCAGCTCAAGCTGGCTGTTGATAGTTGAAGGTTGATTGTTGATTGTTGGCGCGCTGCGCGCGCATAAGATCCCTCGGAGATGACGAGGTTGATAGGCCGCAGGTGTAAGGCGCGTAAGCGTTTGAGCCGAGCGGTACTAATAGATCCAAAATTACCTGCCCGCATCAGCGCATATGTTTATTTTCGGCATTCCGGATTTGCCGGTGTTCTACCTGGATGTGATCCACCTCTTCCCATTTCGAACAGAGAAGTGAAAGCATCCAGGCCCGATGATACTCGGTGTCAATCAACGCCCGGGAAAGTAGGGTACGCCGGCATGTCCGGATTACCGAAAAAGATAAAAGCGCCCCGATGGCCATTGGGGAGTTTTTGCTTTTTATATTCGTATGCGTGATACTATCTATATGTTTTCCTGGCGCGCGAAAAGACATCTTTTCATATTCGTGCTTCTTTTTCTTATTATAGGAGGCGGTGCGGCGTGGGGGACTTATAAATTGTTTCCGGTTCCTACCTGTTTTGATAATATTCGCAATCAGGGCGAAGGAGAAATCGACTGCGGGGGCTCGTGCGCTCCGTGCGCGCTCAGAAATCCGCAGGAGATCACCGTGTTTTGGGCGCGCGCGATACCTATGCGTCCAAACTCGTATGATGCGGCTGCGGAAATTCAAAATCCCAATGAAGCGCTCTCTTCGGCATCGGTTGAATACGAGTTTACTCTGTTTGACACGCGCGGTCCCATCGCGGTTCGCCGCGGGAAGACGTTTCTTTTTGCGCAGGAACGGACGATGGTCGTAGAGGCGGGGCTTGAGACCATGCGGGAGCCCGCGAGCGTGGAATTCAAAATATTGAATGTTGATTGGATTGCCCGCAGTGACCCGAAGCCCAATGTCATGGTGGAGCGGCATGAATATGTGAAAATCAATGAAGGGAGGCCGCAAAGCGCGGTTGATGTGTCTTTGGTCAATGATACGCCGTTTAATTTCAGGAATTTTGAAATCATCGTGACGGCATTTGACCGGAATGGAAATCTTATCGGTGCGAATCGCGTCGGCATCGAAGGATTTGATTCCGAATCCAGGAAAAAAATACGCACCCTCTGGCCGATTCTTTTTGCCGAAGATCCGGCAACGATCAGGATTGAGCCGCGGGTGAATCTTTTTAACCCCGAAGTGATTATAAACCGATAAACGCACCCAGGCGTATGAAAGCGGCATGGATGCATTTGAAGCGGTTCGACGGCCTCCTCACGGGAGCCGTTTTTGCGCTCACGGCACTCGGTCTTATTTCATTATTGAGTTTGGCGCCGACGAACGAATTTCCCTTTTTTCAGCGCCAGATTATGTGGTGGATTTTGGGAATCGTCATGCTCGTTATGATGAGCGCGGTTGATTTTCGGGTGTTCAGGACCGGGCGCGCCATGGTTTTCTCTTTGTACCTGGCGAGCGTTGCACTTCTGGGGAGTGTGCTTGTGATCGGAATTCCTATACGCGGGGTGGACGCATGGCTTACGATTGGGCGGGTGGTCTTCCAGCCCGTGGAGTTGGCGAAGATTGCGCTCGTGATTCTCCTCGCAAAATTTTTTTCCAAACGGCATGTCGAAATTTATCGCATTCAGCATCTTGCGGTTTCCGGACTCTACGCGGGGATTCCCGCCGGTTTAGTGCTCATTCAGCCGGATCTCGGATCGGCGATCGTTCTTGGCGCGGTCTGGTGCGCGGTCATCATTTTTTCGGGCGTAAGAATCAGGCACTTGGCGATTTTAATGCTCGCGGGAATTTTTGTTGCCGCGTTCGCGTGGTTGTTTCTGCTTGAACCGTATCAGCAGGCGCGCATCACGTCATTTCTCAATCCATATCGCGATCCCAAAGGCGCAGGGTATCAAATGATTCAATCCATGATTGCCGTGGGTTCCGGCCGATTCCTTGGCAAAGGGCTTGGTTATGGATCTCAGTCGCATCTCAATTTTTTGCCGGAGCCCGAAACGGATTTTGTGTTTGCCGCCTATGCGGAAGAATGGGGATTCGTGGGCGTTGTCGTAATGATTGCGCTCTTGAGTACAGTGCTCTGGCGGATCATACGAATTGGCATGCGCGCGTCAGACAATTTTTCGCGGCTCTATACGTTCGGATTCGCCGCGCTCATCTTTACGCAATCTTTTATCCATATGGGCATGAACATGGGAGCGCTGCCGATCACCGGTATTACGCTTCCCTTTGTATCGTATGGAGGATCAAGCTTGGTCACTTTGCTTCTCGGAGTCGGCATTGTGCAGAATATCAAGATCAATGCGCGCCGCGAAGTCGAATAGTAATAGTATGTGGAGAGATTTCTTATGGGGTTTTCTTACGAGGTTGAACCTCGTAAGAGTCTCGGAAGATGACAAAATGGTATCATGAATCTTGACGCAATACTTTGTATGCGGTACGACATGCGAGTATGATGAGAAGTGTGTAGGGCAATAGTTTTAGCGAATTTTAATGAAAGAAATGACCTCTATCAGTGCGTGCCGTTCCTGCGGCAGTCGGGCGCTGCGGCCATTTTTGGATATGGGGAAACAGCCGCTTGCAAATGCATTTCTGTCAAGCGCGGCGGCGGAGGAAAAGATCTATCGTTTGTCATTGTCATTCTGCGCCGGATGCTCATTGGTGCAGTTGAATGAGACGATTGATCCGAAAATTTTGTTTCTGAAATATCCGTGGGTGACTGGCACGTCGAATGCCGCGCGGGAGTTTTCTGCGGTGTTTGCGCATGAGGTTCTGCGGCGATGCGGCAAAGAAAAAGCGAATCCATTTATTCTTGAAGTTGCGAGTAACGACGGCACGTTTCTCCTTCCATTTTTGAAGAAGGGATTACGGGTGCTCGGCGTTGACCCCGCGAGGAATGTCGCGGCGGTCGCGAAGAAAAATGGTGTGCCGACGAGGGCGGTTTTTTTCGGAACGAATGTTGCGCGCGGTATTGCGCGCACGCACGGACTCGCGGATGTCATCATCGCGCGAAATGTCTTGTATCATCTCGCGAACCTCGGGGATGTGATGAAAGGCGTTGCCGATGTCCTCGATCCCGCCGGATTGTTCGCAGCCGAATTCCATTACGGCGGCAGGATGCTCAAGGAACTGCACTACGACACGGTGTATCACGAACACGTCTGCTATTATACGCTCAAAAGTTTTGCGGGGCTTCTCGCGCGATACGGGCTGCATTGTTTTGATATCGGGTGGAGTCCGATTAATGGCGGGGGACTGATTGTGTACGCGAGTAAAAATGCACGCCAGAAGACCGCGCGTTATGCAAGGCTTGAATTATGGGAAAAACGGGGAAAGATTAATCAATTGGCGTCGTGGCGCATGTTCGCCGAGAGAGTGGCGGCGCATAAGAAAGATTTTTTCTCGCGGATTGATGTGCTCGCGCGGCGCGATAAACGAATTGTGGGTTACGGCGCTTCGGCAAGAAGCTCGACGCTTCTCAATTATTGCGGGATAGGGAAAAAGATGATTGCGGCAGTCGCCGACGCGAATCCTTTTAAACAGGGTCTTTTTACGGCGGGCACGAGGATACCGATTCTTCGCCCCGACGAGGTGTTCAAAGTGCTGCCGGACGCCGTGGTGCTGCTTGCGTGGAATTTCAGAGATGAAATTAAACGGATTATAGAAAAGAAATACGGATTCAAGGGGACATTGATTATGCCGCTGCCGCGTAAGTCTCATGTATTATAAAACCGCATGGCGCTGAAGAAAAAAAATGGAAAGATATTATTATCAATGCCCGCGGCGGCGCAGGGAATAAAGGGAGTGGCCGTGATACCCCTGCAGCGGATTCCCGATGTGCGCGGCACTATCATGCATGGGGCGCGTCGCGACACGCTTCTGAATCCTTTCGGCGAAGTATATTTTAAAAAACTGTATCACGGAGTGATCAACGGCTGGCATGTGCACGAGACGCTTTTTTTGAATTACATCTGCATCCAGGGTATGATGCGGCTTGTCTTATATGATTTGAGAAAGAGTTCGCCGACGTTCGAGAAGTTTCAGGAGATTTGCTACGGAGATGATAATTACTGCATGGTGCATATTCCGCCCGGAGTGGCAAACGCCTCGGAGAGTTTAGTGAAGCCGCACTCGCTTATGTGCAACATTGCCTCCGAGCCGCATAACCCGAGAGTGAAATATCGTCGTATTGATCCTTTGTCCGGCGAAATCAATTTTGATTGGAAGAGGAGGAATTTTTGATTTTTTGAAGAAAAAGATTTATTTTCTCCGGACTTAAGCCGTTGATATCTTCAAGATATGCCGTATCTCCGATTTCGCCCCTATATTTCTCTTCGGGGCTGATTGAATAGAGCGGTGTATGCGTGAAGTTATTTTCGGCCGCATATTGGCAAATGGAGTTGTATAATCCGGATTTAAAGTTATCTTCTATGACGATGATGTGTCGATACGCGCCGAACAGTTGATGTAGAGTTTTTTCGTCAAGCGGTTTAATTCTATCAAGCGCAAATAATGAAAAAATAGGGGAGAGGGCAGCGGCTTTCATTGAATTTTGCACCATTTTTCCGTGTGAAATCACGAGCATTGGAGAATCATTTTTGACTATGAATCTGTTGATGTGCGCGACCGGCGCGCCCTCCGAAAAATCGCTTTTTGTGAAGCGTATAAACGACGCTTCGTCGGACTGCATCGCTTCCTCAAAGACCGTTTCTATTGACTCGGCGCTCGACGGAGAATAGATGCGCAGGTTCGGGAGAACTTTAAGACAGCCAATATCGTCCAAGGCATGATGAGTTGGGCCAAGGCCCGCGTTGTCAAATCCGGTTGTCGTGCCGAGAAGAATCGGAGCGTAATGATGCAGGCAGATGTCATTTCTGATTTGTTCAAATGCCCGCTCCGCAAGAAAATTCGTATAGGAATAGCACACCACTTTAAATCCGACATTCGAAAGTCCTGCCGCGATGCCCACGAGGTTTTGTTCGGCAATCCCCACATTGAGTGTTCGGTGCGGAAACTCTTTGCACATGGGCTCGATTAAGTTGAATCCGACTCCGGCGGTAAGAAAAAAGAGCCGCGGATTGGCGCGCATCGCGTCATGTATTTTTTTAAATAGTACTGCCCGCATAATGCAGTTAGAGCTCCATTAACGCTTTTTCATAGTCGTCGCCTTGCGGAGTGCGGTAATGCCATACCGTATTTCCTTCCATGAAAGACACGCCTTTGCCCTTCACGGTAGCGCAGATGAGGGCAAAGGGTTTTGTTGAGGCGCGGCGGTCTCGGGCAAGTATTTTTGTCATCGCGGTCTCATCGTGCCCGTCGACTTCTTCAACGAAGAAGCCGAAACTTTCTAATTTGGGCCGCAAGGGTTCAATACTGCAGCAGTGTTCGAGTTTTCCCATCTGGTCAATGCCGTTGTTGTCGATGAGTACGCCGAGATTATTCAGCCCGAGATGCCCCGCGAGCATGAGCGCTTCCCAATTGGAGCCCTCATGCAGTTCTCCGTCTCCGGTGACGACAAACACTCTTGAGTTACTTCCGAGTGATCTGAGTCCGAGCGCCATGCCCAGCGCGGCCGACAGTCCGTGTCCCAACGCTCCGGTAGAGTGCTCAATGTGTTCAACAAAATGGCTTGCGTGCCCCGCGAGGAGAGATCCGTTGGCATGGAACGTCGTAAGCGTGTCTTTCGGCATCAGGCCGTGTTCGGCCATGACCGCATAGAGCGCGCATGTGCTGTGGCCCTTGCTTAAAACGAGACGATCGCGGTCTTGATCGCGGCGTCTGATTTTTTCAACGTCCATTATGGTATAGACCGCATTCAGAATTTCTACGACGGATAAGGCGGACGCGACATGCGGTGAGCTGCCGTGGTGGATCAGCTCAATAATGGTTCTTCTTAAGCGTCTATTCGGTGTGGTCATGTGCGATGTAGTAAGGTGATCTCAATGTAACTTTTATTTCAAAAAGAATCTATGACGTGCCATTTGTACTGACATGCGGAGCGGTATACTGCCGAAAAAATCCCCTCAAACTTGGTGTGAGGGGATGATACTAAAAGTACTGCGCGTTTCTGCTGCTGTATGCAATAGTGCAGCCGCGGCAAAGGTCCATCTGATTTTTATTTCCAGCCGCATGGAGCATTCGTATCGCCCGAAATTTCGGGGTGTTGAATATTTCAATCGGGGATGCGTCTTTCACGTTGCCGAAATTATAAGCGGCATGCAGCCAATCTTGACTGCAGAGCGTTACGGTTCCGTCAGCCAGTATATAGATGATATCCGAGATTATAGGGCAGGCCTTGCGTTCGATCGCTTCGTCGATATCCATTCCTATCTGATGAAGCGCGTCGGCCTTCGTGACGAGCGGGCCTTGAGAATGCACGTCATAGCGGCCAATGCGGTCGCCCCGTTCTCTCGCGATGGCAGTTTCCCAGAATTGTCTGAAAGGTTCCCACTCGTGCCGGTTTGCGTGCTGATGTATAAAGCGCGTCACCAGCCGCGTCGGGTAATTGCCCTCGTTTCTTTTTGCAATGAATGAAAGAGCGTTGCCGACAGTTCTTTCAAAGTTTGAACCGCGCCTGATTGCTTCATGAGTTTCTTTCGTTGCGCCGTCAATGGAGATAATGACTGTGTCAATGCCGCTTTCGAGCAAGAGTTCCTGTCTTGGGGGCGTCATGATATCGGCATTAGTGGAGATGCCTATATTGCGGAATCCCTGCCTCTTTGCATATTTGATCCGTTCAAAAAGCAGAGGATCAAGCATTGGTTCTCCGAGGCAAAAAAGATCCAGCAATTCAAAGTGATCTCTGAGCGGCATAAGGGGATCAATGACTCTTTTCGTAAAGAGTTCGAACGGCATCATTCCTTTTTTGCGATGCGTGGGTTCGTCAATATCGCACATCGTGCAGTGCAGGTTGCATCCGAAAATGGTCTCCACGGCAATTTTTTTCGGGATGAGCTGATCGCTTGTGACGGCGGTATGTATGCTGGTCGGTATCATTATCCATTCCATGACGCTCCTTTCTTTTTCTTTTAGGGAACAACTCCTTTCAGAGAATACCGAAATTGGCCGCGTCTGTCAATGATGCGTACGGTAAGTTCAACATCCACAATGGAATCGGTTGCCTTTTTACGTGCGCCGTGTTAGGGTACAGTGGTCTCGTGTATGATCTCTGCTGCGAAAAAGAGCGCACAACGCGATGCTTTATTTATTCGACAATGCATGGAGTGGCAGAAATTTTATCTGACTCTATTCGGTATTCGTATTGATGCCAAAATCATAAAACTGCCCGCAAGAAAATCTGATTTTGATCGGCTGATCATCGTCGCCAAAGGGATTGCGCCGAACCGAGTCTATGCGACATGCGAGAAGCATTTTTCGTGCATGCGAAGTTACAACAACTTAGATCGCGATGTGCCGATTAATGATCGGATGCCGAAACAAACTTATGCGGTGGCCTCGCGCAATGAAATCGAGTCCGATCGTCAGTACAAGAATATGTGCGCGGACGATCTTATAAAAAAAAATATCCGCGGCGCGACACTGCTGGAACACATGCTTTTTTGCCTCAAACATTTTTGGGAAACGGGGAACCATCTTGATCGGCGGGACATTACCATGTGTTCGGGGTCTCGTTACAAAGACGGACGCGTGCCCACCACGATAAGTGATCGGGGAGTATTCAAAATTCATTGGTGTTCTCGGCATGATCGCTACCCGCGACTGCGCGTCCGCGAGGTAATTTTATGAAGGATCTTTTTAATCTTGACGGTGAAGTCGCGGCAGTGGTAGGCGGAACGGGCATGCTCGGGGGAGCGCTTGCCGAAGGGCTTGCCTCTTATGGGGCAAAAGTTATTGTGCTGGGACGCAATGATGAGCATGGAAAATCCCGCGTTTTGTCTATCAGGAAAAAGGGCGGCAGTGCTGAATTTTTTCGTGTTGACGCGACGACGCTGAATAATCTTCACAAAGCGCATCTTTGGATCGTAAAGAATGTGGGCGCGCCGACCATCCTTGTGAATGCCGCGGGCGGCAACGATCCAAGCGTGACTGCGACGGACGATCATCCATTTGAGCGCATCGCCTTTAGGGATTGGGAAAAACATTTTGAATTAAATGTGGGCGCGGGCGTGCTGCTGCCCTGCCAGGAATTCGGTCCGGAGATGTGCGCACAGGGCAAGGGGAGCATCATTAACCTTGCAAGTCTCGCTGGACATATTCCTCTGCCGCGTATGGTTGCGTATTCGGCTTCCAAGGCCGTAATCTTAAATGTAAGTAAATATCTCGCCCGCGAGTGGGCGGCAAAAGGGGTCAGAGTGAATACGATTACGCCGGGTTTTATTCCCGCTGAACAAAACCGCCGCATGCTTATGTACGAAGAGGATGTGCCTGGACCGCGTGCCGAGGCGATATTTCGTCATACGCCGATGAGGCGCTTTGGGGAACCGGAGGAGCTTATCGGCGCTGCTGTTTTTCTTGCGAGCCACAGGGCAAGTGCGTTTGTCACAGGTATAGATATCCCCGTTGACGGAGGATTTCTCGCGCAGACAATTTAAGAAACGCGATTGCCGGCGAAATTCGGCGGAGAAAATTTTAGCGGGTTTCAATGGATACTTTATGAAAATAAAAGACGATAGAAAATCATTTGAGCGGCAAAAAAAGTTGAGAATTCTGGAACAGGGAAAGAATAAAAAACTTATACGCTGCGCCGATGATTTTCTCATTGAAGCATCACGGGCAAAATATACCTATAATTTCAGCTGGCTCGGCGTTCCCATATTTCAGCACCCGGAAGATCTCGTCGCGGTTCAGGAAATTATCTTTCGGGTTCGGCCGAAAGTTATTGTTGACATAGGCACTGCGCGGGGCGGCTCGGCACTTTTTTACGCATCCCTTCTGAAACTTGGTTCTGGAGGGCGGGTGATAAGCGTTGACATTGATATTCGTCCCCACAATCGCGACACGATTGAAAAACATCCGTTGGGCGCGCGCGTGGAACTCATTGAGGGATCGTCAACCGATCCCGCGACGTTCATGCGGGTGAAAAAAAGCATCGGTCGCGAGAGTCCCGTTTTGATTGCGCTCGATTCTTTGCACACGGGGGATCATGTATTGGCCGAACTCGCGCTGTATTCCGCGCTCATCACCAAGGGCAGTTATCTTGT
Organism: uncultured Candidatus Saccharibacteria bacterium; assembly: GCA_964361495.1. Taxonomy (GTDB): domain Bacteria; phylum Patescibacteriota; class Minisyncoccia; order Sungbacterales; family HO2-52-23; genus CAYFJB01. The sequence goes on along the minus strand of CAYIAH010000005.1, from coordinate 20,623 downwards.
AGTGTTTGACACGATTCTGAATAAACTGCCGCGAGAGACGTATCCGCTGGATCACGCGGCGCGGCCATGGGGGCCGGACAATAATCCCGCAACGGCGGTGAAAAAGTTTCTTGCCGCGCATCGCAATTTCGTGTGCGACGCCGCGATTGATCATCAGCTTCTCGTGAGTGCCGCTCCCGGAGGATATTTGAAGAGAATTCGCTAACTTTGGTCTTTTATGTCTCAACGAGTGCTGATGACCGGAGGACTTGGATATTTGGGCAGTGTGGCGGCGCCGTATCTTGAACGCGCGGGATACGATGTGACGATTTTGGATACGGGATTTTTTAAGAATTCACTGCTTTTTGACGCGGCTCCGGCGAGAACAATTTTTAAGGATGCGCGTGATATTTCCGACGCAGATCTTCACGGCATTGACGCGGTGGTGCATCTTGCGGGAATTTCGAATGATCCTTTCGGCAGCCTGCGGGAAGAAAAAATTTATGATCCGACGCGCGAGTATGCGAGACGTCTTGCATTTTTTTGCAAAAAGCGAGGCGCGCGGTTTATCTTTGCATCAAGTTGTTCGGTGTACGGAAAGGGCGGTTCCGGTCTTTCGGATGAGGATTCTCTGCCTGATCCGCAGACCGCCTATTCGCGCAACAAAATTCAAATCGAAGAGGATCTCTCGTCGCTTGCCGACGGTTCTTTCTCGCCGATCGCATTGAGGTTTGCAACCGCGTTTGGCCTGTCCCCAAGGATGCGGTTTGATATCGTGATCAATATGTTCGCGGGTATGGCAATCGCCGAGGGAAAAATCGTGCTGAATTCCAATGGGGAGGGGTGGCGTCCGAACGTGCATGTGGAAGACATTTCCCGCGCCGTGCTCTCAGCACTTCGTGTACACTATAATGAAGGAAGATTGCTTATTTTGAATGTGGGCACGGAAGAAAATAATATGAAAATTATAGATATTGCGGCATGCGTGAGCGATGCATGCGCGAATGTTCCGATTTCGTTCCTTCAAAATGGCGCGGTTCATGAGGGGAAAGAATTGATACAAAGCAAACTCATCGGAGAAGGCGGCGCCGATACGCGGACGTATCAGGTCTCGTTCCGGAAAATAAAAAAGTTTTTCCCCGATTTTTCCTGCCGTTACTCGGTGCAAGATGGGGTGCGCGCCATGGCGGTACAATTTCGCGAGCTTGGGCTTGATGCGGCCGCATTCAGAAATCCCAAGTTTTATCGGCTGCAAACCATTGAAGCGCTCTTGAAAAGCGGGCGCATTGGAGATGACCTGCGATGGATATGAAATACCGCATGGTGGGGAAAACAGGAATTTCGGTGTCGGCGGCAGGGATTGAAACGCATCAATGGAGCGGCATGGGCGGACGATATTTTTCTCTTGGCGAGGTTCATTCTTTTGTCGGGCACGCGGCGGAACTCGGCATGAATTTCATAGACACCGGCGAATGTTATCGCAATCACGGCGCGGAGCGATTGATTGGAGAAGCGATTCGGGCTCGTCGAGAGAACTGGATTATTGCGACAAAATTCGGACATGAAAATGCCGGGGATAAAAACGTCTCATGCTACTCGCGCGAGTCCCTTGAAAAACAGCTTCACACATCGCTTCAGGCGCTCGGTACTGCATATGTGGATCTATATCAGGTCCATATAAATACTCCTGAAGACGGGCCGCATTTCTTGCGGAGTATTGATGCGGTTGCCGCGTTTCTTGAGGATGAGAAGAAAAACGGACGGATTCGTCACGCAGGCATCTGCCTTGGCGACAATGAATTATTTGATGAGCGGGGGGAATTATTTGAAGCCGCGGCGGAAAAAATTCCTTTTGGAGCGGTGCAGGTCGCGTATAACCGTCTTGACCGCGCGGCCGAAAGTCGCGTTATACCTCTTGCGAAGCGCCTGGGCCTCGGCATTATCGTACGCGCGCCGCTCGCAAAGGGATATTTGTCAAGCCGGTTCCGGCCCGAGAAGGATTTCGATGTCGCGCGTATGAAGATGGCAGAGAAAGTGAAGAGTGACGAGGTGCCGACAGGGATGGATTTGGCGGAGTGGGCGATTGGCTGGTGTCTTCGGGATGGAGCAGTGGCGACGGTTATCCCCGGGTGTTCCGCGATTGGCCAGCTTGATTCTACCGCGGCCGCGATAGAGCGCGCGGGAGAGACAAATTATGCATAAACCAGAAGAAGAAAAAAATATGGATAGTCCTCTCGTATCGGTCGGATTGCCGACAAGGAATCGGGTGGATCTTCTGCCAAGAGCGTTGGAAGCACTGCTCGGCCAGACGTATAAAAATATAGAGTTTATTGTTTCCGACAATGCGTCCGTCGACGGCACGGAAGAAGTCGTGCGGTCATTCGCGGCGCGGGATCCGCGCATCAGTTATATGCGCCAAGAGCGAGATATTAACGGCGCCGAAAATCACGAGTATGTGTTAGGCGCGGCGCGCGGAAAATATTTCATGTGGGCATCTGACGACGATTGGTGGGATTCTCGTTTTGTGGACACGCTCGTTCAGGTACTCGAAAAAAATCCCGACTATGGCGTGGCGATGAGTTATTACCGCAAGCGTTTTATCAATGATGCGAATCCGCGCACGGAACTCGTGACCCATAATTTTACTCACCTCGGCCATGCGGATTTGTTCCGCAAATATTTTCGCGGAAACGTGACGCCCATTTTTTTCTTCGGTCTCTATCGCACTGATTTTCTAAAAAAAGTTTTCAGGAGAAAGACCCCTTCGTGCATGCGCGGACTGATGCTTACACTCGCGGAAATCGCGCTCGCGACTCGCTCGTATTCTGTGCCGGAGTTTCTGCACGAACAATCGCAGGACGGGCGGATTCATATTGTCCGGCATCCGAATCATCCCTATACGGCGGGTGAGCTTGATCCATTCGCGATGACTCGTTTCGTATTCAAAACGCCGTGGTGGCTTTTTACCTCGTCGGCAATCCCGTTGAGGCGTAAACTTCTCATGCTGCCGTTTTGGTGTATGGGAGCGCAGTTTTATAGAAAAAAGATTGCGGCAGAGTTGTGGAGGTTTCTCAAATTTTTGGCGGTGCCGATCAACCAAAAAAGATTTCATATAGAGGAGCTCTTTGACCGATGGCTGACGACGGTCAATTATGTGGAGTTAAGAAATATTTTATTTCTGCTTCGCCGAATGGCAAAAGCGGAGAGAAAAGAGATACTCGCTTCCCTGTGGATGCGAAAACAAAAATTGACCGGTGACGCGGCGGCACGACTAGAATATCTGGAGATTGAGCTTCGACGCGCATGGAAGCTCCGCGCGTAATGCCTACTCCCGATTTTTATGAAAAAACTTCTACAATTATTTTTCAAGGTGTGGGGCCTTTTTACCACGCTGTACGCGGGTTACGGGTTTAAGCTTTTTTTGGTTGCCGCGCTCGGCATTTTTTCCGGTTTTGTTGAGGGTTTCGGGATTACTTTACTCGTGCCTGTTTTTGCATTCTTGGTAGGAACGTCGTCGTTCGGGAGCAATTTTTTCATCAAATTTTTGGAAAAAATATCCGCGAGCACGGGAATCACTTTTGGATTTGAAACCCTTCTTATCATCATCGGAACGCTCTTCATTGTGAAAGCCGCGCTCTTATTGATCTACTGGAGAATACAAACGCGCGTGAGCGCGGACTACCGGAGGTCTATCCGCAGAAAAATATATGAACGGCTGCTTGGCTCTTCGTTTTCTTTTCTGCAGAAGCAAAAACTCGGTCATGTTGATTACGTACTGCTTGCCGATGTCGACGCCAGCACGAGAATGCTTGAGAGCACGATACACGTGATTCTTGACGTCACGACGCTTATGACGTATGCGGCTGTTTCGTTTGCGTTATCGCCCGCGGTCACGCTCACCGCATTCGGGACGGGGCTCGTGATCCTTTTTGTTTTGAAGCCGTTTGACCGGATTCTGCGCCGGTATTCACGGGCGATTGCGGCCTCGGTAAAAGATATCGCGCACAGCGTGAGCGAGACGATCACCGGCATCAAGACGGTGAAGGCGTTCGGCGCGGAACAGCCGGTGCTTGAGGACATGTCGCAGTTATTCAAAGAACACGAATATATAGAAGTGAAAAAGCAGGACATCAAAACGTTCATCAAGGTTTCCATTGAGCCGCTGAGCATTTTATTCATCCTCGCGATGTTTTCTATTACGTATAAATTTTTGACGTTTGAGCTCGCATCGTTCGTGCCGATTATGTATTTGGTTCAGCAGATGTTTTTGCGGGTTGAAAAAATTCAGAATGCAAAAAATCTTTTGAGCGGCGCGTTTCCTCATGCGCAGTCAATCCAAAAAACACTTGCCGAGATTACAATTCACACGCCCCGTATCGCGGGGGGCGCGCCGTATGCGTTTATGGACGCGATTCGTTTTGAGAACGTGTCTTTTCGTTACGGAACCAACGAAATAATTCATGGCTTGACTCTGGAAATTCGGCGCGGGAAGACCATCGGGATTATCGGTCCGTCCGGCGCGGGGAAAACGACCCTCGTGGACTTGCTGCTTCGTTTTATCGAACCTTCGGCCGGGCGCATTGCGATTGATGGGCGCGCGATCTCTGATATTGATTTTGAGGAATGGAGAAAAAAAGTTATGTATGTGGCGCAAGACGTGTTTCTTCGGAATACGTCCGTGCTTGAAAACATACGTTTTTACGATGCCGCGTTGCCGCATGGGGCAATCGTTGAAGCGGCGAAAATGGCGAATATCTATGATTTTATACGATCACTCCCGCACGGGTTTGACACGGTGGTTGGGGAGCGGGGGACGCGGTTGTCGGGCGGCGAGCGGCAAAGGATCGCTCTTGCGCGGGCGCTTGCGCGCGCGCCATCGGTGCTCGTGCTTGACGAAGCAACGAGCGCGCTCGACGCGGAATCGGAAGCGATGATCAAGGAGGCGCTGCGGCGTCTCAAAGGAGAAATTACCATTCTTATCATCGCGCATCGTATGTCAACCGTGATGGATGTTGATGAAATCTATGTGATTGACAAGGGTATTTTGAGGGAACATGGAGTGCCCGAAGAATTGCTTCTTGATCCCCACTCGTATTTCTCAAAAATATCGCGTCTGGGTACTGTATAATTTTTACTCACGGGGGTTTCATGATAGTATGCTTGTATGATATATCTTGCCGCGGATCATCGGGGGTTTGAGCTGAAAGAAAAACTAAAAACATTTTTGTCGGAACAGGGATACGAAGTTGAAGACGTCGGTGCATTTACGTACGACAAAGACGACGACTATGTTGATTTTGCGGCTGCCGCCGCGGAAAAAATCATCCAAGACCCGAGCGTTCATCGGGGTATTTTCATCTGCGGTTCGGGCATAGGTATGGAGGTGGTCGCGGATAAATATAGAGGGCTTCATGCCGCGCTTGCCGCGACACCGGAGATTGCAAAACAATCGCGCGAGCACGGCAACACCAATGTCTTGGTGCTTGCCGCGGACTATCTCATGGAGGAACAGGCGAAAGAAATCGTCACGGCGTGGCTCGCAACTCCTTTTCGCGGAGAGGAGCGGCATGTGCGGCGCCTTAAAAAAATTGAAGAGATCGAGGGAAAAAATTTTAAATAAGCAAAACATTTATGCCATATTGGGGAAATAAAGTGGATATCATTGCATCTCGTTTTATTTTTGTCATAACTATACTCGCAATTGGTTTAGGAGTGGGGGAATTAGTAAATGGCGCTTCATCCGCCGCCTGTGACTACGCCTACCGTGACAACACAGGTCATACTTGTTACTTCGCAGGAAAAAACGCTCCGGTAAGTCCGAGTAATGATACACTCCTTCGTCAAACAGACAGCGGCCTCCCGTCATCCGTGGGTTCGTATACTGCATTTGACAACAATTTCGAAGGAGGAGAAGTGGCGGGCACCGGCCGGTCAGACGATGTCTCCATGGTTTGGAGAGGGCGCATCAATTTTGAACCAGGCACCTACAAGATCCACACTCTTTCCGACGACGGTGTTGAGGTTTGGATAGAAGGCGCGGGAGTCATCATCAATAACTGGACTGACCATGGTCCCACCCAGAACGATGCCAACAACATCTCCCTTAATGGTTATCGTCAGGTCCAACTGCGGTGGTACGAGAATGGAGGTGAGGCATTGATTAAGTTCTGGTGGGAGAAGGGGGGAGGCTGCGATAGAGAGTTCCCCACAGATAAACTCCGCGCTTGTGTCTTCAATGACATTGTAATTGATGAGAATTCTGGACAGGCCGTAGGCGATATGAATCGTGCATTCATCGGTCAAGTTAACGCCGGAAATCCTTTAGTGCATGAAGGACTCTTGGGCGAGAATGAGACCTTTACTGTGGAGTGGCGCGGCAGATATTATTTCAACGCGGGAGAACGGTATCGATTCTACACCGAATCCGATGACGGTTCTTGGTTTTTTCTTCCTGATGAAAAGGGTTGGGATCCGGTCATCAATAACGGCGGTCGCCATGGAAAACAGTACAAAGAATTTTTCTATACTTTCCCTACCTCTGGATTTCAAAGAGTACAGATTAACTTTTTTGAAGCTGGAGGAGGGGAATATCTACGGGCAGGATTTGACCGGTCTGTCCAATGTGATCTTGGCTCGCCGCGGGATAAGTTTGAGGGCTGCTTCTACGATGGTATTGACCTTAATGAAGACCGTTTTGTCGAGAAGTTTGAGAGTCCGATGCCGATCCGGATTCCTCCGCCGCCGGAAGAACTGCGACCAACTTCAGGAGGACTATTCGGCAGAAACGACCAATTCTCCATGCGACTCCGCGGCACGTTCAATTTCAATGGTCGCTACCATTTCTTTACTGAATCAGATGATGGATCTCGAATGTATGTCTGGAGAGTGGGGACCAATCAGGAGATGCTTATTGATAACTGGGGCGAGCATGGGCGTCAGCGACGCGAGGAAGTTCGCGATCTCAACGGCGATTATCACGTAGAGGTGGTGTACTATGAAAATGGAGGAGATGCATTTCTTCATGCGGGATGGGAGAAGATTGAGGAAACTATAAAGCCGGTTCTTCCGCCACCCCCGCCATCTGGTGGCGGGTGTGACTACGCCTACCGTGACAACACAGGTCATACTTGTTACTTCGCAGGAAAAAACGCTCCGGTAAGTCCGAGTAATGATACACTCCTTCGTCAAACAGACAGCGGCCTCCCGTCATCCGTGGGTTCGTATACTGCATTTGACAACAATTTCGAAGGAGGAGAAGTGGCGGGCACCGGCCGGTCAGACGATGTCTCCATGGTTTGGAGAGGGCGCATCAATTTTGAACCAGGCACCTACAAGATCCACACTCTTTCCGACGACGGTGTTGAGGTTTGGATAGAAGGCGCGGGAGTCATCATCAATAACTGGACTGACCATGGTCCCACCCAGAACGATGCCAACAACATCTCCCTTAATGGTTATCGTCAGGTCCAACTGCGGTGGTACGAGAATGGAGGTGAGGCATTGATTAAGTTCTGGTGGGAGAAGGGGGGAGCGCCTCCGTCACTGCCGCCAAGTACGCCGCCGGCTGGCCCCACCCCTCCCGTAAGCGGGGCCACTACAATTGATCCTATTTTTACTGTAATGAAAGAGGGCAAATCAGGGCAGGTTGTCCTTCAGCCGTCTCCAACCGCAGGGAAGACGGTATCGTTCCAATCAAGTAACCCCGCCATAGTGAGTGTGGACGGCGCCGGCCGATTGATTGCCCATGCCATAGGCAATGAGCCGTTTGCGGTTGCACAGATTTCCGCGACTGTTGACGGGAATCCGACCGCTAATTTTTCCTATGCATTAGTATCTCGGTATGAAGGAGAGCTAGGGGTTGCGGTCGGACTGAAGACCGCTTATGCGATGCCTTTTGATCAGATTTATACGGTCATTCAAAAGAATATTATGTTAAGTGCCGCAACCGACGCCGGATACGACATTCAGGGAGCGGCAACTGGAATTACTTATCCTTCGCGCAATCCTCTTTGGATGGTTGCGGTGGATCCGGCGGCGTGCGGATTGGCCGGAAATCCCATGCATTTGGGGCCCGGTTGCTTTTTGCTGAATGAAAACGTGCGCTGGGGGATCCTTTTCCACGAATTGGGGCATAATTCTACCCATAATTCATGGAATGAATTTGGGACAGGAGGGGTGCATTTGGCGCTTACGGGCGGCGACGTCCCGCTCTATCAAGAAGGGAACGCCACGCTGATTGGGCTTTACACCATGCAAAAAATCACGGCCACAGGGTACGGATTAAATGCGCCGACCCTTGATGGCATGCGTAAGATTTTTCAGAACGACACTCAACTCTATACCACGCGGCTCAAGGATTACGAACAGAGCGGTGCAGTATTTACTGAAAACGGAAGTCCTCCGGCAATGACTGCTGATGCGCTTGACGGCATCTATATTTCGTTTGCGAACGAGTCGTCCTACAAGTGGGAATGGGTGCCGCGATTTATGAAGGCGTTTCAGTGGCATTCAGATATAGATCGTTTGGTGCTTTCGGGTGGTGTGACCGCAAAAGAACGGGCAACATTTCATGCCGCGGCATCCACAGTCGCAACTGGCATTGAGATCAAGGCGCGATTCCAGAGATGGAATTTTCCGATTGACGATACTCTCTACGCTCAATTGATTCCGATTTTCCGGTATCTGATTGACGGAGTTCCTATTCCTCCATCGTCTACACCGGTTACGCCAGTTCCTACAACGCCGCCAAGCGAAGGCGTATCCCTGCCGCGTCTTGATCTTTCTCTTTCTTCCCAAAGCGGCCGCGCAGTGACTATTAATGGCGTGGTGATCGGTGACAACATAAGTCCTTTGCATTGGAATTGGGGCGACGGCAAACATTCTTACGGGTATTTCCCGGCAACCCATACGTATGCTCAAGATGGTCGTTATATTATTACGGTTACCGCTTCCAATGCCGCCGGTTCAGTATCAAAGGATATTGAAGTGAATGTAGGGGCTTCTCCGGCCGTGAGCCAGCCGGTGGCCGTTTCTCCGCCCACAAATCTTAATCTCTCTCTGTCGTTCCAGAGTGGGCGGACACTCACCATCAATGGGGCAATAAGCGGCGCAGAGGGTTCCTTGAAATGGGATTGGGGTGATGGCACTCCGGTGACGGAGTCCTATTTCCCCGCGACGCATACTTATGCGCAGGACGGGAAATATACTATCAAAGTGACTGCATCCAATGCGGCAGGAACTTTATCAAAAGAGATTACGCTGACTATAGTGACCACAGGAGGGGTGGGTTTGATGGTGAATCAAAATTATGCCCTTCTTTTGTCCGCAATGAAAACGCAATTTTTTGATGCGATTACCCGAAAAATAAGAGAATTCAAAAGATAAGCGATGTCAATCGAGGTCATTCCTTCCATTAATGTCTCCACATTTGAGGAGGTGCAGGAACGGATCAAGAAAGTTGAGCCGCATGTTTCGTGGTGTCATCTTGATGTGACTGACGGGGTATTTTCAAAACATGTTACATGGCACGATCCGCGCGACCTGCCGCAGCTCGTGACCAAACTCAAAATTGAAGTCCATCTGATGGTGGCCGAGCCGGAGAAAATAATTGATCAATGGTTGATTGAGCCAATCAAACGGGTGATTGTGCACCTGGAAGCGATGAAAGACCCAGAACTCGTTATCCGAAAGTGCCGCGATGCGGAACGAGAAATCGGATTTGCGATCAACCCAGAAACATTCTGGGGGAAACTCCAGCCGTGGTTTGAAAAAGTGGATTTGATGCAGGTACTCGCAGTATCTCCCGGCCCTTCGGGACAGAAAATGGGGGAAGAGGCGATAGACAAAATCCGCCATTTACGCTCTGCCTGTCCCCATTGTATAATAGAAGCCGACGGCGGAGTGAACTTTGAGACCGCTCCAAGAATAAGAGAGGCGGGCGCAAATGTTTTAGTCGCAGGAAATGTAATTTTCAATTCGTCAGAGATAGGATCAGCAGTTAATACCTTACGAGGTTCAACCTCGTAAGAATCTCGTAAAATTTTAGAAAAATTATGGAACAAAAACAGAAAATAGAGAAAAACGGTTTCGGCACACTCGGCATCATCGTCATCGTCGCCGCAGCCCTACTCATCGGAGGTGGATATTGGGGTTACACGTTTTGGCAGAAGGATACCTATGTGACTCCGCCACAGATTCGTTCGGAAGACACAAGCCCTGTCCAAAGTGAAAGCATCGACACCTCCACCTGGAAAACCTACCGGAATGAGCAGTATGGGTTTGAGGTGAAGTATCCGCCGCGCCTCAGCGAGATAAAAGAGGTACATGGAACATACGGATCCGATTTTAGAGGTATGGCGCTTGCAGGTACCCTTGGCTTCATAACCGCGGCACACGCCGAGGATAGCGCTACGCTGGGCAGACCGCTGTTTGATGAAGCGTATATGAAATCTTTCAACCAAAACCTCAACCGAATTTTTCAGGACGGCTCCATCAGCGGAATTGACCCACGGAATGTTTTCTTGCGCAACGTTCCTGGACTCAAATTTTATTCGCCGGCATACTTTGCGGTAGCTAGTTTCCGAGGCGTAGTTGCATTCGAATGGACCCCCGGTCAAGGGAAGATTCCTTTCCCAGACGCTGGCGTAATCGCAAGGGCGCAAAACGGCAAAGGAGACATCATAGAGGTCGTTTTTGAACTTCCGGAGAATGATAAAATAAGATCTTTCAGAGAAGAACTTGCGTCGGGCGAAAGCGAAGACGAGTGGGTGCAAAGAGTAGGTCAGTATTATTCGGTTCACGCCAAAGAGGATTTTGCAGCTGAAATTTCACTGGTAAAGGCCCTGGTTGGTAGCGCTAAATTCAGATAGGCACCTCATGAGCAAGCCGAACGTGCATTTTGGACGCGTCATTATTCATCAGAATATATTGATTGGCGCAAAGCCAAGCGCGCTTCGTTTCCCAATTTAAAATCCACCACCAAAAGCATCTCCATTCGGCTCCCGGTTTCGCTCCTTGAACGCATCAAGACCTCTGCAAACCAAAAGGATGTGCCGTATCAGCCGTACTAAAAATATTGCTCGACGAAGAGATCAAGCGAAGCAAAAAAAGATGACGCGCCAGCGCGGAGCGGTGGCGCCGAAGAAGGAGTGAAACGACTGATGACGCGCTGAATTTTACTCCTATGCCAATAAACCCTAAAATGCATCTCGTCGAGAATATCCTCGACCTAAAATCTTTAGACCAAAAACCCACCCGCGACGGGTACGGGCTGGGTTTGGTCGAGGCCGCGGACGAGAATCCGAATGTCGTGGCGCTCTGCACGCATGTCTTGCGGTAGAGATGGATTTGTGTTAGAATATAAGTATGTATAATTGGTCAACAAATGAAGAAGAGATTAAAAAAGACCCGGAAGAATACGGTCGGTGGCGACTTGAGCAGCTTATTAACTACGGCCTCGGCGGAGAGAAGCTTAGCGAAGGAGAACTAAGGAAGTACTGGGATCGGCTTACCATAGATCCGTATCGTAGAAAGTTTCTCGCGCTTCTTATTTATGGCGAATATCCTTACGGAAAATCAGCGGCGGCTTCTTGAAGCGGCAGGGAGCATTCCTTTTGTTTCCGAAAACTTTTATCTCACTGGAGGCACCTCGCTTGCCGAGTTTTACCTTGGACATCGTTATTCTGAGGATCTTGATTTTTTTTCAGAGCGGGAGATAGATATGCTTAATCTCAATGCCGCAATCACCACGATTCGCAATCGTGTCCGCGCCACCGCCATTGATCTCCAGCAGAGTTATAACAGAAATCTCATTTTTTTTCACTTCGGAGACGAAGTAGTGAAGACCGAATTTACCTTTTTCCCGTTCCCGCGCATTGAGCGGGGGAATGTTGAGTTTGGTGTCGTCATTGACAGCATTATTGATATCGCGGTCAACAAGCTTTTTACCATTTATCAGCGAGTGCGGGCGCGGGATTTTGTGGATCTTTATGCGATTATGCGAAAAGAGGGATTCTCCATGGGTGATCTTGTAGCGAAAGCAAAAATAAAATTTGATTGGCAGATTGATCCTCTCCAATTGGGCGCGCAATTCATGAAGTCGCAAGAAGCGAAGGATTATCCGCGCATGACCGCAAAAATCTCGCCTCAACAATGGCAGGAATTTTTTATTGAAGAAGCCAAGAGGCTAAAATCAGAGATTATAGCATAACAACTATTTATGAAAAATAGAGAGAAAAACGGTTTCAGCACGCTCGGTATCATTATTATCATCGCCGCGGGTCTCCTCATCGGCGGCGGTTTCTTCGCGTATCAATATCAAAAGATTCCGAAGGTGAAAGAATATATACCGGCAGCGAGTGAGCAATCGGCTCCCACTAAATCACCCCAGCCATCTCCCGACACGATCGACACGATTGACACCTCTACTTGGAAAACCTACCGCAATGAGGAGTATGGGTTTGAGGTGAAGTATCCAAAGAATTGGGCGTCACAAGAAATTACCGGCTTGACGCATGGTGAACGGGAGATTTTTAACATAGGATTCGGCGAGAAACGCAATGATATTGCTCTGGGGGTGCTTATAGTGTCACTAGACGATTTAGATATTATACCCATTCTGGATCAAGAAACCTTTAGGGTTGAGCAGAAAAATGATATTATCGTGGCGGGTATACCGAGTAAAAAGTATACAGCCATAAACATATTCACGCAGGACGTGTGTGCCGCCGTGATAAGTAATCAGTACGATAGAACATATGCAATCACCTCTTGTCCCGTCGAGCAGGAGTTTGATTCTTTTCTCTCCACCTTCAAATTCATCAAATAGTTTTTAATAACGAAGCAACGTGAAAAAAATCGTTCTCGTCGTCGGGTTATTCATTATTGTTGCACTTGGCTGGAGTATAATCGGACGTCGCCGCGAGCGCGCGCAACTGCCGGCAGCGCCAGCTGTCTACCAAGTCGGCGATTATCGTGAAGCGCTTATGGTAAATGGCCGTGAGCGTTCGTATCTTTTACACCTCCCAATCGGGTTTGACGGTAAAACACAATACCCTCTGTTGGTGGGTTTCCATGGCGGCAACGGCAGCGGAGAAAAATTTGCCGGACAAACGGGTTTGAGCGTTGCTGCTGACAGAAAGGGATTCATTGCGGTCTTTCCCGATGGTATTGAACATAATTGGAATGACGGGAGGGATACGACTGACGCTTTTAAAGCCGGAGCGGATGATGTCAAATTTGTGCGTCTTTTAGTGGAGGACTTGAAGAAGAAATTGCCAGTTGATGAAAAAAGGATTTACGCGACCGGGGTTTCCAACGGAGGCATTTTCAGCCAGCGCCTCGGCTGCGAGATGGCGGATGTGTTTGCCGCGATTGGGCCGGTGGTCGGGCCAATCGCGACGAAGCTTGCGCCGCGGTGCAACCCTGCGCGGCCGATCTCGGTAGTCGGGATACAGGGCACCGCTGATCCCGGCAGTCCCATAAATGGAGGAGAACAAAGTGGTTTTGGCGACCGCGGCGATGGAGGTATTGTGGAATCAGCGGAGAGCACCATGAAGTTGTGGGCATCCCGGAATGGTTGCGCGTTGACGCCGACCGTGACAAAACTTCCAGTGAAAGTCAATGACGGCACGAGCGTGGAACAGATAACATATCGCGACTGCAAAGACGCCGTAGAAGTGATATACTACATTGTCAACGGCATGGGCCACGGCTGGCCACCCAAAAAGCCGCAGGCGGAGCGTCTGGCCGGTTCCACTTCCCAGAATATTGACGCGACCGAGACGATCTGGGAATTTTTTAAGACGCATCCGAGACAATAACCAAGTTTGGGGATAATGAAATATCAGACGCTTTTGTTACAAGAGCGTTTTGTTATATGATGCTTTCATGAGAGCTTCCTACGATTTCATTGGAATCGGCGATACCGTGACCGATGCTTTTATCCGCATGAAAGATGCGGCGGTGCATTGTGATATCAACAAAGAACGGTGTGTGATTTGCATGCGGTTCAAAGACAAGATTCCGTATGAAGAGGTGTATGTGATCCCCGCGGTCGGCAACAGTTCCAATGCCGCAGTGGCAGCGTCGCGGCTCGGCTTGAAGACCGCGCTCGTCTCCAACGTGGGAGAAGATTATTTCGGCAAAGAATGCCTTGATGCGCTTGAGAAAAACGGAGTCAGTACTGAATTTGTGAGCGTGCACCGCGGGGAAAAAACGAATTATCATTACGTGTTGTGGTATGAGGATGACCGCACGATTCTCGTGAAGCACGAATTATACGAATATGCGCTTCCCAATATCGGTGAGCCGTCATGGATATATTTTTCATCGCTCGGCGGCAACTCGCTTCCCTTTCATCTGAAAGTGCAAGAATATCTTGCGGCACATCCGTCGGTGAAGCTCGCCTTTCAGCCGGGAACATTCCAGATGAAAATGGGTATTACCGCGCTCAAGAAGGTATATGAGCGGAGCGAGGTTTTTATTTGCAATAAAGAAGAGGCGCAGAGGATTCTTGAGAGTCAGGAAACCGAGATAAAAATTCTTCTTGCCCGATTGCATGAACAAGGGCCGAGGATTGTGGTGATTACGGATGGAGTACGGGGCGCGTATGCGTCTGACGGTGTCACCATATGGTTTATGCCGCCATATCCGGATCCCAAGCCGCCGTACGAACGCACGGGGGCGGGAGATGCATTTTCTTCGACGTTTGTCGCGGCGCTCGCTCTCGGAAAAAACATCGAAGAGGCGCTTCGTTGGGCGCCGATCAATGCAATGTCGGTCGTGCAGTATATCGGCGCGCAGGAAGGGCTTTTGAGTCGCGGGAAACTTGAAGAATATCTTGAGCGCGCACCCGCGGACTATTATCCGAAACCACTGTAATGCTTTTGCTTCACGATATATTACAACAAGCACGACGCGAAGGGTTCAGATGGCCTTATATTGACGACATCCTATTGAGATGGTAACCTTTGCATATGCAGACAATCACGATTTCTAAAAAAGAATATCAGGGTATTGTGCGACGTCAGGCAAGAATTGAACAGGAAGTTCGCGCAGTCAAGGAGATGCTTCTGCAAGAGAGAGATGAAGTGGAAATAAAGCCCGCGGTTCTCGCGCGATGGGAGAAGATCAGCCGTGATCTTGACTCGGGCAAAGGCCTTGAATTTTCTTCGGCGTCCAAGATGCGGGAGTGGTTAAAAGACGTATGATTGTCTATTCCGAGCGTTTTGCCCGTATTCTTAAAAAATGCAAAAAGAAGGACAGCCGTCTTTTTGAAGAAATTGAGCAGCAGATAGAGAAAATAATTAACGATCCGACCGTGGGGAAACCGCTTCGCTATACATTAAAGAACCGCCGACGCGTTCACGTCGGCTCTTTTGTTTTGGTGTATGAGTTGCATAATGATAAGGTGCGGTTTATTGATTTTGATCACCATGATAAAATATACCGGAAGAAATTATGAACAGTTTGACCGAAATTTTGCGTCGGGCATTACAAGAACATTGGGCCGCCGGTCATTTCAACGCCTCGGAATTGGATCAGATGCGGGGGATTGTTGAGGCATGCAAGGAAGTCGGTTCACCTGCTATTATTGGTACCTCGGAGAGGGAGGGAGCTCATTTGGGGCATGCGGAGGCGGTTGCTCTGCGGGATGTGTTCAGAAAAGAATACGGCATTCCGATTTTTTTGAACGCGGATCATCACAAAAGCGTTGAATCTGCGAAACGGGACATTGATGAGGGTTACGATTCCGCGCATATTGATCTTTCTGGAAAATCACTGGAGGAAAATATCGCGGGTACGAAATTGATGGTGGAGTATGCCCGCGCGAAAAGCCCCGACATATCCATTGAAGGAGAACTGGGATACCTTCGGGGTGATTCAAAAATCCAGAATGAAAAAATAGAAGTGAGGCCGGAGGACTATACCGACCCGGGCGAAGCAAAAGAATTCGTAGAGAAAACGGGAGTGGATCGGCTCGCGATCGCTGTGGGGAATATCCACGGGATTTCTCTTGATGAGCCGGCACTGGACATTGAACGGATCCGTGCGATTCGCGGGGCAGTGCCGGAAAATGTCGCGCTTGTCCTTCATGCGGGCTCCGGGATTCCGAACGATCAAATCAAAGTCGCGATTGCGGCGGGGATTGCAAATGTCCATATCAACACGGATATTCGTGTTGCGTTTGTGCGGGAACTCAAAAAAAGTTTAGCCGAACACATGGATGAGGCGGCGATGTATAAATTAGACGCGTCGGCGATTGCGGCGATGAAGGAAGTGGTGAAGGAGAAGTTGAGATTATTTGGAGCAGTGAATAAGATTTCTAATTTATGAAAATTTTCGTCACTCGTCTCATTCCCGATCGTGGCATCAATCTTTTGAAAGAGAAGGGCTATGAGGTAGTCGTAAATCCGCAGGATTGGCCGCTTACCAAAGCAGAATTAATTGCGGTATTGGCGGAAGGTAGATATGACGCGGTTCTCTGCGATCTTGATCATAAAATTGATGCCGAAGTTATGGATGCGGCAAGGCCGAGCGTCAAAATTTTCGCAAATTACGCGGTTGGGTTTGATAATATTGACGTCAAGGGTGCTATAGAGCGGGGGATTGCAGTCACTAATACCCCCGGAGTGCTGACCGACACCGTCGCAGAACATACGTTCGCGTTATTGCTTGCGATCGCGCACCGCGTTGCCGAGGCCGATCGCTTCACCCGCGCCGGAAAATATAAAGGGTGGACGCCAACGCTCTTTCTCGGGACTGATGTTTCTAAAAAAAGGCTGGGCGTGGTTGGTTTGGGGAGAATCGGTTCGCGCGTCGCGCATCATGCGGCAAGAGGATTTGATATGCGGGTGATATATTATGATGTGAAGCGTAATGAAGAGTTTGAGAAAGAAGTCGGCGCAGAATTTCGCGCCGAGGTTGATGACATTTTCCGCGAGGCGGATTTTGTCTCTCTGCATGTGCCGCTTTCGCCCGAGACGCGGCAGCTCGTGGATGGGCGGCGTCTCTCATTGATGAAAAAAACCGCGTATCTTATCAACACGTCGCGAGGACCGGTCGTTGATGAAAAAGCGCTCGTCGCGGCATTGCAAAACGGGACGATCCGCGGCGCGGCGCTTGACGTATATGAAAACGAACCGGCGCTCGCTCCCGGCCTTGCGGATCTTGAAAACGTCATCCTGACTCCCCACATTGCCTCCGCCACGGAAGAAACCCGCCAGACAATGTCCGAACTCGCCGCACAAAATATTATTGAGGGGCTCGAAGGAAGGACGCCGCCGAATCTTGTCAAGATACAATAGGTCTGTTATGGTAGCCGGATATGGAGAAACTTACCGCAGAAGTGCGGAGTCAACGAGGCAAAGGCGTAAAAACTCTGCGGCAGCGAGGATTTTTGCCTGCGGTTATCTACGGCGCCGGCGTTTCTACGCAGACAATTTCCATTCCATACCGCGATTTTGAAAAGGCGTTCGCGAATACCGGAGAATCAACTATTCTTGAACTCACTATTGACGGCGTTTCCCACAATGTACTCATTCATGACATTGCCCGTGATCCGATCCGCGGCGCGCCGATACATGCCGATTTCTATGCGGTTCTGATGGATAAGCCGATTCGCGTCAAGGTGCCAATCGTGTTTTTTGGCGAATCGTCCGCGGTCAAAAATGAAGGAGGTATTCTGGTAAAAGTTCTTCAGGAGCTGGAAATTGAGGCATTGCCTGCTGCGCTTCCGAAAGAAGTGCGTGCAGATATCTCGGGACTTGGCGTATTCGGCGCGCGCCTTTTTGTAAAAGGCCTGATGCTTCCCGTGGGGGTGAAAACCATCACCGGGCTTGATGATGTGATTGTTCTCGTTGAGGCGCCGCGCACAGAAGAGGAACTCACTGCGCTTGCAGGCGCGCCGGAAGCAGCTGCCATTGCAGAAGTGAAAACCGAACAGGAAGTCAAACGCGCGGCAAAAGAAGAGGCGGCGCATACAGAAGCCGCGACAGAAAAAGCGGAAGAAAAGGAAGCTGGCGCAGAACGCTGAATGCCGCTATACTAGATGGAGATGGCTACAAAACTCTTTGCCGTTTTCATTGCGGCACTTGTCATTGAGGCAGGCGCTCTTTTTGTTCATGCCGAAGAGCCGGCGCGGCGCGCGGAACTTGAACATCAGCTTGAACAATATGAACGCGAGGCCGCTGAATTGGACGCGATACTCCAGAAAGTTCAGGGAGAAGGACATACGCTTGCGAACGAAAAAAAACAGATTGAAATAGAGATCCGGCGCCGCGCGCTTGAAATCAAGCGTCTTGATATCATTATTCGGACGACGCAAGGACAGATTCAGGAGAAGACCGCGACGATAGAGGTATTGAAGAAAAAAATCGGGCGATCGCGCGAATCGCTCGCGGCGGGACTTTTGGTGCTCTCAACCTATGATCGGGAGGGGGCATTTCTTCTTCTTGTCAAAAATGCAAACCTGTCGGATTTTTTCTCATCCCTGCACGGTCTTGAGCTTATTCAATTAAATCTTCAGGAGGCGCTTGGCGAATTCAAAGAAGATAAAGAGCTTCTTGAAAAAGAGCGCGGAGAGCTTGAAGAAGTGAAAGAAGAACAGCAGGAATTGAAAGCGCTTCAGGAAGTAGAGCGCCGGTTTCTTGCACAGAAAAAGAAAGAAAAAGATGAATTGCTGCGTCTCACGCAAGGCAAGGAAGCGATTTTCCAAAAACTGCTTCAGTCAAAAAAGAAAGATATCGCGAGTTTGAGGACCCAGCTTTTTTATCTTGAAAAAACCGGAATCACTGCGGAAGAAGCGGTGCGGCTTGCGGATCTCGCCGCGCGCCGCGCGGGAATCCGCACCTCGTTTCTTTTAGCGCTTCTTGAAGTTGAAACGGGCAAGCAGTTTGAAGACGGCGTTATCAGTGTAGGGACGAATCTTGGCACGGGCACATGGAAAACCGATATGTATGACTGTTACATTCGATTAAAAAAGAGGACCGTTGCGGAGGCGGAGAAAAGCGCATTTTTTGCACTCACCGGCGCCTTGGGGCTTGATCCTGATCGGATGCCGGTCTCGCGTAAACCGAATTACGGCTGCGGCGGGGCGATGGGTCCTGCGCAGTTTTTGCCGACTACATGGCGGCGTTTTGAATCGCGGGTCGGGACGCTCACCGGCCATGTCCCGCCAAATCCATGGAATCCGGAAGACGCTTTTACCGCGGCTGCGGTGTTTCTTGCAAGCGCGGGAGCGGATCTTCAGACGCCGGCGGGAGAAACGACCGCGGCAAAGACATATTTGTCGGGCAATCCACGATGTGCAAAATCAATCTGCCGGTATTATTCAAACAGGATTTTGGCGCTCGCGAAGGAAATAGACAGGACTTTATAGAATTATTTTTCAAAAGCACCGATGATCGGTTCCAGATTCCCCGCGATGATGGATTCAAGGTGATGCCATGATTTTTTGATGCGGTGATCGGTGACGCGGTCTTGCGGAAAATTATAGGTGCGGATTTTTTCAGAACGATCCGCGGTGCCGATCTGTTGACGGCGCGCTGCGGCTAATTTTTCCTGCTCCGCGCGTATTTTTTCATCAAGGAGTTTTGCGCGCAGAAGCGAGAGCGCCCGTTCGCGGTTCTGCTGTTGAGAGCGTGATTCCTGCGAGGTGACGATAAGGCCGGTCGGCAGATGGTAAATTCGCACCGCGGTCTCCACTTTGTTGACATTCTGGCCTCCGGGTCCCGAGGAGCGGAAGAATTCAATCTTGATGTCTTTGGGCGGGATCTGGATATCAATTTCACGGGCCTGCGGGAGTACGGCAACCGACGCGGTGGATGTGTGAATCCT
The DNA here is from genome assembly GCA_964361495.1 of uncultured Candidatus Saccharibacteria bacterium. Classification (GTDB taxonomy): domain Bacteria; phylum Patescibacteriota; class Minisyncoccia; order Sungbacterales; family HO2-52-23; genus CAYFJB01. The sequence goes on along the minus strand of CAYIAH010000005.1, from coordinate 808 downwards.
CCCCGATTTTTCGGTGTCAGGAATGCGCTGGACCCGATGTACTCCCGATTCGTGCACTAAGATTTTGTAGGCGTCCGCGCCGTTTATTTCAAAGATCGCTTCGCGCACACCCCCCAATTCGCTTTTTGATTGATTGATGACGACTACTTGCCATCCACGTTTTTGAGCAAAGCGGGTGTACATGGTGAAGAGTTTATGCGCAAAAAGCGCGGCTTCTTCGCCCCCGACTCCTGCGCGAATTTCCATGATGAGATTTTCCTGCACGGGTCCGCCCTCTTCCGCGTGCTTCATTTTTTTCTCGATAAGCGAGAGTTCGAGAGAGAACTGTTTTATTTTTTGAGAATCTAAAAGTACCTCGGGGCTCGCGAGTTTTTGTTGAAGCTCTTCTTTGCGCGCCATTAATTTTTCGAGATCTTCCGTCATCGATTATTTTTTGGGCTTCGCGCTCTTTTTCGTAAGCCGCTGCCTGAATTTTTCAACGCGCCCCGCCGTATCAATAATCTTGGAGCCGCCGGTGTAGAATGGGTGGCATTGAGAGCAGATTTCAACATTGAGTCGTTCCTTTGCAGAGCCGACTTCAAATGCCGCGCCGCACGCGCAATGGATGGACGCCCGAGGGTGATAGGGAGGATGAATGTTCTTTTTCATGCGGTCTATCGTAGCATCTTTTTGAGGTACTTGCAAGATGACGTATCGCGCGGTAGAGTAGCATTATCTCCCCGCGCTCTTAGCGCGGGATATAGATCCCGCCGCAGAACGGAGATTCATTCTCCGTTCTACGGCCTCCTTGGAAGGGGGAGGCAGTGAG
>CAYIAH010000004.1:0-33540 GCA_964361495.1 uncultured Candidatus Saccharibacteria bacterium | reverse complement strand
CGGTATTTTCGATATAAAACCAGCTCGCTCATAAACGAATCATATCATAATATACATCAAAATTAAAGCCCGGCGTGATGCCGGACTTTAATCAATATTCAGGAAAAATGACTAGTTATTAATGACTAGTTATTATTTATTGTACGGGCGGCTGCGAAGAACCCTGCTGCGGGGGCGGCCCAAGCGCTCCGCCGCCTGACGACTGGGAAGGTTGTCCCAATGAGCCGCCTCCGGACGGTTGTTGCGGCTGGCCAAATGATCCGCCGCCGCCTGCCTGCGGAGAAGATTGCTGCGAAGACCCCTGCGATCCGGTTGACTGCTGTCTTCCTCCGAATGAAGAGCCCTGTCCTTGCTGCTGCATCATCTGTCCTCCCCGCATCTGTCTTCCAGACCCCTGCATTTGCTGACCGCTTCCTTGCATCTGGTTCTGTCCGCGTGAAGAACCGGATTGCGACTGCCCGCCGCCTGCCTGCCGGCCCTGCGTGTCGCAGGGCGGCGACTGCTGTTGCGAGCCGCCTTTCTTGTTTCCCCCTCCGCCCTGACCGCGTAAAAATTTCAAAAATCCCGGCTGCGTTTGCGCATAATCCGCCGGCGATACGCGCGGATAGGTTCCCGTCACGGTGACAAGCGCGCCCGCGACTAAACCAACACCAATTAACGATAAAAGAGGACGAAAAAATGGTTCCATATAATTTTATTATACCACTGCAAATTTTTTCAACAAAGCATGTTTTCCACAGAAGCGAATTCATTCAGGCCGCGCGCGAAACACCACGAGCTTATATCCCGTAAAATTCCAGAGGAGCGTCACCATAGTTGCGATAATTTTTGCGATGTTCAAACGCAGTTCGGGCGCGATCGCGGCAAGCGGCGCCGCATACGTCGTGAGTATGATTACCACTCCGCTATTGATAAGAACGCCAATCCCCGTCACCGCCAAAAATTTTGGAAAATCATGAAAAAACCGCTCCCCCGGCGGCGTATCTTTGAATACCCACAATTTATTCCATGTATAACTATTCAACACCGCAATGCTGAAGCCCGGCAGGTTCACGCCGCCGACAATCACCCCCGCAGTGACCCCGCTTATCATGCTCAAAAGATTCAGAATCCCGAAATCAATCGCGGTATTGAGAAAACCGATGCTCGCAAATCTTGAAAATTGGGCAAGAACCGAAATCCATCGGCCGGCCACTCTGCCTGCAAGCACCACCGCAATGATGAGACACGCCCCTGCCCACGGCGCCGCAAAAAGAAGAAACCACGCTCCCAGGCCTATATTGATCAATATCGGAATCGCAAAGATACCGGCAAAAAAACCGACGAGTCCCGCAATGAAATAATCCATGGAGTGATTCATAAGCCGTGTTTTGCCGCAATTTCCCGCTCTATTTCGTCTCTCGATCGTCCATACGTCGTCCGTGACACTTCTTTAATAATGTGCGCCGTCTCGCGGTCTCCTTTCGGCGAGGGATACGTCTTTATATTGAACGGCCGCGAGGTCTGACCATTGATCAAAAGTTTAAGATAACAATTAAAGTTGTCCAGATTCAGCAGGTCCTGTTCAGTGAATACCGGTTTGAATTGCTTGGCGATAAATTCCGCGTCATCCGAACCGATGCGGAACGCGGCCATAGAGCCCACATTGCCAAAGACCGCTTTTTTAATCTCCTCTTTGAGTTGACCGACAAATTGATGCGTGATCGTCAGATTCAGACGATATTTACGCGCCTCGGAAAGAATCGTCGCAATTGAATCGGTCGTCACATTCTGAAATTCATCAATATAGAGATAAAAATCTTTGCGCCGCTCTTCGGGCATGTCCACGCGCGACAGCGCCGCCATCAAGAGCTTGCCCACAATGATGAGCCCGATGAATGAAGAATTGAGGTCGCCGAGCCGCCCTTTTGAGAGATTGACCAGAAGAATTTTTTCGCTGTCCATCACCTCGCGGAAACTAAATGCGGATTTCTCCTGCGCGATGATGGGACGCATGATTTCATTCGCAATGAAATTGTCAATTTTTGACGTGATATAAGGCACCATGTTGCGCAGTTCTGCCTCGCCTCCCGCCTTCTCCGCGACTTCCGTCCAGAAATTTTTGACAACAATGTTTTTTGCGCGCGAGAGTTTCAAATCGCGAAACGGCTTCTCCGCCATCACGCGCCCGATCTCAAGGATCGTATTCCCCGATGAAGGATCGTCCATCACAAGCATCGTTGCGTTCCGGAAATATTGCTCAAACATCGGACCAAGCGCTTCGGGCACCGCGCCGTAGAGTTTATGGAAAATGCCCAAGAACTCATTGACGATAAATGTTTTCTGCTCCGGAAACAAGGGATCGTACTCAAGCATATTCAGGCCGAGGGGCCATTCGACGTCCCCGGGATTGAAGTAGATGACGTCGCGGCTGCGGTGGCGCGGCACATGGCTCAAGAGCCGCTCCACCGTGTCGCCGTGCGGATCAATAAAACACACACCCCGTCCCTCCTCAATATCCTGCAAAGCCATGGTCTCCATAAAGACCGATTTCCCCGTGCCGGTCTGGCCCATCGCGTAGAGATGCCGCCGCCGGTCTTCTTTCAATATCCGCACATCGCGTTTCTCCCCGCGAAACATGCTGTACCCAAGCAGCAAGCCCTCGGCCGGAAGCTCGGCCGGGGGTGCTGCTTCACGAGCTTTTGCCATTCTCAATTTCGGCGTCTCAAGCGGGACATTCGGGAAATGAAATAATGAAGTGAGCTCTTCCGTGCTCACCGCCATTTTATGCCGCTCGTCAAAAGCCCTGAATGAAAAATTGAAAAAAAGTTTTTTCAGGGTGCGGCCGGTTACCTCGGACAGGGCGATGCGGTTAAGATTCGGATCGGTGAACTGCTCAAACGTCAGCGAAAGTCCCTGCACAATTTCCCGCGCGCGCGCCTCGGTCGCCGCGGAGGCGACAAGACGAATGTTCGCTTCAAATAAATGCTTGCCCGCTTTGCCGTCAAGCGCCTTGACTATTTCTTCCTGAAGGGGCGAGAGCCGCTTCATATCGCGCCCCCGCTGGATCCGCTCCCGCTCTTCCGGCGTCTGGGTTTTCAGCGATTCAACAATGGTCTGGACGATCTGCAGAAATCCGGTATGAACGGGCTTGCCTTCAAAAAGACGGCGGCTGTGGTGCCTCAATTTTCTGCGCCAGACATTTGACGCGGGCCGCGCCACGATCTGAAACGACGCCCCTTCCCCCACCTGCGCGAGTTTGGTGAAGACATTTGCAATCTCGCGCAAAGGATCCCCTTCAAGTTTCTGGTAGGTCTTCACCGGATAAAACTTATTGGTTTTGAACATACCGACTGCCCCGACCGCAGCCCCTTCGGGATTAAAAATGTTGTAATCGCGGCTCGATTCAACCCGCGCCTCCGGAAAAATTCCTTGAATGATTTTTTCTACGGCGGGCGCGAGCCGGCGGGGCACGGCAATATAGAAAGTAAGCTCTTCGCCGATGTGCGGTATGGTGAGCTCAAGCGCGAAAAAGGGATCGCCGTACACCAAAGACGCAAACCTGCTTTCCCGCAGTCCGTATAAATTCGCGTAGAACTGCTCCATGAGCGCGATTCTCTCGCGCACCTGCTGAAGCTGAAGTAGTTTTTCCCCGGGCGGTTCGGGCGGGAAACGCACCACGAAAAGTTCCAAGCTCACCGAACGGGAAATAAGCCGGCGGTGGATCAGCCACTTGCGCATGAGAAAAACTCCAGTGACGACGATCACCGTGGCAAGGCCTCCCGTAGAGAAAAATAATGGGGAAATCATCATGTGATTTTTCTCAACGCGACCAGTCTATCGTAATATTCGTCAACCAGATGATCATGCAGCTCATCAAGAAGATACGGACTTTTTTCCTGCGCCGCTTTCACCGCGTCCTCAATGGACCGCGTCAATGCAATATCAATAAGGGCGCGCACTTCTTCTTCCTGAACATGACCTTGAGGAACCTGCTGAGGCGTCACCGCGCCCCCTGCGCCAAACGGAACAGGAGACGGAAGAGCCGGCGACGTGGAAGGGCGCACCGCCTCAATGCGTTCCCGCAACGCCTCACGCAAAAGTTCTTTTTCCGGAGGAATTTCTTTCCGCGCCTCGGCGAGGACGCGCTTTTTTTCTTCGAGCGTCCGCTCGAGCGCGCGAATTTCTTCTTCCGCATTCTGTGATTTTTCCTGCTGAAAATCCGCTGCCGTCATGTTTCTTATCATAAATAAAAAAATGCCCGTGCACAATGCACAGGCGTGTTTCCAAAAGATTTATTCAATGCCCGCCCGTATCCGGCGCACCCCCGCAGAAGAAGATTCTTCTTTCATGATTCTGAAGCGTCCGATCTCGCCGGTACGCGACACATGCGGGCCGCCGCACAGTTCTTGAGAAAAGACATCGCCGGTTTTCGGATCATGCGCTCTGTATACCTTCACGCGGGCCGGATACTTTTCTTTGAAAAAATGAAGCGCGCCGCTCTTCACCGCCTCTTCAAAAGGCATTTCCTGAAACTCCACAATGAGATCCCGCCGAATCGCATCGTTCACGAGATCCTCAACTTTTTTCAATTCTTCGGACGTGAGTTTTCGCGGAAACGTAAAATCAAACCGCGTGCGCTCCGCAGTGATGTCCGATCCTTGCTGTACGACGTCTGGACCGAGCACTCGACGAAGTGCCGCCTGGAGAAGATGCGTTGCGGTGTGGAGGCGCGTCACTGTTTCAAGCTCGGTTTCATCGCGAGCCTTAAGTTCTCCGGTGTCTAGCAGAAGCCCGTGCCCGCCGAATTTACTCTCCTGACCTTGACGCGATATCTCCTGATGTCTCTTGAACTCCTCATCAAATGCATCGCGAGTCAGAACGCCAGCACCCGCGCCCCCCAATTCCTTGATGATCTCGAACGGAAGACCGAATGTCTCGTAGAGATGAAATGCTTTCTCGGCGGTAATGATTCCCTTCTCGGCATCAAGCTCTTTCAAGCCCTTTGCAAGCGTCCTATTGAATTTATCGCGCTCGGCCCGAATTTCTCCTGATACGGTCTCTTGTTCGCGCACAAGCTCCGGATAAAATTCGCCGTATCCGCGTATTGCCGTCTCCACTATTCCCGCATAGACCGCGGGCGGCAAACGGTATATATGTTCGTAGACAAATACACGCCGCATGAGACGGCGCAGAATATAGCCCCGCTCTTTATTGGACGGCCGCACTCCGTCTGCAAGAAGAAACATGGCCCCTCGCAAATGATCCGCAACGATGCGCGCCTCGCGCGCGGGAAACCCCTGCGGCAGATGGGACAAAAGCGGCAAAAACAAATCTGTCTCGAAAATCGTCGGGACATTCTCGGCAACCATCACGAGTCGCTCCAGCCCCATGCCCGTATCAACGCCTTTATGCGGCAGAGGTTTTAATTCGCGGTCGGATCCGCAATAGTACTCATTAAAAACGATGTTCCAAATCTCGGTATCCGATGAATATATTTCCGTGGTCGGGCCGCAGGGACCTTCGTTGCCCGTCGGCCCCCAAAAATTGTCTTCACGCCCCCGCGTGCGTATATCAGTAACTCCCAGGTCTTTCCATATCGCCTCCGACTCCTCGTCTTTCCGAATTTTCTCGTCGCCGCTGAAAATCGTCACATATTCTATGGAGAGTGCTATCTCCTTAAAAAAATTATGGGCATATTCAATCGCCTCTTTTTTGAAATACCCGCCGAATGAAAAATTACCGAGCATTTCAAAAAAAGTGAGATGCGACTCGTCGCCCACTTCGTCAATATCGGAAGTGCGAAACGATTTCTGAATTGATGCAGTGCTCTGTGAGCCGAAATCGTGCATCGGATCCGCCTCGCCGGTATAGTATTTTTTGAACTGCTGCATTCCTGCGGTCGTCAAAAGCACCGAAGGGTCATCGGGAATGAGCGAAGATGAAGGCGCAATCGTATGCCCGCGCCCTGCGAAAAAATCAAGAAATTTTCTGCGAAGCGTGCGCGAATCCACGTATCTGTTGTATCAAAAAAAATATCGCCTGGCAAGGCGATATGCGATCTGACTACGAATTATTTTTGACGTCGTCCGCGCGGCGGACGCCATTCTTCCCGCGGCCCACTGAAAAAAATCGCCGAAGATTCTCATCTGCCCGTAAAATCTGTGTACCGCGCTTCTGGAGCTGGCGGACACGCTCGCGAGAAAGGTCAAGGTCGATCCCTATTTCCTCAAGCGTCCGTGGTTCATTTCCGCCGAATCCGAAACGTTCCTTCATAATATACTCTGTTCGTTTATCGAGCCGCGCGAACGCGCCTTTGATCTGCGCCAGAACCTCTTTTCTAAGCGCTATTTCTTCTAACTTGGGGGCGGAATCCGGCAATATATCTTTCACCAAAATTTCATTTCCGCCTTTATGCTTAGTGGCCGGCTGTTCCATTGAAATAAGAACCGCGCGGGAAGGATTCTTCAGTTGTTCTCTTCGCGGCCTGTTCTTTTTTTCGTCCTCTCCGCCAAGGACATTAAAAACTTCATCATCCGTCGGCTCACGGCTCAATTGCTGACGCAGAAGCCGCTGTATCCTTCTGAATCGCGATCTCGTCTCATAGACATGCACCGGCATCCGTACGAGCTCTCCCTCTGCGAGCGCCCGGCCAATGAACTGCAGAATCCACCAACTCGCATATGTGCTGAATCGAAATCCGCGCCGGTAATCCCATTTTTCAACCGCCCTCGCGAGCCCCATATTGCCTTCTTGAATAAGATCATATAGTGACATCCCTTTTCCGGTGAATCGCTTTGCAATCGCGACCACCAGCCGAAGGTTTCTGTTGATGAATTCGTTTCGCGCCGCGACATAGGAAGCGCTGATCCTTTCTTTTTCTTTCTCTTCCCCGTCCCCGCATATCTTCAATTTCCCCATGAGCGTAAAAAGTTTTTTGCCCAATCCCAATTCTTCCTGCGGCGTCATGAGAGAAATTCTGCCCATTTCGCCGAAGTAAAGCATCAGCGGCCTTCTTTCCATCCAATCTTCAATGGAGGGGTATTCGCCGACAGAATATTCTTTCAATCCCTCCGATGCAATCGTAATCAACTTTGCCGGTCCGGGTGTGCGCGGTAATTCCGAATCGCCATCATCATTATCATCGCCGACCAACGATTCTCCGATTATTTCATCATCATTAAACGGCGGTACGCCGTTTCCCGCTCCATTCTTCTTCATCCCTGCGCCTCCTTTTTTCTAAGACGGATACAAGTAAAATAAAATGCATTTGTTGTAAAAGAACGCGCAATCAACGTATCTGCTATAATACTACACATCGTCAAAAAATGCAAGCGCCGCCGAGCATCTCATGATTTTTATAGAACACAATGCTCTGCCCTGGCGTCACGGCGCGCTGTGCATCGCTGAAAACGACCTTCAGCGATGCAGTTTCCAGTTTCGAGTTTCCAGTTTCCGACTTCCCGTTTCCAGTTTCCGTCTCAACAATGCATCGTTGCAGAGGCTGGCGATAGCGGATGCGCGCCTCGCAGGAAAAAGGCATCTTGGGCGGCGATCCCCCAATCCAATTCATCTCTCCGACGCACGCCTCTTTCTTAAAAAGTTTTTGGTCATAAGGGCCCTCGGCGACAATGAGCGCGTTGCGGGAAAAATCCTTCTCCGCGACGTAATATGGAATTCCGCCCCCAATCGCAAGCCCCTGGCGCTGACCAATCGTATAAAATGCGAGGCCTTCATGCGCCCCAATGCCGCGGCCCGATGCAGTCTCTATCACCCCCGACTTTTTTGGAATATACTTCTGAAGGAAACGACGCAGGTCAATTTCTCCGATAAAACAAATGCCTTGCGAGTCAGGCTTTTCAGCAGTCGGCAATCCGAGCTTCCGCGCCATGTCGCGCACTTCGGGCTTCGTATATTCGCCGACCGGAAACAGACAGTGCTTTAACTGATTTTGCGTGAGCGTCCACAGAAAGTAGGATTGATCCTTATTGGAATCTTTCGCAATTTTCAATTTACAATTTTCGATTTTCAATGGATTTTCAATTCGCAAATTTTCAATGGCTCTCGAGCTCTTTAAAAATTGATAATTGGAAATTGGAAATTCCGGCTCCAGCCGCACATAATGTCCCGTCGCAATGCAGTCCGCTCCCGCCTCACGCGCGCGTTTCAAAAAAATTCCAAACTTGATGTGCCGATTGCACATAATATCCGGGTTCGGCGTGCGGCCCGCCGCATACTCGCGAATCATATAATCCACCACCTCGCGCCGATACGCATCGGTGAAATCCCATGTCTCACACGGGATTTTAAGATGCGCTGCCGCGCGCATCGCATCAAGACGATCCTCTTTCAACGTGCAGGGAATATCCGGATCAGACCACATCTTGATATGAATTCCGGTGACGTCAAATCCGCGCTTTTTCAAAAGCGCGGCCGCCACCGAACTATCCACGCCTCCAGACAATGCAACGAATACTTTTTGTCTCCTCGATAAAATCATAAATAAAGACTATGCTTAACGCCGCATATGCATAAAGCCCTTCTTTTATTATCTACAATTCCCTGCGGCAAAGTCGTGACCTATCAGGAATTAGCGCGGGTATGCGAGACATCGCCGCGGGCAATCGGCCAGATTATGGCGCATAATATTGATCCGATTCGCTACCCCTGCTATAAGGTAGTCGCCTCATCAGGAAAATTATGCGGCTATAGCGGTGCAGGCGGACTTTCCCGAAAAAAGCAACTTCTTACTTTGGAGCGCATTATAATCAAAAATGGGCGCGTTGATCCCGCGCATTTTTATACATTCAAAAATATATCTGGGATTATTTCTTCTTCCCCAGAATTCTGAACATCTTCGTGCCGCACGCGACGCACATGCCGGTCATCGCGCGACGCTCACCCCCTTTGCCCGGCATCGTCACCTCCTGTGCATTCTTCATGTCTTGCTTCATGCGGCACTTAACGCAATATCCTTGAACTGCATCGGCCATATACAAATTATATTAGCACGCGGATTAAAAATACGCAATCGGGTTATACACAACACAGAGAATAATAAAAATCGGAGGCGATCCCTCCGATTGATTTCTCTTTGTTGCCTATACTCCCGGCGTGAGCACCGAAATGACAATTTCGATCCCCTGATCTAATGTCGTCACCCTGAAATCTGCGGCCTCACGGATGAGTACGTGATCATGGATATTTCCTTCGGGCTCCATCACGATCACCATGGGCTTACGCCACGCATCGGCCCACCCGATCTCCTTTACGCTGCCAATGGAAACCCGCATCGCGCCGAGAAAATTAAAAAACAGCATATCGCATCGCCCGACATCAAACCGATCGCGACTATTTGTCCCACGCTGACTGCTTAACGGATATGCTTCATATCCGTTTCCAAGGATCTTTTCCCCGGAAAGATACTTCTTTGCGCGCATGGGCGACAGGACTTTGATATGCCGAGGCATTTTTGACGCTACATACGCCCGCCAGTCAGTGGACTCTCCATAGGATAATCCGCGGATTGGCCCTCCCAGATACAAAAGATATTCCCTCATTCGCCCTACCCCTTATCTTATAGTACATGCCTCTATCCCAGTTGGTAATGAACACGTGACATCCTAACGAATCATAAACTCGCGGTCAAGTTCAGCAAGCGCATCCACTATTCCTGTATAAGAAAGCTCCGCATGAGACGCCATGGTGGGGCCGATAAATCCCTGACGCCGCCACTCGTCCGCTTTCTGCTGGATTTTCAAACGAGTCGCATCCCATGCCACATTGCCGAACATATCCACATACTCATCGGAAAATCTTCCTTCAGGATCCAGAGAAAATGCGACGCACGAAACAAGCGGCAAACAGTAAGGACCGGTCACCGCAGTGTTGAGCGCCGCCGGCATAATCGGCATCACATGGGAGCCGCGCGCGTCTCCGGCGACAAAATGTCCAAGCATGAAAGGTTCTATCACCTCTTCCGGAGCGGGAAACATGCCTTGCGTTCGCACGAGCGCTACCGGATCGTCCTTGCCCGTATATTTTCCCGCAATGTTATGGAGCCGCGTCGCGGATACGGAAACGATCTGCTCTTCGGGGTTATAGCGCGAGTGAATCGCTTCAATCGCGAATCTGTCCGGATTCTGCATCAATACCGCCAAATCCCATATTCGTTCGGGAATTTCGAGCTGAATGATCCGGTCGCCGTCTTTATCCCCGCCGCCGAAATCGCGATGCACGGGTTTGTGATCCATGTCAATGACCGTCACAACAAATCCCTTCCTCATTTTTGCGTTGAGAAGCAATCCGCCGTCATGCATGGGATCGCAAAAGACCGAATACAATGGATAGTTATACGCGCCGGGGCCGCATTTATCGGCCGCGAACACCGCAAACGCTTCGGCGGGCCTGTCATTACGTTGCGCATCATGCAAAAATTCAATCTCCGCCACCGCGGGTCCCGCTCCGCGAACCGTTCCCGCCGGCGCATCAACCAATAAATCCTGCCCCGCTCCGTATAGTCCTCCCCGTTGCGCTTCTTTTGTTGCTTCAATAAAAGAATCCCATGCGAAACGGTGGATATCTTTATCGCCAACCCCGCGGGCATGACTCATCACTATCGCAATGTCATCCCCGGTATGGCTCACAAAACCGTCATGCAAAAATTTCCAGCCGATTGCCTCTTGCACCCGTGCGCGCACCCGCTCAAGCATTTTCTCCGAGGGCTTGGTGTGGCCTCCTATGGAGCCCACATCAGCTTTGATGACCGAAAGAGTAATCTTCATAAATGTATAAATTTGTTAACGATGACAATGACATTTTTTAAAGATAAGAATGGGTACGGATGGAATCGAACCATCGGCCTCCAAATTATCAGTTTGGCGTTCTACCACTGAACTACGTACCCGATAGGGACCACGACAAGAGCATAATAAAAAATCGCAGTTGGTGCAACTGCGATCTTTCGCCTTTCGGAATACTTACCATCTCGCGCCGAATTTGTAAAGTTCCGCCTCCACCCGCGTCCACGATCCTCTGAAATGGATGCCTCTTCCCCCCATGCGCTCAAACGTCTTTACATATTCGAGTATATCATCAACAAAAATAGCTTCAGATGTCTTGCACCCGGCGATCGCGAGGGCTTTACAAAAAATTTTTGTGCTCTCGACTTCATTCGCGGGATCATACTCAAGCTTGCGGCAGCGAAGGTCGGGATCGCACGACGCGATGTAATGACGCACCAGAGAAAAAAGTTCTTCCGCCCACGGCATCATGCGTCCATCCCGCGCTTCACGACGAAGATAATTTGCGTGCGTCTCATTCGTATTTGACAGAATAAAGAGCGGGTAGTTCGCCGCATTGAGTTTTCTCAAAAGACCGATGCTCTCGCGCGGATATTCAAAACTCAAAATTGGAGTAAACCATGCAAGAAATTGTTCGTCAGTAAAAACCGGATACTTGAGACGCGCACCGATCCGCCGATGTTTATTGATTCGCCGAAGAAGCGCGGCACTCTCGCGCCGGAATGCGGCGACGAATTCAGCCGCCGACTGGCCGCACTCGTATTGATAGATCAGTCCGTCCGGCCGTCTTCCAAACAAGTCCCAAAAGAAATGCCGCTCAACGCCGAAGGTCTCCGCAAGACGCGCAAAGAAAAAATCGGTTGAGAACCGCACAAGCGTATTTCCTAAATCAAAGAAAATTGCCCTGATCGGCGCGTTTCGTAACATATCCATACGTCCTCCTCCATTCCTTCATCACGTTCGTCATCACTATTATTAAGATGCTATCTGCTTTCTAACACAGAATAATAAAACAAGGCAAGAGAGTCATTTCAGCGACGAACCCGCCATCTGTGGATAAGTCGCCTTGACCATATCTGCAAAAACAGTGCATACTCCTCCACAGAGGAAGATCACGCAGTGATCTGAATCTCGAGCCCTTGTGAGGCTCACGCGCACGGCGAACGACCTTCAGAACCGCGTGATCTCCCTCACCATTACACGTTCTTTCCCAATACATCTCTTTTCGGGCCTTAGAAAGGCCACTTCTATTCCTTCCTCCCCAACATAAGCGGCTGTCTCTCACAGCCGCTATTTTTTATCTTATATAACATTGAGATAGCAAGGTTTATACAAGTAAACCTTACTAAACCTTATTAGCAACTATGACTGATGCTATTTTTTTGCCGGCTATCTTTTTGATCCCTTTCGAGAAAACAACTGTTTTGTCTTTCACACCAATAAGCACCGCGTCCCCTGCCCTCATTTTTCCGCTGATAAGTTCTTTTGCCATGGGGTCAAGAATCAATTTCTGAATAGTGCGTTTGAGCGGCCGCGCGCCATAGTGAAGGTCATAACCGGTCTCTGCAATAAACTTTTCCAATTCCGGAGAAAATGATATCGCCACATCACGCGCTCCCATGCGCTCGCGAACCTTTTCAAGCTGGAGCTCTACGATTTTCTCCACGACCGCCGGCGGCAATGAAGAAAAAATAATAATCTCATCAAGGCGATTCAAAAATTCCGGCCTGAAGTGCCGCTCAAGCGCACTCCTGATTTTATCCTTCGTGTCCCGCTCGTGTCGTTCCCGCGTATCTTCATCCCCACTCATAAATCCGAGGTGTCCGATCTCCTGCACATACTCGCCTCCGATGTTTGAAGTCATGATGATAATTATATTCTTAAAACTGACGGTGCGGCCCTTTGCGTCGGTGAGACGGCCGTTATCAAGAATCTGCAAAAGAATGTTGAACACCTCGGGATGCGCTTTCTCGATCTCATCAAAAAGAACGACCGCATATGGCCGATGCTTGACAAGCTCCGTAAGCTGTCCCCCTTCCTCATAGCCGACATATCCCGGCGGAGAACCAATAATTTTAGAAACCGAATGGCGCTCCATATACTCCGACATATCAAGACGTATGAGCGATTTCTCATCGCTGAAGAGAAATTCGGCGAGCGCTTTTGCCAATTCGGTTTTTCCCACACCCGTGGGACCTAAGAATATGAAGGAGCCGATGGGCCGATGCTCCTCGCTGATGCCCGCGCGCGAACGGCGCACCGCGGATGCGATTTTCTGGATCGCTTCTTCCTGACCGATGACGCGGCGGCACAAATCATCTTCCATGCGCAACAGCCGCGATGCTTCAGTTTCAATAATTTTGGTGACCGGAATTCCTGTCCAGCGCGCAACAACTCCCGCAATGTCCTCTTCGGTCACCTCGCCCCGCAGAAGATCGCGGGAATTCTGCAGCTTTCTAAGCCGGCTCTCCGCCTCAAGAAACCCTTTCTCCGCCTGCGGAATTTTTCCATAACGGAGTTCCGCAACTCTTCCGAATTCTCCCGCACGCTCGGCAATATCCGCCTCCTGACGGAATACATCAAACTCTTTCTTGGACGTCCGAATCTCCGCGACGCACTCTTTCTCCTCCTTCCATGATTCTTCAAGCCCGCGTATCCCCTCCTGAAGTCCCGCAATTTCTTTCTCGATTTTCTTGAGACGATCCCGCGCGGTGCGCGCATCTTCAAGTTTCAGCGCCTCCCGCTCAATCTCCAGTTTTGCGATTTTCCGGCGCGCATCGTCAAGTTCTTTCGGCAAACTATCCATTTCAAGACGAAGGGATGAGGCCGCCTCATCCATCAAGTCCACTGCCTTGTCAGGCAAAAATCGCTCCGTGATATACCGCGACGAGAGCTGTGCGGCGGCAACAAGGGCGCCCTCGGTAATCCGAATGCCGTGGTGCGATTCATACTTCGGTTTGAGCCCGCGCAAAATCGCAATCGTATCTTCAACGCTCGGCTCATCCACATAGACCGGCTGGAACCGGCGCGCAAGCGCGGGATCGCGCTCGATATAGCGCTGATATTCTTTCAGCGTCGTCGCGCCGATCGCCCGCAATTCTCCGCGCGCAAGAGCGGGCTTCAGCATATTTGAGGCATCGATCGCGCCTTCTGCCGCGCCCGCGCCCACAAGCGTGTGCAGCTCATCAATGAAAACGATAAATTTTCCGGCTGCCCGCTCGATTTCCCGCATGATTGCTTTAAGACGATCCTCGAATTCACCCCGATATTTGGTCCCCGCGATAATCGCCGCAAGATCAATCGAGATTAATTCTTTATCTTTCAGCGTCTCCGGCACATCGCTCGCGACAATCCGCTCAGCCAAACCTTCCGCGATCGCGGTCTTTCCGACACCCGCCTCGCCGATGAGCACCGGATTGTTTTTTGTGCGCCGCGAGAGAATCTGCATAACGCGCCGTATCTCGTTGTCGCGTCCAACCACCGGATCCAATTTTTCCTGCCGCGCGAGACGCGTGAGGTTACGCGCGTATTTTTCAAGCACATTATATTTCGTCTCCGGTTCCGGATCGGTAATCCGCTGGCCGCCGCGCAATTCCGCAAGCGCCCGAAGCACTATTTCTTTATTCAACTGTTCGCGTTCAAGAAGCTCCTTCGCGCGGGAAGGAACTTCGACCAACGCAAGAAAAAGATGCTCGGTTGAAATATACTCGTCTTTGAGTTGCGCGGCTTCGCGATGCGCCTGTTCAATGGTTTTTGCGAGATCCTGCGTCAAGAACACTTGACCAAGAGGCGTTGCCACAATAGTCCCGCGCGGCAATGCGTCAAGCGTTTCGAGAAGCCGATCCATAAGAGTGGGAATGTCAACTTCCAGTTTCTCCAGAATCGCGTCAACAGTTCCCTCTTCCTGCAAAACAAGAGCCGCAAGCAAATGAAGCACATCAATCTGCTGATGCGATCGTTCTAATGCCAAATCATGGGCTTTTTTGAGCACTTCCTGCGCTTTGATGGTGAATTGCTGAAACGGAGGCATTATGGTAAATACAACAAACTATTAAACCATTCCGGTTACTTTCTATAGACAAGTATACCCGACAATTGATCCAAAATCAAGGTCTCCGAGCCGACGGAATAAAGCTCTGACCAGCAAACTGGTCGGTATTCGACGAAGTTATGTACCGTACGGTACATGGTGAAGGACAATAAATTAAACCCGCGCTCTCTGGGAGCGCGGGCAATTGTATTCCGCAAAAATGCGCGCTGGAGCGGCTATTTTCTCTCTTCCAATGTTGCCTTCACCTCAAACTCTTTTCCGTCACGAAAGATTTTAAGCGTGACCTCCTGCCCCACTTGATATTTCTGAATGAATGAAGAAAGGGTCTGCTCCGGCGTGATGCGTTCGCCGTTAAATTCAAGAATAATATCTTTTTCTTTCAGGCCCGCTTTCTCTGCGGGGCTTCCCGACACCACCGCCGGATCACTTTCTCCGCTCATCAGCAGAACCCCGTAATCGCGACCGAGTTTCTCTTTCTCCTGAACTTCTTTCGTGATCACTACATACCGCACTCCCAAAAACGGATAAATGATCTTTCCTTCCGTACGCACGCTTTCAAGATCCCGTTTTGCTTTGTTGACCGGAATCGCAAAACCGATGTTTTCCGCGCCCTGCGCCATTGCGGTATTGATGCCGATTACCTCTCCCCGAAGATTAAGAAGCGGCCCTCCGGAATTGCCCGGATTGATTGCCGCGTCCGTCTGAATCAGCTCCTGCAAGGTTTCGGGTCCGACCCCCGCTCCCCGCGCAATCACGGTGCGGTGAAGACCTGATACGACTCCCACGGAAACCGTGTTTCGAAACTCGCCGAGCGCATTGCCGATCGCAATCGCCGCCTGTCCGATTTTTACTTTTGACGAATCGCCAAGCCGCACCGCGGAATATCCCGTCCCCTCTATCTTCAATACCGCAAGATCATTGATTGGATCCCGCGCAAGCACTTGTGCGGCTTTTTTCCGGCCGTCGTTTAAAAAAACGGTGTAATCCGCTCCGGCGTCGGACACCACGTGTTTATTAGTGATCAGATGCCCTTCGGAGGAAACAATAAAACCGGTCCCCGAAGAAATTTCCTGTTTCTCGGTGCCTTTCTGACGGAATTGGGGAACGCGCAACCCAGATCCTTCCTCGCCGAAAAATTGTCTAAAAAATGGGTCGTCCGCAAACGGATCCACAAAAAACCGTTCCACCACCGGCACGTCTTTTGTCGCAATCACGCTCACCACCCCGGGCGATGCCTCCTCAACCACCTGCACGACGAGTTCATCCTCCCGCAATATCCGCTCCGAGGTCTCAGTAATCTTCTCGGTGATTCTTTCAAGAATCTTCGGTTTCTGGAATATGAACGGCGCGCTGTCGCCTCCTTCCCCAAATCCAAAAAGCGGCCCGGCGACGCCAAGCGCAAGGACTGTACCGATCATTGAGACGATAAAACTCAAGATGACGGTGAATAAAACGAGTTGTCGTGTCGTGGGCTGATTTTCGTCCATAGAAAATGATTATACCGCTTCGACTCTCTCAACTTCCTTAATTCTTTGTTTCAACAATTCCTCCACCCCTGCTTTCAGCGTCATCTGCGACAGGGGGCAGTGCGTACACATGCCGAGCATCCGCACGTAGACCGTCCCTTCTTTATAGTTCACCAACTCTATATCACCAAGATGCTGTGCGATCAAGGGACGGATTTCCGAAAGCGCATTTTCAATTTGTTCCTTCATAAAAGTACGACGCCAAGAGTAGCTCTGAATGGAATCATGCCGAAGTCGCGGCTCGAAGACCCCCAAGAAACAGTGCTTTCCATCATATACCCGTTTCTTCGCACCTCCGCGATCTGTTTGACATAAACCTCACAATCATGCTGATTCCTGAATACAAGAAAATCGCCTTGCTGCGGCAGGATAAGATTCGTTGCCAGATACCGCTTCCCGGAAACAAGCGTCGGCCATCCGGACTCGCCCTCGACTTTCACCAAAAAAAGCAAGTGCCTAAAAAAGTTTATCAGTAATCGTACGATATCCTTCATAGCGCTCCGGCGCGCCTTTTGCTTCATAAAATATCTTTGCAATTTCATCAACTTTTGCGGCGAGCTCTCGCGCGGCGTCTTCATTGACCTCTTGTTTATTCTTTGAACAAAGTTTCGCCGCTTTCCAGAATATATCGTGGAGCTTCGGAAATTTTTCAAGATGCTCGGGTTTGAAAAAATCGGTCCAGAGGATCAAAAGTTCTTTTTTACAAAGTTGCGCGTGTTCCTCCTTGACTCCAATTCGCCGCACCAGACTATTCTGCAATACTTTCATCGCATCTATATCTATCGTCGCAGGGAAGCCCGAAGGCGGCTGCAATTCATTGATCTGTAAGACCATACGCAGCACCGTCATCGCCGCGATTTTTGCGGGCGTCGGCTCGTAAATGGAGCAAGGGATGTCGCAATGGGCTTCGGCAATCACTTCGGGAAGAATTTTGGAAAGATATTTTGTAATTTCCATAGATGATGAATGTCTAATTGACCTAATTTCTAGAACCCATCTCAAAATTAGCTTTCACGGGCGAGATACGGGATTTTGTAGGTGAGACGACGGGGCGGAGGACGAGCCGTATCGGGGATACGGCGAGTCCGAGCCCCAAGCCGCAACCCAAAATCCCGTATCGGAGCCGAAATGTAATTTTGAGATGGGTTCTAATCAAATGGATAAATCTTTTTTCCGTCCTCATCAAATACCGTAATCGCCCTTGTCGGACAACTCTTTGCCGCAAGCAAAATCGTCTCATCATCCGCTCCCTGTCCGTTATATACCACCGCCTTATTTTCCGAATCAAGCTCAAAGACTCCTGGCGCTACCGCGATACAAGACGCCGCGCCAATGCAAAGATTGCGGTCTACCACGATCTTGCCGATTTTCACTTTTTTCTCCGGTGTTTGACCTTCCATAAGTGTAATCTAACTCATATTCTATCCTACACCGTCTTCTGAATTGTCTCAAGTGCGAGCATCGCACACTTCATACGCGCGGGCATTACTGTGACTCCCAAGAGCGTCATCACATCCTGTGAAGTCATCGCGCGAACCTCCTCGCACGATTTTCCTTTCACATGCTCGGAAACCAAAGAAGCAGCGGCGCGGCTGATCACGCATCCTTCGCCCTCGAAAGATACATCGGCGACGACTTCGCCATTGAATTTCAATCGAATCGTCAGAGAATCTCCGCACAGAGGATTATTCCCGCGCGTCTCAATGTCAAAATCAGAAAACAACCCGTAATTTTTGGGACGATGATAATGAAGAAGAAGGTTGTCGTGATACAGGGAGTCGGACACGATACTTTTGCTTTTTTTATAACCAGCCGCAGGGATTTTCCCTTGGCCCGCCGAATCTTTAGCGAAGGAGGCTTTATTTTAAGTCGTTTTTCAACCTTGTATTCACTTGGTTGATCAAAATATAGAAAATGTCATGCGGATTTCAAAAAATTTGATTTTTGAATGCCCCCATGTTATCATATTAGCAGTACAAACCAAAAAGGAGACGGGAGATGGAACCTAAGGCCAGAGGAAAATCGAGAAAGACACAGAAGTGCGGAGTGTGTAACCGCCCGATAACATCACGCACATTCAAATCCAACAATCGAACCTGTTATAGCGATATCTGTAAAGATCGTATGCGAGTGCATCACGAGCGAACTATGATTCCCGGAATGAATACTGGTGACTGGGATTAAATTTTATACTCTAGCCCGCCGAGTTTCGGTGGGCACTTTCTTTATATCCTCATGCCCGTGGCACTTTCTACATTTCTTCCCCAAGGTATAGATAGATCAACCACTTATCCGGCTGCCTGCTTCTCCTGATCCGACCGCAACAGACGTACCGCCTTCCTGATTCCTCGCATCAACGCCTCAATATCGTCCGGTGTGTTATACATCCAAAAACTTGCTCGCGTCGTGGAAGAAACCCCAAGCCGCTGATGCAGCGGCATCGCGCAATGATGCCCTGCGCGCACGCATACTCCTTCACGATCAAGGATTGTTGCGAGGTCGTGTGGATGCGCGCCTTTTATTATAAAACTCGCCACTCCCCCGCGCTTGGTAAAATCCCTGGGCCCCAAAATTCGAATGTTTAGAGGTTGAACCTCTAAACATTGATCAAAGAATAATTTCGTCAAATTTTCGTCAATGTGCCGAATCTCATCAAATCCGATTCCTTGAATATACTGTAATGCGGCGGCGAGGCCTATTGCTCCGCTGATATTCGGGGTCCCCGCTTCAAATTTATGAGGGAGATCATCCCATGAAGAATCCTCTACGGCCACTTCTCGAATCATCCCTCCGCCGCGAAGAAAAGGCGGCATCTTCTCCAAAAGTTCCTCGCGTCCATAGAGCACACCGATGCCGGTCGGGCCCCCTATCTTGTGTCCGGAGAATGCAAGAAAATCGCAACCGATCTCTTGCACATCAATAGGAAGATGTGCGGCGCTCTGCGCCGCATCGACCAAAAACAATACGCCGCGTTCACGAAACAACTTTCCCATCTCCCGAATCGGATTGATAGTCCCGAGTACATGCGAAATATGTGAGAATGCGGCGAGTTTTGTGTGCGGGGAAATCGCCTTTTCAACCACGTCAAGTGAAAGTTCTCCCTCCTCATCAACATCAATAATATCAAGCATGATCCCCCTTTCGTCCCGCAACATCTGCCACGGAAGAAAATTGGAATGATGCTCTGCGCGCGAAATCAAAACATGATCACCTGGTTTTAAAAAATCTTTTCCGAGCGACGACGCAACCATATTGATACTCTCCGTGGTATTGCGCGTAAAAATAATCTCCCTCGCGGAACGGGCGTTAAGAAATTTCCGTACGGTCTCACGTGCACTCTCGTACGCCTCTGTTGCGCGTTCAGACAATTCATAAATGCCGCGATGCACGTTTGCGCGCGAAGTCGCGTCATGCGTTGCGACCGCATCAATCACTGCCTGCGGCATCTGGGCGGTGGCCGCAGAATCCAAATAAATCAGCGGCCGCCCCTGTTTTTCAAAATGCGCGAAAATAGGAAAATCTTTTTTATACGCCATCCTATTGAAAGAATTTTGCCGCGCATTCACGCGGTAATTCTCTTGCCACATCCCTAAAAAATCCGGAAAGAATTATACGTTCTGCATCTTCCTTGGATATCCCGCGACTCTGGAGATAAAAGAGCTGCCGCGGGTCAATCCGGCCGATACTCGATCCGTGCGACGCCTTCACCTCGTCGGTTTGTATCTCAAGCTGGGGATAAATTTCCGCCCGCGCCTCGGGCGACATCAAAAGCCCCTTCGCCAAAAGATACGAATCCGCCCCTTTTGCCTGTGGAGTGATTTCCAACATTCCCCGCAAGGTAAAACGCGCCTCATCAAAAAGCGCGGCTTTTGCGATCACGCGGCCATAGGTGTCGGGGGCATCGTGGATCAACGTGACATTCATGACGGTCTCGCCATCCTTCTTTCCGATAAAAGGAATAAGCACTTCCGCCCTACTCCCGCGTCCCGCAAGACGGATTTTCACATCCATTTGCTTCGGCATTTTATCGACACACAGGAGTACCCAACGAAGACTTTGATGTTCACCAATCACGACCTCCTCTTCCCAGACATTATCTAACTCACGCGATTCAATAATTTTGTACTTTACATTTTGCATCTTGAATTTTTTACCCCACCGCCCCCTCCATTTCCAATTGTATCAGACGATTCATCTCCACCGCATAATCAACCGGCAGATATTTCATCAACGGTTCAAAAAATCCGGTGACGACCAACGATGATGCCTCGACTTCTGAAAGCCCGCGAGAGCGGAGATAAAATAATTCTTTTTCGCCGAGTCTCGAAACTTTAGCCTCATGCTCCATCCGCACGTTTTGTTCATCAATCTTCTGTGCGGGATAAGTATCGGAGCGCGATTGCGGATCAAAAATAAGCGCGTCGCAGCGAACCGAGAGTCTTGAATTTTTCGCCCCGCGCACGACACGCGAGAGACCGCGGTACGAAGTCCTGCCACCACCAAAAGAAACCGATTTTGAGACCACATTGGATATCGTATCCGGCGCTGTGTGAATCATCTTCGCGCCCGCGTCCTGATGTTGACCGGGTCCTGCCATCGCGATAGACAAGGTGTCGGCGCGCGCGCTGCGTCCCGCAAGCAATACCGAAGGATATTTCATAGTTACCCGACTTCCCATATTACAATCAATCCACTCCGCAAACGCCCCTTCTTCTGCCCGCGCACGTTTGGTCACTAAATTATACACATTGTTTGACCAATTCTGCACCGTGATGTAGCGAACCCGTGCATGCGGTTTCGCGATAATTTCAACAACCGCCGCGTGCAAAGAATCCGTTGCGTATACAGGAGCCGTGCAGCCTTCCAAATAGGTAACCTCGCTTCCCTCATCCGCAATAATGAGTGTCCGCTCGAATTGTCCGAAGTTCTGGGAATTAATCCTGAAATATCCCTGCAGCGGCATATCCACTTTCACTCCAGCCGGCACATAAATAAAAGAGCCGCCGGACCAGCACGCCGAATTGAGCGCGGCAAATTTGTTGTCGCCGATCGGCACTATCGTCCCAAAATATCTCTGCACCAAATCCGGATACTCGCGCACCGCGGTATCGGTGTCGCAAAAAATTACACCCTGACGCGCAAGATTATCACGAATCGCGTGGTAAATCACATCTGAATCATACTGTGCTGCCGCACCCGCAAAAAATTTGCGCTCCGCTTCCGGTACCCCGATCCGATCAAATGTTTTTTTAATATCCGGGGGCACCTCCTCCCATGAACGCGCGGTGCGATCCCACGGCTTTATATAGTAAATAATTTTATCAAAATCAATCGCGGATAAATCCGCGCCCCATGCGGGCATCGGTTTTGCCAGAAAGACGTTAAGCGCGTCAAGCCGAAACCGCCGCATCCACTCCGGTTCGTTCTTGATCGCGGAAATTTCATCCACCACCGCAGCCGAAAGTCCGGGCTTCGTCTGATGTACGGACAAGCGTTCGTCGTAAAATCCATATTGATATTGAATTTGCGATGGAAAAAGCGCCTTACCCATTGTATTGATATTTTATACCGTCAAATCCATCTTTATCCAGCTCGGCAAGAATCTCTCTTCCTCCGGAAGCAACGCATTTCCCCTGAATCAATACATGCACCCGATCCGGATGTATATATGAAAGGAGTTGCGGGGTATGAGTAATAACTAAGAATGAAGTTCCGGTCTCACGCGCATCAGAAATAATTTTGGCAACACTTTTAAGCATATCTACATCAAGACCGGAATCCACTTCGTCTAAAATCGCAAGGGTAGGGCGCCGCGCCGAAAGTTGGAGTAATTCGCTTTTCTTCTTCTCCCCGCCTGAAAACCCTTCATTCAAGAAACGAGACAGAAACGACTCCTCCAATCCCAGTTTCGCAACTATTGAAGTCGGACCTCCATAATTTGGAACTTTATCTCTCGGAGTGATCGTCGTCAAAAATGTCCTCATGCTGACCCCTCCCACCTCCGGCGGCTCCTGAAATGACAAAAAAAGACCGGCGTGCGCCCGCTCTTCCGGCTTCAAAGCGAGAAGATCGATATCGCCCAATCTCGCACTCCCCGCGGTCACCCGATACTCCGGATGCCCCGCAATCGCATACGCGAGCGAGCTTTTCCCTGAACCATTCGGCCCCATGAGCGCGTGAATTTCTCCCGGTCGGATAACGACCGAAAAATCCTTAACCACTTCGCGACTTTCAACGCACACCTTCAATGAATTGACGATAAATGCTGATTCCATATCGCTCCTTTACAAAAGTAAGAATTAGATTTATGATCATATAAGTCCTCCACAATCGCAATCAGACCACTTCTCTCATCTCGGAAAGGAGAAAAGCATATGTCGCGGAAATGGCTCATCCGTGTTGAACTCATCGACTCTCCCCATTATCTTGTCTTGAGACAGGGGGGAGAAAATCCCGCATTTCTTCCCTACGTCATGATGAGCACTCCCAAAAAATCTCTTATGATTTTAGTGGACGAAGCGATGTGGAATGAAATGCAGACGCATATCCCCCGCGTCATTACCTACGCATCGCCGGACGACCACCTGGAGAAAGTCGTATCGCTTCACGCGTCTTTCTGCATATCTGAAAAATGCACTCTGAAGCCGCTCTTCCAGGGATACCGCATCGGCGCAGTGACGGCCCGCGAAATTTCCCAATCCCCGTTTACGTTTGTCTATCTCGCCTCTCTGCATGCGGAACGCTTCAAACTGGTCGAAGAAATGCCTCACGTCCTCGCGATCCTTCCGCCGCGGCGGGTTTCCAATGATTATTTTATCGTCATCGCCGAAGAAGATATTGAGGAAAAGCTTTCCTCCGCAGGGCTTCTCTACCAAAAAATCTCCGTTGCCGATCTTTAATTTTTCTCGACGTTACCTCCTCCCGCAGCATAACCGCTGCGGGTTTCATTTTTATACCCGCTTTATTACCATGAATATCTTTTTCAATACCATTATTGTATAATCCACGTCCTTCTTCGTCGTCGCTTTTCCCAGCGTAAAACGCAAGGACCCCTTTGTGTATTCCGCATTCTTGCCGAGCGCTTCAATAACATGCGACTGTCTCGTGTTCAACGACGCGCATGCAGAACCCGTTGCCGCGCGTATCCCTTGCGCGTCAAGATAGATAACCACCGCTTCGCCGTCAACGCCGGGAATGGAGATATTAATATTTTGAGGAAGCCGCATCGTCGGATGCCCATTGAGCGCTGCCTCGGGAAACACGCTTCGCAGATGGGCAATAAAATAATCGCGAAGTTTTATAAGGCGCCCTGATTCCGCGGTCCGTTTTTTCTCTGCAAGCTCAAGAGCGGCTGCAAATCCTATAATTCCGGGGACGTTTTCGGTTCCGGATCGGACGCCCCGTTCCTGTCCTCCGCCCCAAATCAACGGCTCCAAAGGCGTCCCGCGGCGGACAAAAAGACATCCGACTCCTTTCGGTCCATACACCTTGCCGCTGCTGAGCGTCATCAAATCAACGCCGAGCTTCCGGATATCCAATGTAAGAAATCCCGCAGCGTGCGACCCGTCAATGTGGAATACGGGAAACGGAGATCTCTCTTTTCGATGCGCCCGCACGACTTTGCTGATCTCGGCAATCGGTTGAATCGTTCCAATCTCGTGATTCGCATAGCCGATTGAAACAAACGCCGTGTCGGGACGGAGTGCGGACGTTACTGCCGCCGGCGCCGCAATGCCGTGTTCGTCAACCGCAAGATACGTTATCTCATGCCCCTCTTTCTCAAGCGCTTCAGCGATACGAAGAATCGCTTCATGTTCAATTTTGGAGACAACGATATGCCCGCGCGCGTCTCCCTTGACTTGAGACCGTGCGCCCATAACTCCACGCACGGCAAGATTGTCCGCCTCGGTCGCGCCCGACGTAAAAATAATTTCATCAGAAGCGCATCCGAGTATATGCGCGATGAGGCGGCGCGCCTCGGCAACCGCCGCATGCGCTTTTTTTCCGCGCCCGTGAATGCTTGACGGATTGCCGTATTCTTCTGTCCAATAGGGTTCCATCGCGCGCTTGACGCGCCGATCAAGAGGCGTTGCGGCGGCATAATCAAGATACACTTCTTTCATAGATAAAACACAGAGCTTTATGTCCGCTGCCGCCTCCGTTCTTTCAAAAAATGCAGAAGCGGGGGCACTGATGAAACCACGATGATCAAAATCACCAAGGGGATAAGATAGCGATCGATTCCCGGAATGACGCGGCCGAGAGTATACCCAAGCAGTAAAAGCCCCACTGCCCATAAAAATCCTCCCGCAATGTTATAGCATAGAAACAAAGAATAAGGCATGTTCCCGACGCCGGCGAATATCGGAGCGAATGTACGTATTACCGGCATAAAACGCGCGAGGATGAGCGTCGTCCCGCCATGCTCTTCATAAAAACGCTTGGTTCGTTCGAGATGCGCGCGGTGGAAAAACCACGAATCCTCGCGTCGAAAGATTTTCGGCCCGAATTTCTTCCCAAACGCATATCCCGCGCTGTCCCCGAGAACCGCAGCGATAAAGCCGAGCGCCGCGAGTGTTATAATATTTCCGAATCCCTGCGACGCGAGAAACCCTGCGGTGAAGAGAAGCGAATCGCCCGGGAAAATGAACCCAAACAGCAAGCCGGACTCGGCAAAGATAATTCCAAAAAGGCCGGCATAGCCGACCGTCTCAATCAATGCCGCAAGATTTATTCCGGTAAGAAACTCCATGATTCCATAAAAGAAAAAAGCGTGCTACGCTGTTTCTCATGCGCGCGCCACGACTAGCCTATCACAAAGCGCTCCCTCTTGCCATACTCGCCTGTCTTACGCTTCTCTATGGCGTTTTTCTTACGCAGGGAATCAATCTCGTCACTGCGGACCTCGGACGTCATCTCAAAAACGGAGCGCATTTTGTCCAAACGCTGCGCGTCCCTCAAGGCAATTTCTATTCATATACACATCAGGACTACCCGCTCGTCAACCATCACTGGGCAAGCGGAGTCGTGTTTTATGCGGTCGAGCGCATCGGCGGATTCCCCGGCATTGCGCTCTTTTTCATCGCGACGAGCATCGCCATATTCCTTATATTTTTCCACGCCGCATCGCGACTCGGCAGGTTTGATATTGCCGCATTTTCCGCACTCCTCGCGATCCCTCTGCTCACGTATCGCGCCGAGGTGCGCCCCGAACTTTTCAGTTATCTTCTCGCGGCAATTTTTTTCTGGATTTTAACCGGCGTCGCTCGAAAAACGCTTTCGCAAAAATGGCTCGCCGCACTCGTGCCGCTCACCGCCCTCTGGGTCAACCTGCACATTTACTTTTTCTTGGCGCCTTTATTCATTACGCTTTTCGCTCTTGATGAAATCAGAGCATGGTACCGTTCGCGCACATCCGACGCGCTTCGGCGCGTTAAAATTATCGCAGGGATCCTCTTCCTCGCCGGAGTCGCCCTCCTCCTCAATCCCGCAGGTCTTGAAGGCGCGCTCCAGCCCTTTACTATTTTTAAAAACTACGGCTACCGCCTCCTTGAGAATCAGTCCGTATGGTTCATCGCGCGCGTGCTTGGATCATATCCGCCAAACCACTATTTCTTTGTGGCGTTCGGCGCGCTTGCGGCAAGCTGGGCCGCATTCGCGATACAAATCATGCGCCGCCGCGAGGAGTTTCGACCCCTTGCGACAACGCTTATCAGTATATTTATGGGTGCCATCGCGTTATTCGCCGTCAGAAATTTTACCCTCTTCGCTTACTGTGCGATTCCTGCGCTTACCCTTCATTTCTCCGCGCTTTTTAACGGGAAACGCGCGCCGCGATATCATTATGCCCGGCTTACATTCCTCCTCTTTGCGCTTTTTGCCGGACTCCTTGCCCTGAATCCGGACTACTGGAAAACAAAAAAATTCTTCACGCTCGGCCTTCTTGAAAAAACCAACGGCGCAGCGGAATTCTTTATCCGCGAGAATCTTCGCGGCCCGATCTTTAATAACTATGACATCGGCGGCTACCTCATTTACCACCTCTATCCGCGCGAACGCGTGTTCGTGGATAACCGCCCAGAGGCATATCCCGTATCGTTTTTTGAAGACACCTATATCCCCATGCAGGAATCCGACGAGAAATGGCGCGAGACGGACGGCCGCTTTCGTTTCAACACCGTCATTTTTTATCGCCGCGACCTCACGCCGTGGGCACAAAAATTCATGATCGCGCGAATTCAGGACGCCGCATGGGCCCCGGTCTACGTTGACGATTACGCCATCATTTTTCTTAAAAGAAATGAGGCAAACGAAACGATTATTAAAAAATTTGAGCTCCCGCGGAATCTCTTTTCCATACGAAGCTAAGGACCTTTACACATGCGCACTCTCTCCATCATTATTCCCGTGTACAATGAAGAGCTCACCGTGAGCCGCGCGCTTGAACGCACATGGAATCAGCCGCTCAACGGCTGGGAAAAAGAACTTATTGTGGTTGATGACGGATCAACTGATCATTCAAGAATTGAAATTGATCACGCGAAATCGCAGTTGGGTATACACAACTGCACGATCCTCTCGCACGCACGCAATCGCGGAAAAGGGGCCGCAATTCGCACTGCGCTTGAACGCGCGACCGGAGATTACATTATCATTCAGGATGCCGACCTTGAATACGATCCCGCAGAATGGCAAAAACTTCTTGACGAGACGGACCATGCCCGAACCATCTCGGTATTCGGCTCACGGGAACTTGCTCCCGACCGGCGCGGCTATCTGCATTTTGTGCTCGGCGTACGCATGCTCACGGCGTTCACCAATCTTCTTTTTCGCGCGCGGCTCACCGATATCTACACATGCTACAAATTGATTCCCGCGTCTTTGTTCAAAACATTGCCGCTTGCCGCAACGGGATTTGAGTTTGAGGCGGAAGTGACCGCGCTTCTCCTTCGCCGCGGGGCACCCATCAAAGAAGTCGCAATCTCCTATACCCCTCGCGGCTTCCGCGAGGGCAAAAAAATCCGCATCCGTGACGGACTCATCGGGTTCTTCACCCTCCTCTCCTGTCGAGTCCGTGTATAAAATAATAAAATCCCGCACCATACGCGGGAATTTTCATACGAATAAAACATTCGCACCGCGACTATTTTTCTTCAACCGTCACTCTTTTCATCACCACTGCCGTGAGCGGTTTATCCTGCTCATCGGTCTGGAGCGCGGTTATCGCATCAACGACCTCCATTCCTTCGATCACTTTTCCAAAAATAGTGTAGTTATGCGGCAGAGCATAATCCTTATGCATGATAAAAAACTGACTCCCGTTGGTATTCGACCCCGCATTCGCCATCGCGACTGCTCCACGCGTGTAGCCATTTTTATATGATTCCGTCTCGGGGTTTAATTCATCTTCAAACGTATACCCCGGACCTCCGGTCCCGTTGCCAAAAGGATCCCCGCCCTGAATCATGAATCCGGGGATCACGCGGTGGAACGTGAGCCCGTCATAAAATTTCTTTCCGGCGAGCGTGATGAAATTTTCAACGGCTTTGGGCGCATCCGCATCATACGTCATAAATCGAAACGCCCCTTTGGTCGTCTCAATAGTCACCGCGTGCATGCCATTTTCTTTTTCGGTTGCCGCGCCCACGGCAGATTTTGTCTTCTCCGAACCCGCCGGCTCCGGACGCCCGCCGGAAAAACCAAACATAAAATAAAGTCCCGCAACAATAAGTACGGATACGACGCCGGCGCTTAAAATAATACTGTTTCGCGACATCCCTTTTGCCTCCATACCGCCATCATATTATACATGCAAATCACCCGCAACTTATTTGACACATAGCTTATTACTGCTATCCTGAAGTAATCGCGCAGTTGCCAAGAAAAAATAAAAAATTATGAGCCGCACGCTTTATATTTTCGCGAGCGTCATGGCGGTCAGCCTCCTCTCGTTTGTAGGAGTTTTCGGTATTTCTCTGCGAGAAGATCGCCTGCGCAAAGCCTTTATTTTTTTGATTCCCCTCGCGGTTGGAGCGCTTCTTGGAGATGCATTTTTCCATCTTATCCCGGAGGCGTTTCAGAACTCAACGAATCCTGCGCTGACCTCGTTTCTTCTCGTGCTCGGCGTCGTATCGTTCTTTATCTTGGAAAAATATCTTCGCTGGCACCACAGGTCCCACGAAAATCCCACGCACACCGCCGAGGGCGCGGAGAAATCAAAACATCTCGGTTCACTGATCCTTGTCTCCGACGGACTCCACAATTTCATTGACGGAATCATTATCGGCGCGAGCTATCTTGTCGGAATCGAGATTGGCATCGCGACTACGCTCGCCATTATCTTTCATGAAATTCCGCAGGAAATCGGCGATTTTGGCGTACTTCTTTACGCGGGATATAAAAGAAACGCCGCGCTCTTCTATAATTTCCTCTCCGCGTTGACGGCAGTGCTCGGCACGGCGTTCGTCCTCATTTTTGGCGCAGTATCGGAAGGCCTTGCCGAGAATGCCATACCGTTCGCCGCCGGAGTGTTTATCTATATTGCAAGTTCGGACCTCGTTCCCGAGCTTCACAAAAAAAGCGGGGGGGCAAAAAATCTTTTCTACGAAATTATCGGGATGACCCTCGGCCTGCTTGCAATGTATTTCTTGCTCTTTATTGATTAGACTGCGAGGCGAAGCCTCGCAGTTTTAATTTTATAAAGTTTCAAGTGCTCGTAATCCGACCCTCAAAATCACGATTTTGCTCCCACCACGCAATTGTTTTCGAGAGTCCCTCGGTGAGGGAAATCTTAGGCTTCCAGCCAAGCTGTTCGCGGGCCGCCGACACGTCCGCTGACATCTCCATGATTTCATCCGGCCGCATAGGAAGCTTCCCAAAAAAGGGTTTTGCCGAACTATCCATTAATCTCAATACGTCCTGTACAATGTCTTTGACCGGGATTGCCTGACCAGAGCCGATGTTAAATATCGATCCCGCCTTCACATTTTTTGTGCCGGCGAGGAGCAATGCGTCCACCACATCATCAATGTACACCGGATCCCGCTTCTGCTCCCCCGAGGTCATCGAGAGATCACGCTTCGCGAGTGCCGACAAAATAACTTGAGGAATCAAACGATGGGGATGCTCCCACGGCCCGTAAGGCATAAAGAAACGCAATTCCACGGTTGACAGTCCGTAGATGCGAACATAGGTTTGCAATAAAATGCTGGCAGCTGTCTTGCAGGCGCCAAAAATCGTATTGGGAAGGATCGCGGCATCTTCTTTCAGAAGCGTGCCGGGGCCATACACCGCAGCGGATCCGGTAAAAACAATTCTCGTCTCGGGTCTCGCGGCAAGCGCCTCCAGAAGATAGAGCGTTCCCAATCCACTCGTCTTTAGATGCTCTGCCTGGCTGGTCCCGGGCAGGCGCGCCCAAATGGTACTTGCGAGGTGATATACGATCTTCGGCTCAAAGCGTTTAATCACTTCCTCGATCGCGCCGGGGATAGTCAAATCGCCGATAATGAGTTCAATTTCGGATTTCAGTTCGTCCAGCCGCACCAGATCCGGCCCCGGGAGAGAGAACACGGCGACTCGGTATCCTTCGGCAATCAATCGTCGTACGAGATTGGAGCCAATCGCTCCGGCTCCGCCGATTACTAAAACGCCCGCATCAGGGGCTTTTGAAAACATCATGAAGCGATTGTACTATATGAATACCTCAGAGACAACTGATCCATCTTAAAGCAATAAATAGAATACATTGTCTATAGAGAATCTTTTAGTTATTATGCAGTTATGAAATTTACTCGCGTTCTTCACTCTTTTATCCTCACTCTTATTTTTATTGTTCCTTTTATTCCCCTCGTTATTGCGACGAGTCTCTTTTTCCCCTACATTACCGGAAAGAATTTTATTTTTCGTATTCTAATTGAACTCGCTTTTGGCGGATGGATTATTCTCGCTCTCGCATCGCCTCTCTACCGGCCCCGCGCTACGTGGTTTACGTGGCTTCTTATTTTCTTTCTCGTGGCCATTGGGATTGCCGATCTTTTAAGCCCCGACCCCTTTAAAAGTTTTTGGAGCAATTTTGAACGGATGGAGGGGTACATAACACTTCTGCACCTCTTCGGCTATTTTCTCATTGCGAGTAGAATACTGTCCACTGAAAAATTATGGATTCGTTTTTTTCAAACTTCCGTGGGAGTCAGCATCATAGTGGCATTTCACAGCATGCTTCAGCTTGCGGGTATATCCTCGATTTATCAAAGTACGAGCCGAGTGGAAGCAGCTGTTGGCAATGCTTCTTATCTTGCGACTTACATGCTAATCCATATTTTTTTGACGCTTTTTCTTTTGATCCGCGGGTATCGGTCGCGCCCCCTGAAGTATGTATATAGCGCCTGTATTATTCTTCAAGCATTTACATTATACGAAACGGCTACGCGAGGCGCATTTCTTGGAATTCTTTCCGGCGTTCTCACGTTCGGATTTATCAGTCTTCTCATGAGACACGATATGAAATCGCTTCGCAAAATCGCGCTGATGAGCTTTCTTATACTTGGTATCGGTATAACTCTCCTTTTTACTTTTAGAGATACCGCATTGATACGCTCATCCACCCCTTTAGCGAGGTTTTCTTCAATATCGCTCACCCAAGCGAGATCAAGATTGTCCCTATGGAATATTGCATGGCAAGGGTTTAAGGAACGGCCTCTCTTTGGGTGGGGTCAGGAAAGTTTTAATTATGTCTTCAACAAATACTACGATCCAAAAATGTACGCTCAAGAACAGTGGTTTGATCGCACCCACAATATTTTCCTTGATTGGCTTATTGCCGGGGGTATTTTCGGACTTGCCGGCTACTGCGCGCTCTATCTATATACGTTTTTTACGGTATGGCGCGGCAGAAAAATCCCGATCACGCATCATTCAGCAAAAAAGTTTCAAAAACAAAACGTCGGCTCACTCCAAAATCCCTCGCCTCCCTTTTCCATTCTGGAACGAGGCGTTCTTACCAGCCTCTTGATCGCGTACGCGGTGCAGAATCTTTTTGTATTCGACAACCTATTAAGCTACATCTTTTTCTTTTCTTTTATTGCATATATGGACACGAACATGGTCTCGAGATTTTTTTCCCCTAAAATACTCGAGGAATCAAAAACTCTCCCGTCTCATCCCCGCGGCGTCTTCTATGCAGCTCCTCTTATAGTTGCCGCCGCAATTATCAGTATATATTTTTTTAACGTACCCGCACTTCGTGCGGCCGAAGGACTTAAGAATGCAATTAGCCCGCATAAAGAAGGAATAAGGAGAAATTTGGAGTATTTCAGAAAAATTCTTGAATATCAGTCGTTTGGCATACCGGAAATAAGAGAACAGCTTCTCTTTACGACCCTGTCTGTTATAGCGTCGAAAGATGTCCCTCAAGAACTGAAGCGAGAATTCTTTGAACTTACGCTTCAAGAATTCGGGAAACAGCTCACAATTACTCCCGATGATGTCCGTCAGCAGTTCTTTATCGGCATGTTTTTGAATAAAATTGAATTTTCCAAAGATGCTCTTGTATATCTTGAGAAGGCTCGCCAGTTATCTCCCCGTAAACAGCAAATCTATTTTGAAATGGTAACAGCATATCTCTTTCTAAACGAAAGGGGGAAGGCAAAAGAAGCCGCTCGAATCGCATATGAACTCGACCCTTCATTTCCGCAGGCATACGATGCGTATACTCTTGCCTTGATCTATAATAAAGAAATAGAAGCAGTCCATAAATTGCAGAAAGAACGGTTTGGCAACATTCATTATCCGAATGGACGCCTGATCGGGGCATACCGTGATATCGGAGCATATGATCAGGCGCTTGAACAATGGAAAGAAGCGGTGCGTCTGTATCCGGATACCACGGATTATAATTTCGGGCTTGCGCTGGCCTATCTCGAGGCTACAAAAAAACCCGATGAAGCCTTCACTATTCTTCGGCGTACTGCTGAAAAATATCCCGAACTTAAAGAACGAACTCAGTACTGTATCAATGAGATCACCGCAGGGCGTCGCCCGAATGATAAATGCAGCCCATAAAAGTACACAATCCCAGCCTCGCTAAAAATGAACTGGGGGCTAGATGAGTTTTACGTTTTTTGTGAAAACAAAATTAATGAGGCCGATCTGCCGCACTTCTTCGTATCCCAGAGAGTTTAAAAAGCGGCGCACATCGGCAGTCTTGAATCCCAGCGCATTGTAGTTTTGTTCATCAAGTTCGCAAAGAATCGTAGGCGAGTAGCGAGCGAGCGTTCTCATGCCGCCGCGCAAGACATGCCCCTCAAATCCCTCAACGTCAATTTTGATAAATGTCGGAATAATATTATTTTTCTCACAATATGAATCGAGGGTAATCATGAACACCTGCTCCTCTTTTATAATTTTCCCTCGAGTGGGATTATAGGCTAAGCTCGAAAATACCGTGACATCATAAATATAGAGCGGCGAAGACCCTTCTTTATCTGAAAGCGCGAGCCGATTCAATATTATTCTGTCGGTAAAATTATTCAAGCGAACGTTATATTTTAAATGATAAAAAGTTTCTTCTGCCGGCTCGAAAGCATGGATCGACGAAGAAAAATCTGTAGCAAAAATACTGAAAAGGCCAATATGCGCTCCTACATCAAAAAATACCGAATCCCGAGTAAGCTGTGAGGCGATAATCCTGAGTTCTTCTTCTTCATTGATTTCATTGAAGTACCAATCAACTCTTTTTCGCTCGGAGAGATTGATTAAAAAATATTTTTTCCCAATCCTCGTTTTCTTCCATAACCGCTGTGATTTTCTAAATACTTTTCGCCATTGTCTCGGAAGGCATTTACGCATGGGTAACGGCAAATAGAGCAGGAGATAAAATTTAATAAATTGCCAAAGTTTTGAAAGCATATATCAACCCTTATTGATTCAAAAAAATAGACATATCTCCGGGACAGGGATTCCTCTCCGGTAAATTTCCTGACGGAAATTTCCTCCGAGCCACGCCTCGCGGCGCTCGCCTTTCCCTCGACAAGCTCGGGAAAACTCGCGCATCGCTCCGGCGTTCGAATCCCAATGCAATGCCCGCAGGGACATTGCTCCCCCTCCGCACTCGCTTCGCTCGTGCTCCGGGACAGGGATTCGAACCCCAATTTCCACGTCCAGAGCGTGGCGTCCTACCATTAGA
>CAYIAH010000003.1:0-60129 GCA_964361495.1 uncultured Candidatus Saccharibacteria bacterium | reverse complement strand
CAAAAAAGGAGTTGATATTTTGATTGATGCGGTTCGCCGCGTCAAAGAGAGTTTTCCCGAGATACAGCTGTCTATTATTGGCGAAGGGCCTGAGGAGAAAAAATTAAAGTTAAGAGTTGAGCGCGGGGGACTTGAGCGCACGGTGCGGTTTTTGGGCGGAGTTTCTTATGAAGACATCCCCGGGTATCTTGGCGAGGCGGATCTTTTTGTGCGGCCGTCGCGATCCGAGGGAATGGGCAATGCGTTTGTCGAGGCGCTTGCCGCCGGTCTCCCCGTTATTGGCACACCGGTGGGCGGAATCCGGGATATTATCGAAGAGGGGAGAACCGGTCTTTTTGCGCATCCCGAAGATCCGGCGGATCTCGCGGAAAAAATTATGACGCTTTTGCGGGATCGCACACTTCGCGAGAGAATTATTGAAGAAGGCGGACGCATGGCGCGGGAGCGGTTTTCATGGGATTCTATTGCGCGCAAGTACGCGGAAAGTTTTCGGCGTCTCGTTGAGGCGCGGATACGGCTTGTCATTGCAACCGGTCTTTTTCCGCCGGAGATCGGAGGCCCGGCGACGTATAGCAAAATCCTCACTGACGAATTGCCGCGTGAGCGTATCGCGACGCGCGTCGCGGCGTTTCGAGCCGTTCGTCATCTGCCAAAAGTGATTCGGCACGCGGCGTATTTTTTGAAGATTGTCGTCGCAGGACGCGGCGCGGACGTTATTTTTGCGCAGGATCCGGTAAGCGTCGGAATTCCCGCAGCGCTCGCGGCGTTGTTTTTGGGCAAACGGTTTCTGCTCAAAATAGTCGGTGATTATGCATGGGAACAATATCAGCACGGAGCTCAAAACTCAAAACTCAAAACTCAAAACTATGTGACGATAGAACAATTTCAGAAGCAACATTTGGATTTTATGACGGAGATGCGGCGGCGGGCGGAACGCTGGACCGCAGGGCAGGCGGAGCGCGTGATCGTGCCGAGTCAGTATCTAAAGGAAATTGTTCAACAATGGGGTGTTGCAGAGGAGAAGATTTGTGTCGTGTATAACGCATTTGAGCCGCCGGCGCGCACGATCTCGCGCGAGGATGCGCGCGCATCTTTAGGCCTTGATGGGTATGTGATTTTATCTGCAGGACGACTTGTGTCATGGAAAGGATTTGAGACTCTTATTAAAATGATACCGTCTCTTGCAGAGACGATTCCGAATATCCGGCTCGTCATTGTCGGCAACGGTCCTCAGGAATCGGCATTACGGAATTTGGCGCGTGATGCGGGCGTTGGCGAGCAAGTTTTTTTTACCGGAGGCGTCGTGCACGAAACCTTTCTTGCATATTGCGCGGCAAGCGATGTGTTCATTCTCAATTCCGGGTATGAAGGATTTTCGCATACACTTCTTGAAGCAATGGCGCTGGGGGTGCCCGTGGCGGCATCGCGTGCGGGCGGGAATCCGGAACTCGTTCGAGATCAGTGCGCCGAACTTCTTTTTGAGTATAATGATACGAATGGAATCGCCCGCATCATCCGGGGACTCCGCGATATGGCCCCTGAAGCCCGCGCGGCGCTGCGAGATCATGAGGTTGCCCGCGCGCGCTCGTTTTCCCGCGAACGGATGATGCGTCAAACCATTTCATTTCTCGTCCGAAATCGTATCGGGATGAGCGTGCTTATGTGTTCTTCGGATCCAAAGATTTTCGATGACGACTCCGAGGTGCGCGACCGCTTACGCGAGTATGCCGCATCGTTCGATGAACTGCATGCGGTTTCAATCGGGAAACGCGGAGCGCGGGAAGCGCACGAAGGGCGACTTCATATATATCCGATCTTCGTACGCGCATTCTTTGTGCGGCCATTTTTATATTGTGTAAAGGCGTTTCGGATTCAGCGTCTCAGAAGATGCGATATCGTAAGCGCGCAAGGCGCGGACGAAACCGGGGTTGCGGCGTTCCTTGTTGCGTGGTGGTTTCGCGTTCCTTTTCGCCTTGAATTGCACACCGATGTGATGAGTTCGTGGTATCGGCGCGCATCATGGAAAGAATATGCACGGTATCTCGTTGCGCGATTTCTTATTCCGCGGGCAGATTGTGTGCGTGTCGTGTCAGAGAGAATAAAAAGATCTCTTGTTGCATCCGGGATATCGAGCCCCGGATGCCCTATTGCGGTATTGCCGATTTTTACCGACGTTTCAAAATTCCGGGATGCGGTCCGTGATCCAAAAGTTGACGAACGATTCGGCGGGTATTCATTTAAAATGATCACTGCGGGAAGATTTGTAGAAAAAGAGAAAAATTTTTTGATGCTTATTGATATGATGGCGGAATTTGTAAAAATACATCCCAAAGTGCTTCTTGTTATTGTGGGAGAGGGACCGGATCGCGGAAGGTATGAATTAAGAATTAAGAATCGGGCGCTGGAAAAACACGTTATCCTGGAGCCGTGGCGGAAGGACCTCGCCTCTTTTTACAAATCTTTTGACGTGTTTCTTTTCTCATCAAAGTATGAAGGATGGGGAATGGCGGCGGTTGAGGCGATGGCGGCGGGTCTTCCCGTGGTGATGACTGATGTCGGGCTTGCGAATGAAGTGATTACGCATGGAGAACATGGTTTGGTGGCGCGGGTGGGAGATATGCACGAATTTCTCGGCGCGGTACAATTATTATATGAAGATCCCGGGATGAGAAAGAAAATTGCGGATGCGGGATATGCGGCGGTTGCGGCAGCATTGCCAAAAACGCGCGATCACTCCGTTGCGTTATATAGAGAGAGTTTTAAGCAGTGCCTCGCTTCATGAGATTATTGGCGATCACCCAAAAAGTAGACAGGAACGATGAGAACCTCGGAGCTTTTTACCGATGGTGGGAAAAACTCGCGCCGCATGCGGACGCTTTCACGATTCTCTGCCGCGAGGCGGGCGACGCAGAATTGCCTTCTCATGTGAAGATTGCGGTTTTTGGCACGGGAGAAAGGGGAACGCGCGGACGGTTCGGGAGGTTCGTCAAATTCATGAAGCTTTTCGCGCGCCACTACCGCGAATCGGACGCTATCTTATTTCATCAGATTCCTGAATTTGTGCTCGCCGCCGCGCCTTTTCTCAAAACAATGCCGCGCCGGTCGATTCTTTGGTATGCGCACGGCGTCGTGTCGTGGAAATTGAAAGTTGCGGAACGTCTTGTGACTACGGTGATTACTTCATCGGCGAACGGATTTCGTCTTCCTTCGAAAAAAGTGATCTATACCGGGCAGGCGATTGATACCGATGCATTTTGTCCTGACAAGAGAGAATCGTTTCGCGAAGGGTCGGGTATGCGGATTATCACGGTGGGCCGAATCTCGCCGGTGAAAGATTATGAGACAATGCTGAAAGCGCTTGAGATCCTGGAGAAAAAAGAGCCCGGACGCTGGATGCTTTCCATCGCGGGAGGGCCAATGACGGCGCATGACGAGAAGTATTATCTTCTGCTTCGGAAGTATGTCGCGGATGCGGGGCTCGCGCGCGCCGTGCAGTTTCTCGGCCCGCGGCCATACCGCGAGATCCCTGCGTTTCTCAACGAACACGATTTCTTTTTGAATCTTTCGGCGACCGGATCGCTTGATAAAGCGGTGCTCGAAGCAATGGCATGCGGACGCACGGTGCTGACTGCGAATGAAGCGTACCGCGATATTCTGCCGCCGCGATATTTTCTTGAACACACGAGTCCCGAGTTTGTCGCGGGGCGTCTGGGAGCTCTTGCGGGCGATCCGCGGCCGAATGAAATACTCCGGCGGATCGTCACGGAACGTCATAGTCTTGATCGGATGATTACGCAACTTGTGCCGCTTCTTGGGGAGGGCTCCCGAAGATGACAAGATCAAAAATATACTATATCGCAAATGCACGGATGCCGACCGAACGCGCGCACGGACTTCAAATTGCCAAGATGTGCGAGGCGTTTATTGAGGCGGGCGTTGATGTGGAACTCATCGTGCCGCGGCGGGGCGCGATGAATCAATCGCTTCAGGATTTTTACGGATTGCGCGCCGCCGTTCCCATAAAAAAACTCGCGGTATTGGATTGGTATCATCGCGGACGGATTGGTTTCTGGTTGAGTTCTTGCACATTCATGGCCGCGTATTTTTTTTATTTTCTCTGGTTGCGGCTTCGAAGCGGCACAGGAGTGGTGTATACCACCGACATTGATCAATTTTCGTGGGCGTGCATCCCGTTCGTGGGAAAACGGTATTTTGTCGAGCTTCATGACGCGAAGAAGTACGGGATGCTGTATGCATTTTTTCTCCGTCGCGCCGAGGGCATCGTGGTCATCAATGAACGCATTAAATATGCGGTCATGCGGGAGTTTGGCATACCGGAGAATCGTGTGCGAGTGCATCCGAACGGCATTGATCTTGTCTTTTTTTCTGACATGCCTTCGCAGAGCGAAGCTCGCGCGGCGCTCGGAATTCCGCGCGATCGGTTTATTGCGCTGTATCTCGGGAAAATATATCCATGGAAAGGGCTTGGCATTATTGCGGAGGCGGCACGCCTCGCTTCCGGCTCGTTTTTTTATTTAGTCGGAGGCACGCGCAAAGAATTTGAGGAGACCACAAAAAGCACTATAGGGAATGCTTCAATACTTTGCATGGGACACCGGCCGTATCAAGAAGTGCGGCAGTGGCTCGCGGCCGCCGATGTGCTTTTGGTGCTCGGCACGCGCGCACATGAATATTCGTATTACCATACGTCCCCGATGAAACTTTTTGAGTATATGGCAAGTCATCGGCCGATTGTTGCGGCGCGAACTCCGGCAAATGAAGAGATTGTTTCAGATGAAGAAGTTATTTTTTATATGCCCGATGATGCGGCCGATTGCGCCCGCGCGATCGGAGAGACGCGCGTAGATCCGGAGGCCCACCGTGAAAAAACTGCGCGCGCGTATGAGAAGGTTCGTCCGTATGCATGGCCCGCGCGCGCGCGGAGCATTCTTGATTTTATTGCGGCAAATTAACTAAGGTATATGCGCGCCTCCTCGCCTCGCATCTGTTGAAGTCCGACTTCAAATAGATTTTAATAGAGATCCTTGTATGAAAATTGGCATTGTGCTTCATCCATACGGCGAAGAAAAACCTGCGGGACTCGGCAGGGCGATTTTGGAATTGACCCGATCGCTCATCGCTGCCTATCCGGAGCACGAATATACCATATTTTTGAAAGATGCGCGGAAGCTCGCGCCTCATTTTTCCGGAAATGTCCGTGTGGAAACGCTCGGCGGAGGCATATTTTGGCGCGAACGGATGCGCGCGATGCCGCGCCTTGACGCATATCTTTTCAACACCCCCGTGCTGCCGTTATTTTTTTGTCCTCAAAAATCAGTTGTGATTGCGCTTGATTTCGCGTATCTCTATGAGCGGCCTCGCGGCGTTCGTGATCTCGCGCGTCACTTGTTGCTTACATGGTATCACGCGAGATCCCTGCGTCGCGCGGATCGCATCATTGCGATCTCCGAGGCGACAAAGAAAGATATCATAAAGTTTTTTGGGATCCGCGATGAGCGAATTTCGGTCGTGTATCTGGGGGTTCGTGATATGGACGGGATCGTTGAAGAGCGATGCGCGGCGCCGGAGAAATTCTTCTTGTATGTCGGCGTGCTCAAAGAGCGTAAAAATGTTGAGCGAATCATCGGAGCGTTCGCGCGCGCGGCGTCTCGTGTTCCTCAGCATCATCTTATACTCGCGGGCAAAGGAGAAGGCGCGTATCCGGAAAAGCTTCGCCGTAGGGCGTCTGAGGGAGCGGCGGCTCAGCGCATTCATTTTGTCGGCTATGTGACTGACGGCGAACGCGCGTATCTGTACCGGAGGACGACTGCATGCATATTCCCGAGCATCATTGAGGGATTCGGATTCCCGGTTCTTGAAGCAATGAGCGCTGGCGCGCCCGTGGTGACTTCAAATGTGTCGTCATTGCCGGAACTTGCGGGGGATGCCGCGGTGCTCGTGAACCCTTTGGCGGAAGAAGAAATCGCTTCGGCGATGGTGCGTCTTGCGACGGACGAGACGCTGCGCAGAGAGTGTATCCGCAAGGGAAGAATGCGAAGCCGCCTTTTTTCATGGGAAAAGGCCGCGCGCGAATGTATGAAAATTCTTTTATGAAAATTTGTTTTTTGGCGCACAATTTGCGGCAGGATAACGGTGGAGGCGTATTTTCTCTCCGGCTTATCCGCGGCCTTCAATCGGCGTTGGGAGCTCGGGTGATTGTTTTCGCGGCGGTGCCGTCCGGCATGCCGTTTGAACGGCCGATTTTGTCTTTGAATATCTTTGGGATGATACGCGCTTTGCCGGAAATCAGGAGAAGTATACGAACATGCGACGCGGTGCATGCGTTTGATGTGTTTCCGTACGGATTTTTGGGCGCGCTCATTTCTCTCGGCCTTGGGAAGAAAATAATTATTACTGCGATCGGGAGCGGATCTATTGTTCCTTTGTACCATTATTTTCAGGCGCGGCTCGCGCGATGGGCATTGCGGCGCGCCGATAAAGTCATCGCGATCAGCCGATTCACGCGTGCGGAGATTTTAAAAAAGGTGCCCAGGCGCGCGATTGAGGTGATCAATCCCGGGGTGGATGCGGATTTTTTTGGGGACACGCAAACGTCCCGCTATGACGCCGCGCGCTATAAACCGTATATCGCGAGCGTCGGGCAGCTTCGCTGGCGCAAAGGGTATCATTTCAGCATCCGCGGGTTTGCAAAGGTGGCGGCGCGTTTTCCGGCTCTTCACTACGTCATTGTGGGAAAGAAATATAAAGAAGATTACTATATGCGTCTTTGCGCCCTCATCAAGGAATTACACCTTGAGGGCCGCGTATTTATTCTTGAAGATGTTGCGACGCGCGAAGAGCTCGCCGATGTCTATCGCGAGGCGGAACTCTTCTGTCTTTTTTCACAGAATGTCAATCATGATGTTGAAGGATTCGGCCAGGTCTTTCTCGAAGCCGCCGCAGCGGGGCTGCCGGTGGTCGGGAGTAAAAACTGCGGCATTGACGACGCAGTGCGCGACGGTGAGAACGGAATTCTTGTCCCGACGCGCAGTGCGGACGATTTTGCGGACGCGATTCTCGCGATTTTATGCGATGAGAAATTAAAAAAGGAGATGGGAATGCGCTCGCGTGCATTTGCGCGCGCTTCCGGATGGGAGCAG
The DNA here is from genome assembly GCA_964361495.1 of uncultured Candidatus Saccharibacteria bacterium. Lineage (GTDB taxonomy): Bacteria > Patescibacteriota > Minisyncoccia > Sungbacterales > HO2-52-23 > CAYFJB01. The sequence goes on along the minus strand of CAYIAH010000003.1, from coordinate 52,969 downwards.
CGGATAGAAGAGTATGTTGACGTATACCAACAGATGCGGGCGTTTCCTGTTACTTCACAAGTTCTACGATGATATTCTCGGCAGGAAAAAGACGCGAAAGAAACGTGGACTCGTAGCGTTGCCGTATTCTTGGGGAACGATTGACGAACCACTCCACGAGACGGTTGTATGCGAAAAAGCGGGAGCTTTTTTCAAAAGTTATTTTTTGCGCCCCGATCCGGTGAAAACGGAAATCGAAATAATAGTTTTGCTCCCGCGCGATATGGTTGCTTTTTGTGGGCGAACGGTCAACAAAAAAATCGAACGTGTTTATGGAAAACAGTTTTTTGTGCGTGGGATCAATAAAATTAAATTTTGACGTGAAGTGGGGAACGCGTATGGTGATCGAGCCGCCCGTTTTTAGAATCCGATAGAGATCGCGCAGTACCGGAATATACTCAATGTGTTCCAGGACATCCTGACAGAGGATTTCATCAAATTCATCGTTGCGGAACGGAAGCGGCAGTTTTTGAATATCATGAATAACATCCACGCCCGGGAGTTTTGCGGAGTCCAGATTTATCCAGCCGGGCTTGATGTCGGTCCCGCACCCGATATTGAGTTTTTTGTGATTCATGGTATAGTAGCTATGCGTTCACTGTTACTATATGCAAAAACCGAAAAGAAGTAAAAAGACCGCATTTGTCACCGGTATTCTCGGGCAGGACGGCTCGTATCTTGCAGAGTTTTTATTGTCAAAAAATTATCGCGTCGTTGGACTGGAGCGTCGGTTGAGCCAGAAAAACAGAAAGAATATTGAACATATTCAGGAAAAAATTGAGCTGGTTTCCGGGGATGTTCTCGACGAAGCGTCGCTCGTGCACGCGATTAAGGAGGCCGAGCCGGATGAAGTGTATAACCTCGCGGCGCAGTCGTTTGTCGGCGACTCGTGGAAGCAGCCCGTCTATACGGGCGAGGTGACGGGGCTTGGGGTGACCCGGGTGCTGGAGGCGATTCGCCAAGTAAATCCGAAAATAAAATTTTATCAGGCAAGTTCCAGCGAAATGTTCGGAGGCGCGAAAGAGTTGCCGCAGAATGAGAAGACGCCCTTCTATCCGCGAAGTCCTTATGGGGTCGCGAAACTGTACGGCCATTGGATGACGGTTAACTATCGCGAGTCGTATGGAATGTATGCGGTCTCGGGAATACTTTTTAATCATGAAAGCCCGCGCAGGGGGCTTGAGTTTGTCACGCGCAAAATTACCAGTACGGCGGCACGAATTAAACATGGCATGGAGAGAGAACTGCGTCTTGGAAATCTTGATGCCGAACGCGACTGGGGATTCGCGGGTGACTATGTTCGGGCGATGTGGCTCATGCTTCAAGGGGCGTGTGGGAAAGATTATGTGATCGGGACGGGTGAGTCGCATAGCGTCCGGGAATTTGTTGAAGAAACATTCAGCTATCTTGATCTTGACTGGAAAAAATATGTGAAAATGGATAAGGCGTTCGTGCGCCCGGCGGAGGTGGTGCATCTTTGCGCCGATGCGCGCCGCGCGCGCCGGGAGCTCGGGTGGAAACCCAAAGTGAGCTTTAAGGAGTTAGTACGAATGATGACGGACAGCGATATGAAGTTATATACTCCGCAGAGGATCCGCGAATCATGAAGATTGCATTAATCATCCGGCGACTCAATGTAGAGGGCGGCACGCAGAGGCAAGCCCTTTTTTTCGCGCAGAATCTTAAAAAACGAGGTCACCATGTGGTCGTCTATACTTTTCTTCGCGGCGAAGGAGCGAATGCCGAACTGTTGCAAGGACTGTCCGTGGTTCCGCTCGGCGCCTACCCAAAAAGCCGGAACGCGCTGATTGATTTCTGGAACGAGTGCCGCGTTTCCCGGCGCCTCGCCGCACTGATCGCACGCGATACGGAGCTTCTGAATCCGCATGATCAGGTGAGTTATCGCGTTGCGTATTATTTCAAAAAGTATGTACGGAACATTCCTTCGGTATGGATGATGAACGATATGCCGACGAAAACGTGGGGGTACTGGCGCGAACGCGAGTGCGGATTGAGGCGGCGGGTCTCTCCGTTCAGAAAATGGATACGGCGTGTGTACGATCGCTATGATATTGGTACCGCAATTAGAGCGCAAGATGCGATTGCGGTGCTTGATAATCGCGACCGTGAATGGGTGCGGCAATTTTTCGGCAAGGAGGCGACCGTGGTGCGAAGCGGTCTTGACCTCCCTCGGTTTCCTTACCGGCCGCTTCCGCCGATAAAAGATAAAAAATTAAATCTGCTTGCCGTAGGGATTCTCTTTCCCCACCGCCGTTTTGAGGATTTGATTACCGCAGTGAAGATGCTCTCTCAGCGCGGGTATAGAACTTTCTGTACGATTGTGGGAGGGTATTCGCCTCGGGATCCCTACTTTGAAAAACTGATCGCATTGCGTAGCGACCTTGGACTGCAGGAGGCGGTACGTTTCGCGGGCGTGGTGTCTGAATCGGAACTGGTCCGATATTATCAGGAGAGCGGCGCATTCGTATTTCCGTGTCATCTGCAGTCATGGGGCATGGCGGTGTTTGAAGCAATGGCGTGCGGGACGCCGGCGATCGTATCCCGCAGTGCGGGCGCCCATGAAGTTTTAACTGACGGAGTGAATGCGTTCCTTATTGAGCCAAAAGACCCGCGTGGCATTGCGGCGGCGGTTGAGGAATTAATCAGCAATCCGGCGTTATACATGCAGATAAGCAGAAACGGCCGGGCATTTGTTGAGAAACATATCTCATGGCCGCAGTATGCTGACGCGATGCTTGAATTGTTCAATGCCGCGATTGTCAATTCCGGTTCTCTATGAAAACAATTTTTATCACCAGTTTTCATCCTCATATTTCGAGAAACATTCTTTCAACCGAAGCATTTCGGATTCTTCGCGCCGAGAAACGTCTACAGATTGTGATCGTAGTGCCGGAGTATAAGAGCGCATACTTCCGAGAACAATTCGGCGGACCTAATGTGATGATTGAGGGCGTAAAGCCCTATCAGGCATCACGCTTGTTTCGGGGACTTTTTTTTAAGAAACTCGGCATGTTTCTTTTTGATTCAAGAAGCGCCCGAAATCTCAAGCGGTACCAGTATCACGTGAATAAAAAACCGCTGCAGTTCGCTCTGGGATTGTCCCTCGGGGCCATCGGACGATTATTTTTTATCCGCGCGCGCGTGCGCGCGCTGGATTACCGGTTTTCGCCGCGCGGGATTTTTGAGCCGCTCCTTCGGAAGTATCATCCGAACCTCATTTTTTCGACCGATGTACAAAATGAAAATGATGTGGCTTTGATGCAGGATGCGCGCCGATTCGGGGTGCGCACGGTTGGCATGGTGCGCTCGTGGGATAATCTCACCTTGCGGATTTTGCGGATTTTCCCGGACACGCTTCTTGTCGGATCGGAGACGCTTCGGCAGGAGCTGGATCGGTTTCATCGGTATCCCCGATCTCGCGCGGTGATCACTGGAAATCCCCATTATGACGGGTATCAATCCAGTTCCATCCGGCAATCGCGAGAAGAGTTATGCCGGGAATACGGACTTGATCCGTTAAAAAAACTCATTGTCTATGCGCCCATAAGCAACGCGCTTATTCGCAAGAATGACGCGGATCAATATATTTTGAACCTTTTGAGCGAGGTTCGGGATGCGTCAATTCTTGTCCGATTTCCGCCGGAAAAAGGCGTGACGCTCGACGGTTTCGTACCGCCGCGGCATATGGCGTTTGACCGGCCTGGATTTGTATTTAAGGACAAAGAAGTGGGAGATCGCGAGATCCGTCCCGAAGACGATGAACGTCTTGCTGTAATGCTCGCGCACGCGGACCTTGTGATCACTGGTCCGACAAGCATTTGTCTGGACGGCATCTTTTTTGACAAGCCGGTGATTGCGGTGAATATCTATCCGACGCCGCGGCCGTTTTTTGACACCGCGTGGCGCTATGGGGATCTGCACATTCAGAAACTTCTCGCCACGGGCGCGGTGCGCTATGCCGGGACGAAAGAAACGTTTCTTGGAGCCATTGACGACTATCTTAAAAATCCCGATCGCGATCGAGAGGGAAGAGCGCGCGGCCGGGCGTTGTGGTTTTCCCATGCGGACGGGCATGCGGGCGCGCGTATGGCCGGCGAACTTTTGAATATGCTTGACCGTTCTTAGAAATTATAATATGAAAACTATCTTAATTCCCATCACCAGTAATTTTTTCGTGCGGACGTTTCTCCGGACGGATGCGCGTCGGATTCTTCAGGCGGCGTCCGATGTGCGCGTCGTATTTCTCGCAACCCGGGAAAAAGTTGATTATTATCGAAAAGAATTTTCATCGGCATCTTTTATATTTGAGGAAATTTCTGAGACGAAGGAAACATGCATTGAACGCTTTTTTAAATTGATCGAAACCTCAAGCATTCATTCCCGCACGGAAAATATGCTGCAGCATTGGGACATGTCGCGTGAGAAGTCGGCGAGGGCGATCGCGCGCAAAATCCCGCTCTTTTTGTTGAGACGCGCATTATGGCATGCGGGCAGATATTCGTGGTGGCGCGGCGCTGTGCGCCGATTCTACCTTTTCTTCTCCAATGCGGGGGTTTCCCGGATTTTTGATCGCTATGCGCCCGATCTTCTTTTTTGTCCGACAATGATCGGTCGTGATTACGCATTTCTGCGGGAGGCGCGCCGCCGCAAAATAAAAACCGCAGGAATGGTTCTTTCATGGGACAATCTTTTCAGTAAAACCCTGCTTCGTGTTCATCCAGACCTCTTGTTCGTTCAGACGCGGTATGTGAGAGACGCAGCAGAGCGTTTTGGAGATTTTCCGCGTGGCAAGAGTTTCATCGTCGGCGTGCCGCAGTATGATCGGCATTTTCGCCGCGAAGGGATGGAGGAGCGCGCTGAATTTTTTAAAAAAATCGGCGCAGATCCTGCAAAGAAATTAATACTATACGCTTTTTCGGGGAAAGCCGGCCTCGAAATAGAATTTGAAATTATAGAGATGCTGTATGACGCGCTCCAGAAAAAAGAAATATCGGACAACGTTCAGGTGCTTCTTCGGCCTTATCCGCGATACGACTTTCCGCTCGAGAAGCTTGAACGGTTGCGCGAGAAGTACGGATTTCTTGTCGCATCTCCGGTGGCGCATGTGGGGGATGGAGCGGAGAGCTGGGAATTTGATCATGCGGCTTTGTCGCTGATTACGAACAGTCTCGCCCACGCGGATTGCGTGCTCACTATGTATTCAACATTTTTCATTGAAGCGGCGATTTTTGATAAGCCGCTTATCGGTATCGGTTTTGACGGCGCGCGGCCGCGCAAGTACTGGGATTCTGCCTCGCGCTTTTTTGATTGGAACCATCTTGCCGATATAAAAAAACTGAACGGCATACGGCTTGTCAAAAGCCGTGAAGAATTATTAGAAGCGGTGAATCGGGCGCTTCGCGATCCGTCTGATCTTGGCGAAGGGAGAAAAAAAATTGTTGCCGAGCAGTGCGAATATATGGACGGACGTTCTGCCGAACGCCTCGCGCATGCGCTTCTTGATGCCTTGGAGTTGCGGACGTTATCCCGCGAGTCACGAACTCTATGAATACTTTTATCATCACGCTTTCATCGCAGCCGGTCTTTAAGAATTTTTTTCTCTTTCCGGGGAGTTTCTGGGAAAAGTTAGGCGCACTGTGCGCGGCAGATAAAGAAAAATCATTCCGTGCGGTTGTCGTGATGCCCGATTACTATAAAGAAAAGTATGGGCCGTGGTGCGCGTCCATGATTCGCCGTTTTCCGGAACAAATTTTTATTGACTACGTCAGTGTCCCTGCGCCGCAAGGAATCGTTGCGCGGCTTTTTCGGTTCTTCTACTCGTATCTTATTTACACGAGCACGACGCGGCTTCTCGCGACGATGGGAACTCGCCCTGATGAGATGTTCGCGGGAAGCAGGTATCTTGCGCCCATGAAGGCCGCGATTGCCGAGACATTTGGGAGGTCTTCATTTATTACACAAAAAGCGGTACCCGCGCTTTTTGACTATCTGTTTCCCGCGGAACCCTTTTCGGATGTACTGCATACATATCATCCTGATCTTGTGTTTGTTCCGAATCTTTACGGATGGTTTGATACAGTATGCGCTCGCGACGCGAAAGCGCATGGGATAAAAACCGTCGGGATGACGGCAAATTGGGATCACATTGATAAATATTTCATGCCGGTACGGACTGATTTGTTCTTTGCGCAAAATAACCACATTCGGGATGCCGCGGTGCGTCTTCAGGGTTATAGACCAGCCGAGATTATGGTGATCGGATATCCGCATTTTGATTTTATCAATAGCAAAGAATATCTTATCCCGCGCAGCGCCCTTTTATCTTCAATCGGGTTTCCGAGGGATACGAAATATCTTCTCTATATTTCCGGAAGCGTCTATTGTCCTGACGAGCCGGACGTCATTGAGGAAGTGCTTCGCTGGATTGATGAAGGACGATTCTTGCCGCATGACGTGCGGCTGGTAATCCGTCCGTATCTTGGCGGGCGTCTGCGCGATCGCGATTTTGACATAAAAAAATTTGAAGGATTCAAAACCCATCCGCGCGTGGTTTTTTATCAGCGCGAATCATGGCACGATCTTCCCGGCACCAGAGAACTGCTTAATTTGATGGCGCACGCGGACGTAGTGCTTTCTGCATTCAGCACAGCCGCACTTGAGGTCGCGCTTTTTGATCGGCCGCTCATCGCGATCGGATTTGATGGACATCGCGCAAGACCTTTTCATCGCTCCGTCCGTAGATTTGAAGGATTCACCCATTTTCAGGATGTGTATGCGACAGGCGGAATTCGGGTCACGCGCACGTTTGATGATCTGTACGCCGCGATTAAAAAATATCTTGATAATCCGTCTCTGGATAGAGACGGCCGGGCATTGATGCGCCGGACCATGTGTCCAGTTCGTAGCCGGAGTACTGCGGAAGAAATTATTGAACTTCTTTTGAAAAATTGTCAAGTATAAGGTACAGTCGGTATATGCATAGATCGTCGCTTATCTCTCGGCGCGCTTTGACGCTTTGCGGCCTCATAGGTATCGCATTTTTTGCGGCGGCAGAAATCACGGCGTTGATTCTTTACCGCGAATTTTGGGTGGATGAACTTTTTGCCGCATGGCGCAGTTTTCTTGTCGTGAAAGGAGAATTCATTCCGTTTCGGGACGGTGTTTTTCCCTACCCCCCGTTTATCATCCCGACGCACGGAGCCGTACAGTACTTCTTCGGGCCGAGTTTATATGCAGGACGGATTCTCGCAAGCGCATTTTTTGCCGCAACCCTTTTTCTTGTGTATCGGCTCGCGGCGCGGAATGGAAGCAAAGAATGGGCTTTTGCCGCGCTCGCGCTCATTGTGAGCAATATCCTCCTCGCGGGAAATTATGTTTCCGCGACGAGCTATTCGATCGTGATGTCGACTCTTTTATGCGCGGTCTGGAGCGAAACATGGAAGATCTCGCGGGATAAAAAAATAATTATCATGGCGGCGGCGAGCGCGGTGCTCATTCTCACGCGCGCGAATATGGTCGCCGCCGTACTCGCGATTCTCGCCTACTATTTTTTTATTAAAGTGAGTTTCAGAGAAATTATATTCTTTTGCGTTCTCGTCGCGGGGTTCACGGCACTCGGATATTTTCCATTGATGGTGCATGATCCGTCGCTTGCATTTGCCTATGCGGTGAGCCCTTTCGGAAATATCGGTCCATTGAGCGGGCTTCCTGCATCATCAAAAGAAGGGGGGCAGACGCTGATGCAGTTTCTTGAGGCGTTCACCGCTTTTGTCCGGGAGTATCTGGGCATCCTGATACTATTTTTTGCGGGACTCTCGGCAATTTTTTTGGAAAAGAAGGGGGAGCTCGTATCGTTTTTGAGACGCGAGCGTCTGTACGCCCTTTTGATTTTTATGTCTTTCGCGCTCATGGGAAGCCATTATTTTTATCCAAGAATCGTGAGTCACGTATATTACGCGAATTATTTTATTCCTTTGATGATTCTTGCAGTCGTGGTCGGAGGCGCACGATTTCTGGCGGGGAATCGTTTGTTTTCTGCGATGGCGGGCGCGGCAATCGTGTTGGGTCTCGCGGGGAATCTTTATCGGATTGACGTGGTTTCAAATCCGAGAGAAGAATCCGATATTGCGCGCGTGAATCGGGGCGCTGCGTTTCTTGCCGCGCACACGGGCGCCGGTGATCGGATTATCGCTCTTGATAATTCCATTATTCATATTTTTGCGGCTGACCGGCGAACATTCGCTCCTTTGATGAATCGCAATTTTTTTCTTCTGGGAGACGCCGATACAGCGAAAGTCGCGCGTCTTGGATTTTATAATCTGGAGATGGTCAAGTTCTGGCTCGCGGAGCGCGCTGATTATTTCGCGGTGCATGAAGAACGATGGCCTTGGGCGATTCTCCGGTTGCCTTTTTGGGGCACGGGGACTGAAGACGCGGGGCGCGGGATGAAAGAAATCCAGGAAATTATTGATACGAAGTACGAGCTTGTGGGAACCGCTTTGAATGTATACCCGCGAAAATATACGGAAGGAAATGACGGGGGCACGCTTAAGCTTTATCGAAGAAAACCATGATTTCTGCGGTGTTTCCGGTGTATAACGAACGGGAGAATATCAATCCTCTGGTTGAGAGGCTCCTTTCCGTATTGGGAAGGCGCGAAGAATTATTTGAATTGATTGGGGTTGATGACGGTTCGCGCGATAGGAGTTTTGAGGAACTCACCCGCATCGCAGGACGTGAACCCCGTCTTAAAGTTATTCAATTTTCCCGAAACTTCGGACAGACCGCAGCACTCGCCGCGGGGATTGCGGCCGCGCGGGGCGATGTGATCGTTACGATTGACAGTGATCTTGAAAATGATCCAGAAGATATTCCGCGGCTTCTCGAAAAACTCAAAGAGGGATACGACGTGGTGTCCGGCTGGCGGCAGGGACGATGGAACGACCGCGTTCTTGCACGAAAACTTCCTTCTCTGATTGCGAACTGGCTGATTTCAAGAATCGGCGGACTGCGGCTTCATGATTATGGCTGCACGCTGAAAGCCTATCGGCGAGAAGCGATCGCCGGCGTGCCGCTCTATGGAGAGATGCATCGTTTTATCCCCGCGTATCTTTATTGGAAAGGGGCGCGCGTGGCAGAGATTCCGGTGAAGTATCGGCCGAGAATCCACGGGACAAGCAAGTACGGCCTGTCGCGGATTTTCCGGGTGGTGCTCGACCTCCTGCTGATTAAATTTCTTACGCGTTACATGAATCGGCCGATTCATTTTTTTGGAGGAGTCGGGTTATTTGCATTTTTTATCGGATGTGCCGCGGGGACGGGCGCTGTTATGCTTAAAATAATTTCGGGGAGGTCATTGATAAGAACGCCTCTGCCGATTCTCTCGGCGCTCTTTATTATTGTAGGCATCCAGCTCATTATCATGGGGGTGCTCGCAGAGATGGTGATGCGCACCTACTATGAATCGCAAAAGAAAACGCCATATCATATTAAAGGGAAAATCAATATTTGATTCACTGTGTGCGGTATTGCCGGTTTTATTGGAAAAGGAAATGAGCGCGATCTCCAACGGATGATTGCGACTCTAAAGCATCGCGGCCCTGATCAGCAGGGCGTCTTTTTGTCTCAAGGCATCGGATTCGCGAATGCCCGTTTGAGTATCATTGATCTTTCCGAAGACGGCCGTCAGCCTATGTTTGATCGGGAGAAGAAAATCGGACTTGTATTTAACGGAGAGATTTATAATTTTCAGACCCTGCGGGACGAGCTTCTTGCCACTGGAAGATATTTCTTCAAGTCAAAGACCGATACTGAAGTAATTATCTATGCGTATCAGGAATATGGCATGCGCTGTTTTGAGAAATTTAACGGAATGTTTGCAATTGCGCTTTACGATTTTAATCGGGGGAAACTGATTTTAGGGCGGGATCGGATGGGGAAAAAGCCCCTTTACTATGGCGTTTTTCAGGAAACATTGGTTTTCGGATCAGAGATTAAGGCGGTTCTTGCGCATCCTCTCGTGAGGAAAGAAATTAACATCGGCGCAGTCAATAAGTACCTGCAATATGAATATATTCCGACTCCGGATTCGATTTTTGCGGGAATGTTCAAGTTGGAACCGGCACAGTATCTCGTGTGGGATACAAAAATTGCGGAGAAGGGAATATTTTGGCAGCCGAATTTTATTGCTCCGCGCGCGACTTCGCTTCCCGAAGCGCTGAATGTATTGGATCGGCAACTCCAAGAGAGCGTTCGTCTGCGATTGATCGCAGATGTGCCGCTCGGCGTATTTTTAAGCGGGGGAATCGACAGCTCAACCATCGCGTACTATGCGCAAACGGCAAGCGCGAAGAAGATTAAAACATTTTCGATCGGATTTCGTGAGGATAGTTATGACGAGTTGCGTTATGCCCAGATGGTCGCAGAAGCGCTTGGGACGGATCACGCCTCACGGATTGTGACGTCTCAAGATATGTTGGAGGTCATTCCGATGGTGGAAGAATTGATGGATGAACCCCTCGCAGATGTCTCGATCATTCCCACCTATCTTTTGTCTAAATTTGCCCGAGAATATGTCACCGTGGCATTAGCCGGAGACGGAGGAGATGAACTTTTCTGCGGATACAGCACTTTTCAGGCCGATAAGATCGCTCGCGCATACGCAAAAATTCCATCGTTGCTGAGAACAGTAATGATAGAGCCGGCAATCCGGGCTCTTCCGGTGAAAGACACCTATTTTAGCATTGACTTTCGGCTGAAGAAGTTTCTTGACGGATTTCGGGGAGATCGCCGGTATCAGCATCAATTGTGGCTCGGAAGTTTTTCGCGACCTGAACGCGCGATGCTTTTTTCGCCATCGGTCTGGAAAGAGATTGCAGGATATAATGAATTTGAAGACATTGACCGGTATTATGGGGAAGTGCGCGCAGCTGACGAAGAATCGAAAATCCTCTATTTGTATCAGCGCACCTATATGATGGATGGAGTTTTGGTGAAAGTGGATCGCTCAAGCATGGCGAATTCCCTCGAAGTGCGCGCCCCTTTTTTAGATATTGACGTCGTCAACTTCGTGAATGCGCTGCCGTATGATTTTAAATACCGCGGATTTACCACGAAATATATTTTAAAAAAACTTATGGAGCCGCGGCTTCCAAAAGAAATCGTCTATCGCGTAAAAAAGGGTTTCGGGGTGCCCCTCAGCTATTGGTTAAAACACGACTTAAAAGAATTTGCCGCCCGCATGCTGTCTCATGATGCTCTTGGGCGGCATGGATTATTCAACCCCGAATATATTGCGAATCTATGTGATCGCCATAATGCGGGCAAAGAGAATAATGCGAGAAAATTATGGACTCTTATTGTATTTCAACTATGGTATGATCGTTGGTTTCTCGGATCGTCTCTCGTGTAGAATATGGGTTTCTGAAATAGACTCTAGTCGGCTGGGCCGGCAGGCGCATTTTTTTCTTTCAGCATGTATACCATTACCTTGTCTTGATTTTTTCCGGGTAGGACACCGCTGCCTTGATACGCATACTGGCCATTAAAAATTGATTTTTTCTGTTCGATTTCTTCCCGATTCTCCTGATACAGCCAGTCGCGTTCGGTGAGGAAAAGAAATTTCATCGGTTCGGGGAGAATGGTATTTACTTTGACGAATTGTTCGTGAGTCGCTTGCTCGCTGACCACCCGCACCGGATAGGAAATGAAATGAGTGTGCGCTCCTCTGTTTAAATAAATAAATGCGGGTTTCGAATCTCTTATAAATGCGGTGATGATCTTTGAAGTGCGGCTTCCGAGAGTGTTGTATCGGTGCAGAAGAGAGATTTGGTGTTTGAACATGGTCAAAAAAAGCGGCACGTAAAATATGGCGATCACAAGGCCTGCCAGATACTGCGCGATGCGTCGGTGTTCTTCCATGAATCGCGCCAGGTAACCTAAATTGGCATAGAAAATAATGCTTATGAACGGAAGATAGAGCGGCAGATAATTAAGATTGTAGCGATGAATGTTCTCTGGCCCTTCAATGGCGATCGTATTTAAAATAATGTTAAATGCGATTATTGAGCCTACCGAGAGCGCGCTGAAGACGCGCATGACGGGAGTCATGCGTTTCCATCCGGAGACGGCAAAAAACAGCGCCGCAAAAAATATGAAGAAATAATATCGTACGAATACCATGAATGAAGTGAGATACGGAGTCGGCTGCGCGGGATAGATGATTTGCTGGAAAATGAGACGGGTGACGAGATGGGTGAGGTTCACATATATGTTCTGCCAGAAGTTATTAAAAAATCCGCCGAGGAAGTCAGCATATACTTGGGCGGTTTTCAGCGCGGGCACGGCGACGAAATACGGCGAGAGCGGATAGAAGAGATAATAGGTTCCAAGAAAGACGAGAACGCTAAATCCCGCTCCGGTTGCCGCTAAAAATAGGGGGAAGGAGATGCGGAGATGTATGCCGTTTCCGCGCCGGCGCTCCCAATAGACAAAAGCAAAAAATGCCGCCGCTCCAAAGAAAAAACCAACCAGAAGCGTTTTGAAAAACCAAAGCACCGCGAGAAGAAGTGAGAATTTTAAAATCGTCCATGCGGTAAATCGCCCGCGCATATATTCTTGTATGAAGACGAGAGCGGCAAGGGCGATCAAAAATGCGCCCGCTTGCTCCATGAGTGCGGACTGAATATGCATCCAGTTGCCGGGAAAGAAGAGAAAGGCGAGCGCAGTGATAAACGCGAAGGCGCGGCTTTGAGGAATGAGGCGGAGCGAAATGAGATATATAAGGATTGATGTTGCTAACGCCGCAATCCAATTTGCAAAATAAGCAACTTCGGCCGTATCTCCGAGAATCGCCATAAAGGACGCCAAATAAGTCGCAAATACCGGATAATAACTCAGATGAGCGGGATATCCCTGTTTGATGATCCCCATGATGGTGTAGTCGCGCGCACTGAAGTCAAAATCGCGAACGATTCCGCGCGCCACAGAAAGATGTTCGATTTCATCCCAGTTTAGAAATTCACCGACAGTGTAATGGACAAGAATGTATGAAGCGAGCCACACGAGTACAATGATTCCCACGAAGAAATAGGGATGCCGAGATACTTGTTTTAGAGGCATGATATTCATTTTGGAAAGTATAGTTTTTTTAACATATAACAGGGCGCCCATGAAAGCAATTATTCCCCTTGACTTGCCGTATGCGTACGGTACGTTTAATTCATGATTATCGCGCGCATGCCGGTTCGCATTTCTCTTGGCGGAGGGGGTACTGACCTCCCGTTTTTCGCGTCGCGTCACGGCGGGTTTGTCTTGAGCGTCGCGCTTGACAAATACGCATACGTCATCATTAACCGCCCGGCGCTTGATTCGCGCATTCGCGTCAAATCGCATGTGAGCGAAGACGTGGATTCGGTGGATGCCCTTAAAAATGATCTCGTGCGCGCGGCGCTCACGCATGCGGGCACACGCGACAGTGTTGAAGTTGCGTTCTTAAGCGATGTCGCGGACGGCACGGGCCTCGGCACCTCGGGCGCCTATGCGGTGGGGCTCATACAGACGCTGTATCACGATAAAAATATCTCCCTTGACCGTCATACACTCGCCGAATACGCCGCGGCGCTGGAAATGGACATTCTCAAACGCCCCATCGGCAAACATGATCAATACATGGCGTCATTTGGCGGACTTCGGCTTTTGGAGATTGCGCCCGACGGAAGCGTTGAGGTCAAAACCCCGAAGGTCGCATCGGAAACCCTCCACACGCTTACGCAAAGAATCGGACTTTTTTATACCGGCAGACGTCACAACAGCGCCGCGATCCTCGGAAAACAAAAAGAACTCGCCGAAGACGACCCCGCCGTCATCTCGTATTATAAAACGATTAAAGAAATAGGCCGCGACGTGTATCGCGCGATCGTTTCGGGCGACACCGCTTCTTTTGGAAATCTGCTGCACGAACACTGGTCCGCCAAACGAAATCTTTCGGGCGTGAGTGATCCTTATTTTGACGAGATTTATGAAGGCGCGCGGACGCGCGGGGCCCTCGGCGGAAAACTCGTGGGCGCGGGCGGCGGCGGGTTTTTTATGTTCTACACCAATCCGGAAAGAAAAGCTGATGTCCACGACTGGCTCGTCACAACAATGGGCTTCAAAGAAATCCCTTTCGCCTATGATTGGAAAGGCGCAACTCTCCTCTAACAAATTTTAGAGCATGCTTTAGTTGCGTGCTGAACTCCCCCGTGATACTTCTTAATCTAGAATTCATTGCATTCGCCTATGCACCATCAGGAATATATTCTTCGGTATCTGCGCGACGGCGAGCACACGCTTTCAGCGCTCGCTGAAAAAGAGATCGGGCATCTTGATGCCGCGGTTGACGCGCTTTTTCATGCGTGGCGCGCCGATCTTCCAGTTTATATCATGGGCAATGGCGGCTCTGCATCCACCGCGTCTCACTTTGCCGCAGACCTTTCTAAAACAATCAATGACCAGCCGGGAAGTCGGGGGCTTCGCGCAACCGCACCCTGGGACAACATCCCGCTCATCAGCGCCATTGTGAACGATCGCCCGAAAGAAGATATGTTTACCGCGTGGCTTGACACTCATTACGAAACGGGGGGAATCGGGATTGGCATAAGCGTGCATGGCGGCAGCGGATCTGACGTCGGCGGAAAATGGTCGCAAAATCTTCTGAAAGGATTGCAGTATATAAAAGACCGCGGCGGCGCCACGATCGGATTTTCCGGATTTGAAGGCGGTCCAATGAAAACATTGGCAGACATTCCCATCGTCGTGCCCGTGCATTCAACCGCGCTCGTGGAGTCATTCCATGTATTCCTGCATCACCTCATCGCGTTCCGTCTGAAAGAACTCATCGCGGAGTTTCGTTATTTTGAAACGCTCGGGCTTGCGCCAAAGTTAAAATGACGGATCTCAATCTTACACGTTGCGCAGTATTTATTGATCGAGACGGAGTGGTGGTTAAAGGGATCGTTCGCGAAGGACTCAATTTCCCCACAGCTCCGCGTGCGCTTGAAGAATTCGAACTGATCCTCGGTGCGGCGGCCGCGCTGGAACTGCTTGGACAAAACGGATTCGTGCGGATTCTCGTCTCTAATCAACCTGATCGCGCACGAGGACTTATTTCACAAGACGCGTGGCGCGCCATTCAAAATGAAGTGGAGAAACTTCCCTTTGACGATATCCGCATGTGTCCGCATCGCACCGAAGATAACTGCTCCTGCAAAAAACCGAAACCGGGCATGCTCATGGAGGCGGCCCGCGCATGGAACATTGATCTTCGCCGTTCCTATTTTATCGGCGACAGCGACACGGACATGGCGGCCGCAGCCGCGGCGGGAAGCAAAAGCATCCTTATTTCCGCGCCGTACAACGAGGGAATCAAAAGCGACTATCGCGCATTACATTTTTTCGCAGCCGCGGAACTTATTATTAAACTTCAACACCCTTTATGAAAATCTTCATTGATTCGGCAAATCTTCATGACATCGAAGACGCATTGAAACGAGGCTTTGTGCGCGGCATCACCACAAATCCGTCGCTTCTCTCTAAAGAACCGAAAACGCAGTTTAGCGCGCATATAGGAAAAATCATCGAATTGATCCGGCGCTTCGGGAACGGTATCCATCTTTCTGTGGAAGTATTCTCGCAAAATCCGGAAGAAATTCTGCGCCAGGCAAACGAATTTCGGGAAACGTTCCGTTACGAACACCTCTCCATAAAAGTGCAGATCGGATGGGACGAACTTGAGGCCATCCGGAAACTCGCCGCAGATGGTTTCTCGGTCAACTGCACCTGCTGCATGACGGTGAGTCAGGCGGCCATGGCCGCTGCGGCGGGTGCCCGTTACGTATCGCTCTTCTGGGGCAGAATTCGCGACAGCGCGAATCCCGGCCACGCGGTGACACACGCCGCGGCGATTGAAAAGGGTGCGCTCGACGAAAAAGATGCCTCGCCGCACGAAGTGGTGCGCGCGGTCCGGATGCTTCTTGATCGTTCCTATCCGAATGTTGAGATTATCGCGGGCAGTATCAGAAAAGTAACCGACGTGAGAGACGCGGCACTCGCGGGAGCGCACATTGTCACCGTGCCGCCGAAGTTTTTCCCGGATATGATTTCCCATTTCAAAACCGATGAAGTCATTGCGCAATTCCTTTCAGATTTTAAAAATTGGATGAGCTGATGTATGATTTCTGCCATCTTCCCCGCATACAACGAAGAGGAAAATGTGAAGGAACTCCATGAACGATTGATCGGGGCACTTCGCGCGATCGGCGAGCCCTTTGAAATCATTGCGGTTGACAATGGTTCAACCGATCGAACGCGGGAAGAGCTTTTGAAACTCTCACCGATAAGAATCGTATCGATCGCATATAACATGGGCCAGAGCGCGGGACTCGATGCGGGAATTCACGCGGCTCAAGGCGATTTGATTGTGACGCTGGATGCGGATTTGCAGAATGATCCGCACGATATTTTGCGGATGCGCGCGAAGCTTCAAGAGGGCTATGATGCGGTCGTTGGCTGGCGCGAAAGTCGGCGGGATTCATTGGATCGAAAAATTGCTTCGCGTCTTGCAAATTGGCTTGCCGGGGCGGTACTCGGATTCCGCGTGCGCGATTACGGTTGCGCCCTGAAAATTTTTAAGAAAAAATATCTTGAAGGCATCCGTCTCTACGGCGAGATGCATATTTATTTAGCAGCGATTCTGCATTTGCGCGGAGCGCGGGTCGCCCAAATGCCGATCGCGCATCGCGAGCGAAATCGGGGCCTTACCAAGTACACAGTCCTCAAGGGTTTAAAAAATTTAACCGATCTTTTTACGGTAAAATTTTTAATTTCAACCTCACGCCCGCTCCTGGTGTTTGGGGTCATGGGACTCGCAAGCGAGGGGGTCGGGATTACTGCCGTCATTACCGCGGCGCTGCTGAAGATATATGACATAAGAAACTTGGCCCAAACTCCACTGCCGGTGATTGCTTCTTTCTTTATCATTGTCGGCCTGATTTTCATTATGATGGGATTTCTGGCCGAATTAATCCTGCGGGTATATTACGAAGGCAGGAATGCGACCCCTTATTTTATACGCGACGTTGTGGAGAATAAATAACTTCAGGGAATAAAAAAGCGTATCGGGGAAATAAAGCGCGTGTTAATCTTTTTTGATCGCGTAAATTTTTATCCCGCCGGCGTGGTAGACGAGTTTGAGCGACGGGATACTCTTGGTCGGGTCATCGGCAAATGCGCGCTCGCGGGGGCCATAGTAGAGATAATCTATTCGATAGGGGAACGGCATCTCTTTCGCGGCAAAGATCGCGGCGTATTTATCCACTACTTTTTGGTGGAGTCCATCGGGCCAGACGGGATATGCGTATCCCGCTGAAGTGAAAATAGACCCGGGCTCGGCGGCGCGATAGCGGTCAGTGAATAAGTATGAGATTCCTTCATGGTCTTCGTCGGCGGGCGGATAGGTATCTTTTGTCGCAAAATAAGTTCCAAACGTTTTGGGGTCAACAGAGAAAAGACGGTTTATGAGATACATACGATTGAGCACTTCTTTATCTGATGCAATAGTATCAAATCCGTCCGGAACGAATATCTTATTGTAGGTGAGATGTTTAATCAGCGTGTTGGTCAGGAACGAAGGAGTGCCCACGACGGATCCCGGCGGGGAATTGGTAAGCAGCCATTGATAACTCGATTCCTCGGTTTTGGGAAGTGTTGCCTTTGGCAGACTTTCTTTGATAAAACGCCGCTGGATGGCTGCGCCCTTTATAAAGAGCAAGAGAATTGCACACGATACAAAGATGCGCATGATTTGCGTCGCGGAAATTCTTATGTATTTTCTGCTGATCCAGTATGCGATTCCTCCGAAAGTGATTATTCCTGCGATTCCCAATGTTGCGGTTTGGACGAATTGATTTGCCGTGGTGACTCCTCGGATGATGAAGCCGGTGACGAAAAGCCCGGCGAATATCCCGATGGATCGGAAGGTCAACCAAGAGCGGTACCGGGTGAATATCCCATAACCGAGGGCAAAGATACTTATTGCGAGTATGAATTGCCGGGGCTTGATCCAATGATCCGGCTGGGGATTAAATCCGGTGACCACTTGAAAATTGTATATTGCAAATACGGCGAGGAGCATTCCGGTAAGATATGCCGCAAAAGCGGGACGATACTTTCGGAAAAATAAGTAGACTCCAATTGCAAGAGCGGTATGCTGGGCATAGGCAAAAAGTATTTGGGGATACAAAAACGGCTTATAGCCGTGTTCCGGACCGATGCGCAAGATCAAATCCGGATATGAAGGAAGGCGAACAAGGGCGAGAAATCGTATCCAGTAATAGGCGGTCGTAAGAAGTCCGAGTCCGATGATGAGCGCAAGGCGTTTCGCGAGGACATAATTTTTCTGCATAAGAAAAATCGCGCTGATAAGAAGGAGGCCCGCCCAAAGATATACTGCGTAGTAGAAATAAACATAGAAAAGTACTCCGGAGCTTAGCGCGGCCGCATAGAGAGTCAATCGTTCATTCCGGGCGAGCGCGCGCCAGACGAGATATAATGCAAGAAAGAGAAACGGAACAGTGATCAGCGGATCCTCAAGGCGATTGAGATAAAGCCGATTTTGGGGCCAGATGAGCTGGGCGAAGGCCCAGGCCCGGCCATATTCGGTGATGAAAGGAAAATAAAGAAGATACCGCGGCATGATCGCAAGAAATGTCGCGAAAAATGCCGAGAAAGTACGGGCGCGGGTCATTTCAAATCCAAGAAGATAGAAGAGAAAAAAACTCGCCGCGGGAAAGAGAAAGCTGCTTGCAATAAATGCGCGGGTTATTGAATTAAAAATTTTGGCAAAGTACCCCATAATAAGATGGGGCAAAGGAGGCATCACTGCGGGCGCATGAGGGTATTCGGCAAGACTTACGTCACCCGAAACAAAACCGGTAAGATACACTTCTTTGATTTTGGCGATGGTATGGTACTTGTCATCAATGCCGATGAGCGTCGGATAATAGGAGAGATTTTGCCGCTCAAGTTTGTGTGACAATACCGCGTGATGGAAGCCGTAGAGGAGAGAAGCCGCCACCGCGAGAAAAAGTGCAAGGCGGTGGCGGATAAAAAATTCTTTTACTCGTTTCCCGTTCATACATTGATTGATGACGCGTTAAAATCGCGGCGTCTTATACGCGATCGCAAGGATCGAGATGCCAAAAGGAAAATTGAATTTTCGGAGGGGACGCGCTTCAGCAGCGAAAATTATGGTAAATAATTTATTTAAAAATCGGGGAACGCGGATTTCCGATGCGGGGAGAAATTTCGGTTCACGGATGCGGGAAAGAATTTTCGCGGGAGCGATGAGGGGAAAAAGAAAAGTGTTAAAATACGTTATTTTTTTGATGGCGAAGCCGGCATGAGTGAGTATCGCGGCAAGCGGTGCGCGGCGGTATCTGCGGACATGATGCTCCCGCAGATCGAATTTGCTCCAGAGCCACCCAAATGCAGGGACCGTAAAGACGGCGAGGCCGTTGTCTCCCAGCACCCGATACATTTCTTGGACCGCCGCTTTGTCGTTTTGGATATGCTCGATGACATCCAGCGCAAATACCGCATCAAACGAATTGGATGGAAAGGGGAGGCGCTCCAGCGATCCGTGGACCAGCCGGAATTCAGATTGTTTCGCATGTGCAAATCGGAGCGCTTCTTCGCTCGCATCTACGCCCACAACTTCTCCATATCGTGAAAGAAAGGAGAGCTCCCCGCCGGTTCCGCATCCGGCGGAAAGAATACGAGGATGAGGGCGCTCGGCAAGCTCGGGCCCGATCAGGCGATGAATAATGGCGTGTCGCGCCTGATCCCACCAGCGGGTGCCTTCGTTTTCCGCATGCGTGTAATAGAGTGACGGTTCCATGGGGGTTTATAAAACCTTGTGCGCGGCCAGCATTTATGGTATTTCTACGGTACACGATGATTCAAGGGCTTGCAATAAAAAAAGTCATACTCCATAGGGATGAGAGAGGGTTTTTTGCGGAACTCCTAAAAGCGGGCGAGGAGACCTTTCATGAAATACGTCAGACAAGCTACAGCGAGACGCGGCTGGGCGTCGTCAAGGCATTTCATGTGCATGACTATTGGGAGGTGTGGTGCGTGATAAAAGGACGCGCGCGTGTGGTGCTCTACGACGGACGTCCCGATTCACCAACGCGCGGGGAGACGCAGGTGATTTTTGCGGGAGAGGACGATTTTCAAACGATTGCAATTCCACCGAACGTCGCGCACGGATATCAGGCGCTCGGACCAAGTCCCATGGGGATTATCTATCACGCGGAACAGCCGTATGATTCTTCGCGGCGGCAGATTGAGCATATTCCCCACGACGATCCGGCGATTAATTTTCAATGGTGAACGTACGAGTTAAGAATGTGCGTGTGCTTCGTTTCAAGCACATGCGAGAAAAACGGCGGGGCGCGCTCATTCCGATTGAGGCGCTGCGCGATATTCCCTTTGAGATGAAAAGGATATTTTTTATCCGCGGGGTAAAAGATCCGGACGCAGCGCGCGCAAACCACGCGCATACCCGCGGCCGCCAGGTGCTTGTATGCGTGCATGGCTCGTGTGTCGTGCATGTTGACGACGGGGAGAGAAGACAAAAATTTCTTCTGCGCGATCCCGCGATGGGGGTTTTTATCAATCCCTATGTGTGGGTGCGCCTCACCAATTTTTCTCCAGATTGCGTGCTCGGCGCGATCACGGATGAATATTTTGACCGCGCGGAGTATCTCAATGATTATGATGCATTTCTTGCACGCGCAAGAAAACATTTGAGCAGTCGCTGATTCATTGCTCGCGTATGATAATTACCCGCACACCGTTTCGCGTGAGTTTCCTTGGAGGAGGGACTGACCTCCCCGGGTTTTATACAAAAAGAACCGGCCGCGTGATCTCAACCGCGATTGACAAATATGTCTATGTGGTGATCAACCACACGCCGCTTTTGAAGAACGTCTCGGTCCGATACAGCATATCGGAGAGCGTTGGGCATCCATCTTTACTCCAGCATAACGTCATTCGCGAAGCGCTTCTTGAGATGGGGATCCATTCCAATATTGAGATCGGGTATTTCGGGCATTTGCCGGTAAAAACCGGTTTGGGATTTTCGTCAAGTTTGTCCGTGGGGATGATGAAAGGCCTCTCGGCGTATCAAGGGAAAAAAATGGACGCCGGGGAGGCGGCTGAAGCCGCATGCCGTCTTGAAATTGAACGTTTGCGGGAGCCCGTCGGCAAACAGGATCACTATGCGGCGGCATTCGGAGGATTTAATGTTTTTGAATTTAATCAGGACGGCTCCGTGGGCGTGGATCCGGTGTTTCTTGACTATAAAAAACGGTTCGCGCTCGAAGACCGCCTGCTTATTTTTTTCACTGGAATCACGCGGCTTGCCGCAGGCGTGCTTGCGGAACAAAAAGTAAATATTCCCTCGCGGTTTGAGACGCTCTGCCGCATGGCGGATTCGGTGTTTGAATTTCGTGAACGACTCGCCTCCGGAGATTTTGAAGGACTAGGCAGCATGCTTCATCAGGGATGGACGGAGAAAAAAACACTTGCGTCTTCGGTGTCAAATTCGATTCTTGACGCGTTGTATGATGCGGGAATGAATTACGGCGCATGGGGCGGCAAAGTCTTGGGCGCGGGCGGCGGCGGGTGCATTATGTTTTTGCTGTCGCCGGAGAAGAAAGATGCGCTGCGCTATGCCATGAAAAAAACCGCGGGCGCGCTTCACCTCGAAGGAATGCAGGAAATTCCGGTGCATTTTGTGCAGTCCGGGTCGGAGGTCGTATTTAAGGGAAGGGAGCTCCATGGAATGTGGGCATAAATTATGGAAAAGTACATCAAAGAATTTTCGGCGCGGGTGAGTGAAGCGCTCGCCGCGCTTCCGGAAAAAGAAATCGCCCGCGCGATGAATATTGTGCAGGGCACATACGAGCGCGACGGTCGAATGTATGTATGCGGAAACGGCGGGTCGCTCGCGCTCGCGACGCACTGGGTCAGCGATTTCAATAAGACCGTCTTTAGCAGGCATCTTGAAGGAGAAACGAAACGGTTTCAGGCAATTCGCATTCCTTCAACCGAAGAAGAGCTGACTGCATGGGCGAATGACGTGGGGTATGAGATGGTGTTTGCGGGGCCGCTGCGCAATTATCTTCAGGATGCGGATACGGTGATTGCGATTTCAAGTTCAGGAAATTCGCCCAATATCATAAAAGCGGTTGAGCTCGCTAAGGCGCATAAAATTCCTGTTATAGGCCTCTCGGGTTTTGACGGCGGCAAACTGAATGAGCTTGCGGACGCAAAAATTCTCGTGGCGAGTCCAAAAGGAGCGTACGGCGTGGTGGAGAGCGTACATGGCGCGGTTTTGCACCTTATCACCGAGTATTTCAAAAATTATTTTGATCACATCGCCCAAAGCGCGCCTGACACAAAAACGCCTTGACCATTTTTATATTTTGGGATATTCTGTGTGTTGCGTTCTTTCAACTCGCTATCAATAAGCGCGAGGAGTGTACGAAGACGCTAAAGAAAGGAGAATTTAGATGTATTTCGGCGGGAGATTCACGAGGGAACTTTTCGATTTTTTCAACGAGCTTTCTCCTGATTTCTCGCGTCAGTTGCGCGCCCCCGCGGTAGATGTTACCGAGAAATACGAGGGAGAGCTGGTGAGCAGTTTTGATCTCGCATTGGAAAAGGCATTGATGCAATTTATTCGGGACAGAGATCCATCTGCAGTGATTGTCAGCGAAGAAACAGCGCACGTGTGGCCCCCGGAATCGGACAGATTTTGGGTGATTGATCCGTTGGACGGCACGCATAATTTCCTTATGGGATTGCCCATGTTTGGAACAATGCTTGCATATTGCGATCGCGGCGATGTGGTGTTTGGCGCGGTGTTTCTTCCGGCACAGCGGATGTTCGGCCGTAGCGGTCTTTACTTCGCCACGCGCGGGTATGGCGCATGGGGTGTTGATCCTTTTCTTGATTTATTCCCGCTGTACGTTTCGCAGAAAAAGAAACTTGTGAAAGCGCTGCTCTTCGTAGAGGGAAGTTCCAGGGCATTCCTGAAATCTCCTGCGGTAATGCGGATAGTGGATGCAGTGCCAAGATGGCGCGCGAATCTCTCGTCGTGCTGGTCGCTCGTCGGGGTTGCCGGAGGAAAGAATATGCCCGCCGGCGCGGATCTTTTAATGACCGTCGGGAACAAGCCGTGGGATAACTTGCCCGCATGTCTCTTTATTGAAGAAGCGGGCGGGCGCGTGACTGATTTTGAAGGAAAACGATGGTCGTTGGAGAATTTCAGTACGCTTGTTTTTTCAAATGGATTTCTTCATGATGCGGTGCTTAATCTTCTGCACGAGACGTGAACATGCGCGTGAGTATCCCCAAATGATTCATGACCTCTACCGCGCGCGGAGGTCTTTTTTTAAAATAACTTTATATAGTTATGCGAATAATGGTTACGGGAAATAACGGATACATTGGCGCGGTGCTCGCGGGCGTATTGAGCGAGCGCGGACACGGCGTGGTCGGATATGACACGGATTATTACCGGCCTTTGGCGTTCGGCGCGCTGCCGGCGATAGAACGCCAAATCAGAAAAGATATCCGCGATGTGTCTCGCGATGATTTTGAAGGAATTGACGCGGTGGTGCATCTTGCCGCGCTCTCCAATGATCCCCTGGGCGAATTTGACCCCAGTTTAACCGAAGCAATCAATTTTAAGGCAACCGTACGAGCAGCAGAAGCGGCGAAAGCGGCGGGAGTGCGCCGTTTTATCTACGCTTCGTCTCAAAGCATGTACGGCGTTTCCGATACTTCGCAGGAATTGGATGAAGAGACGAGCCAAAAAAATCCGGTGACCGCGTATGCGCGCACGAAATGGGAGGCGGAGCAGGCATTAAAGAAAATGGCGGCGGATGATTTTATCGTGGTGCTTTTCAGGCCATCCACGGTGTTTGGCGCGAGCCCGATGCTTCGGTGCGATGTCGTCTTTAACAATTTTGTCGCCTCCGCGTATACGACGGGAAAAATTGAAATAAAAAGCGATGGCACGCCGTGGCGTCCGGTGGTGCACGTGAAGGATGTCGCATCCGCATTTATCGCGGGGCTTGAAGCGGGGCAGGAATCGGTGAACGGCGAATCGTTTAATGTCGGGATTCCGCAGGGCAATTTCACGGTGCGCGATCTTGCCGAGGCCGCCCAGCGCGCAGTTCCGGGCAGCGCGCTCGTCTTTACCGGAGAGCACGGAAGCGATGCGCGCACGTACCGCGTATCGTTCAATAAAATTTCGACGGTTTTAAAAGATCATTATAAGCCCGGGTGGGATTTGGATCGCGGGGGAAAAGAGCTTGTCCAGTTTTTTAAGGAGATGCGATTCAGCGAAGAACACTTTCGGGGAAGATCATGCAATCGCCTGCAGCAAATCAGGCATTTGCGGGATCAGAATGAAATTACTAAGAATTTACGATGGGCGTGATTGAACAGGCCATTATTTTAGCGGGCGGACGAGGAACGCGGCTGCGGCCGCTCACGGATAGACTGCCCAAACCCATGGCGCCGGTGAACGGCAAGCCCTTTTTGGAGTATCTCGTTGAACTCTTGCGGCAGAACGGAGTTCAAGAAATTGTTTTGCTTTTGGGCTATTTGCCGGAGAAAATCAGGGACCATTTCGGTGATGGGTCTCGGTATGGAGTGAAAATCAGCTACTCCGTGACTCGCGCTGAAGACGAAACGGGCGCGCGTCTCAGTGCGGCCGCACCCTTAGTCCGCGATACGTTCCTTTTGCTCTACGGCGACAATTATTGGCCGCTTCGGCTTGATCCGCTTTTTGATTTTTATCAGAAGAAAAACACCATCGCTTCGGTGGCGGTTTATACGAATAAGGACAGACAGAGCAGGAATAATATGCGTGTTGACGAAGATGGGTATGTGACTGTGTATGACCCTTTACGGGAGGTTGAAAACCTCAACGGCGTTGAAATCGGTTTTTTTCTTCTCAAGAAAAAAGTGTTTTCCTACATGCCGGGGCATAATTTCTCATTTGAAAAAGAGGTGCTGCCGGTTTTGATCAAGGAGCGCGAGCTCGCGGGGTTTCGTACGGATCATCCGTATTACAGTATCGGTACCATGGAAAAACTTGAACGGATGAGGCGCGCGCTTCGTCCGAAAAAAGTTATCTTTCTTGATCGCGACGGGATAATTAACAAAAAACCTCCTCCGGGGGAATATGTAAAAAGCTGGAATGAATTTGAATTTTTGCCGGGCGCGAAGCGTGCTCTTCGAATGCTTGCAGAAAAGGGATACGCGATGTATATCGTGACCAATCAAGCGGGTATCGGCAGAGGGATGATGACGCATCGTGATCTCGATGAAATACACGCCCGGCTTGCCGCGGAACTTGAACAAGAGGGCGTGCATCTTGGGGGCGTATATTATTGTCCGCATGGATGGGATGAAGGATGCGAGTGCCGCAAACCAAAATCCGGAATGCTGTATCAGGCCGCGCGCGAACATGATTTTGATCTCACCAAGACGATTTTTATCGGTGATGACGCGCGCGACATGGAGGCCGGGAATGGGGCGGGATGCCTCACCTTTCTTACAGACGAAACGCGCGGCGTTCTTGAGATTGCGTCGGAACTCGCATAAAAATTTTGTGACATGCATAAAAAAATTCTTATCACCGGCCCCTTGGGCCATATTGGTTCCCGCTTGATTCGAGAGTTGCCCGAACGACAGATCAGTGAAGTGATTTTATTGGATAATCTTGCGACGCAGCGGTATCCGTCGCTTTTTGATTTGCCGAAGGATATTAAATTTACTTTTGTTGAGAATGATATTCGGAGTGCGGATATGAAGAGATTAATTGAGAGCGCGGATCTTGTGATCCATCTTGCGGCGCTCACTGATGCGGCGAATAGTCATGAGCGCGCGCGGGAGGTGATGGATGTTAATTTTGAAGGGACAAGGCGGCTTGCCGAAGCATGCCGTGAGACGGGCGCGCCACTCTTTTTCCCCTCGACGACGAGCGTCTATGGGAGCCAGGAATCGCGCGTGGACGAGACCTGCACGGAATTAAAACCCCAGAGTCCGTATGCGGAGTCAAAACTCGCAGCCGAAGCGTATATAAGAAATTTGAAATCGCGGGGGCTGCGTTATGTCATCTGCCGTTTTGGCACGATTTTCGGGTGGTCGGTCGGCATGCGGTTTCATACCGCAGTGAATAAATTCATCTGGCAGGCAGTCATGGGCGAGCCCCTGACGGTGTGGAAGACCGTATGGAAACAGAAGCGTCCGTATTTGGATTTGGGCGACTGCGTGCGTGCGATCAACTTTATACTGGAACGCGATTTCTTTGACGGTGAGACGTATAACGTGCTCACGGCGAATTACACGGTGGAGAACATCGTGGAAGCGATTCGTGAATTCGCGCCGGAGCTCACGATTGCGCATGTGGATTCGCCAATTATGAATCAACTTTCGTACGAGGTTGATGATTCAAAATTCCGCAGCCGCGGCTGCGAGCCGCGAGGAGATTTGAGAGAAGGAATCAGGGAGACGATTTCGCATCTTCGATCAATCGCGAATGCCCGCGCCGCCGGTTGATTTTTTCGTGCCATAGGGTATATTCGGTGTATGAAAATCGGCGTAGTCGGATTATGGCATTTGGGGGAAATTGCGGCGGCGGGGCTTGCCGAATTGGGGCATAGAGTGATTGGCGTTGATGAAAATCCAGAGACGATTGAAAATCTGCAGAAAGGAATTCCTCCGCTTGAAGAGCCAGGCCTTCGGGAGTCCATCGCGAAGCATCTTCGCGCCGGCACCCTTTCGTTTACCCACGACATAAAAAATCTCGCGCAGTGCGAGAGTATTTTTTTTACTTTTGATACGCCGGTGACTGACGCGGATGAGCCGGATACCTCTATTTTATTTGCCGCCGCGAAAAAAATCGCCCCGTTTCTTCCCGCGAAGATTCTTTTTGTGGTGATGAGCCAAGTGCCGGTGGGGACGACCAAAAAACTCGCGGCGATTATTGCCGGGGACGATCGCGCGCGGAAATGCGAGCCGGTCTATTTTCCGGAGAACCTGCAGTTGGGCAAAGCGATGGACTGTTTTTTGAATGCGGATCGTTTTGTGATCGGCGCGGACAGCGCGGATGGGCACGATGCAGTTGAATTAATTTTAGCAAAGAGTTCTTCTCCGCGGCTTCACATGAAGATTGCCTCGGCGGAATTGTCAAAACACGCGCTCAACGGGTATCTCGGAACTTCCCTTTCTTTTATATATAACATCGCGGATCTATGCGAAGCGCATGGCGGCGATATTGCTGATGTGACGAAAGCATTGAAAAGCGATTCCCGGATCGGGCCAGCCGCGTATCTTGACGCAAGCATCGGATTTTCCGGCGGCACGCTCATGCGCGATATAAAAATGCTGATAGGTCTTTCAAAGGAGGCGAAACTTGTCCTGCCCGTGATTGAGGGCGCGGCGGTAACGAATGAAACCCGTCGCCGCCGTATGATCGATCGGATTGAAACACTGCTTGGGCGGACTCTCTTTGGGGCGCGTGTGGGGATATTGGGTGCAACGTACAAGCCCGGGACCGCGACATTGCGCCGTTCGCTCGCACTCGAGGTGGCATCTTTATTAAAAGCGCGCGGCGCGGACGTTGTCGCGTATGACCCGGCGGCAGATTCCGGGGAGCTCGCGGGGATGCTTCGCGCGTCTCCGTGTGCGAGTCCGTATGAGATGGCGTCGGGATGTCATGCGGTGGTTTTGCTGACCGCATGGCCGCAATTTGCAGAAATTGATTTCGCACTGCTCAAGGATAAGATGAAGGAGCCGCATCTTTTTTTTGATACACGCAATTTTTTCCGCGAACGCGAAGAAGAATTAACCAAACTCGGTTTTCTCTATAAAGGGATTGGAAAGGCGTGAGTACGGATTTATGAAACGGCTGAATATCGCATTAATCGGGGCCGGTGCAATGGGATGGCGTTGGGCGCAGGCAATCCATGCATTTCGCGGGGGACGTCTTGCCGCCGTGGTTGATATCGCGCGCGAGCGCGCTCAAAATGCGGCGGCGCGTTTCGGGGCGGTTCCTTTCGCGGGGATTGAAGAATTGCTTGAAGATAAAAAGGCGGCGGTTGACGCAGCGGTGATTGCGGTTCCGCATGATGCGTTGTCTTCTCTTGCTCGGAACTCGCTTGCGGCGGGATTTCACGTGCTTCTTGAGAAGCCCGGCGGCCGCACCGCACGCGAGCTCGCGGCGGCAGTCGCATTGGCGCGAAGAAAAAAATGCGTCTTGATGATGGGATATAATTATCGTTATTTCTCCGGGATTCTCGCGGCAAAAAAGATGGTTGACTCAGGGAAAATCGGCATCCCTATTTTTGTCCGCGCGCGGCACGGATTCGGGGGAAGAAAAGGGTATGAGGCGACGTGGCGGCATGACAAAAAAATAAGCGGGGGCGGCCACTTGATAGATCAGGGAGTGCATTTGATTGATTTATCGCGGTGGTTTTTGGGAGATAGTATGCGTGCGCGGGGTTTGACTGCGCGCTCTTTTTGGAAATCAGACGTTGAGGATAATGCGTGTGTCATCATACGTCACAAGAACGGGGGACTTTCGTCGCTTCACATCAGTTTAACCCAGTGGGACCCCCTGTTTTCTTTTGAGGTGTACGGGACGTCCGGATATGTGAAAGTCGAGGGTCTCGGGAGGAAGTATGGCGGAAGTGAACGGGTAATCGCGGCAAGCCGCACCGATGACTTTGCCGTCCGGAAAGAAAGAATTATTGAATGCGATCCCGATGCGGACAAAGCTCTCGTGCGTGAGCTTGAAGAGTTTGCGGCGGCAATCCGCGGTCGGAGAGCTCCGCGTCCGAGCGGCGAGGACGGACTCGCGACATTACGCATTGTTGAGTCGGTATATAGAGAAAATAAAAACATATGAAAGAAAGGGCGTTGATCACCGGGGGCGCCGGATTTATCGGATCGCATCTTGCAACCGCACTGATTGATGCGGGTTTTCGCGTGCGCGTCATGGATAATTTTGATGCGTTGATCCACGGCGGCGAGACGCCTCTTTGGATGAATAAAAAAGCGGAATATGTTCGCGGCGACGTGCGGAATAAAAATGATTGGACGGCGGTACTCCGGCGCGTTGATTATGTATTTCATCTTGCCGGCTATCTTGATTTCCATCTGGATTTCAGCACTTTTTTCACGGTGAACACGGCGAGTACCGCGCTTCTTTATGAGGTGATTGTTGAAAAAAAATATCCAATAAAAAAAGTCGTTGTCGCGTCTTCGCAGTCGGTCTACGGAGAAGGAAAGTATCGCTGCAAAACTCACGGGATTTTTTATCCCTCCCCGCGCGCCGAGCGCGAGCTTAAAAAACATGAGTGGGAGGTGCGGTGTGTCCGCGGGAATCACGACGTAGATCCCCTTCCCGAAAAAGAGGACGATTTTTTGAAGCCGATCATCCCCTACGGCATTTCAAAACGCGCGGTTGAAGATATCGCATGGGATTTGGGAAAGAGGTATGAGATACCCTCCGTTGTCATGCGCTATACGATTGCGCACGGATCGCACCAAACCTTTCGGCATTTTTATTCCGGCGCGCTGCGGCAATTCGCGGTGATGGCTATGGCGGGCGAGCCGATGACTATGCACGAGGACGGCATGCAGATTCGCGATTATGTCAATGTAAAAGATGTTGCCGCGGCGCATCTTACGGTCTTGAGCGATCCTGCCGCGGATTTCAGGGCATTTAACGTGGGGAGCGGGACGCCGCTTCGGGTAACGGAGCTCGCGAAGATTGTGGCGCATGCCGCCGGCATTCGGTATGACCCCGTGTTTCCGGGCCTGTACCGGATCGGCGCGCCGCGCCATTCCATTGCCGACGTGGGGAGTTTAAAAAAACTGGGATGGCGCTCCCGGGTTTCGGCGGAGGAAAGCGCGACAGAATACATTGAATGGGTGAAAAATTTTCCGGAAGCAAAAAAATACCTCGCGCGCACATTGAAAAAAATGCGCGCCGCGAAGCTGCTTCGGTTGTCAAAATGAGATAAGCAGGGTATAGTCATCGTATGGATATTGCGCTTCAGCCGGTCATCAATTTCGGAAAAATGCCGATCGCGAACGCCTTTCTCACTCCTGAAGAATTCGGGCGGGAATATTTCTATGAAATGGTTTTGGGATACGATCCGCGGACAAAAGCAGTGGGACTTATGAATATAGTCCCGCGGGAGATGATGTTCCATGATCATTATGCGTATTATTCCTCGACGTCGCGCGCGATGAAAGAGCATTTCCGCAGGGCGGCAGAGACGCTCCTGCCGTATGCAGAAAAAGGAATCGTCGTCGAGGTTGGAAGCAACGACGGCATTATGCTTGACGCGTGGCGGGATCTTGGCGTGCGAGCGATGGGCGTGGAGCCCTCGGCAAACGTCGCGCGCGTCGCCCAAGAAAAGGGCCATGAAGTGACCGTCAAATTTATGGATGATGGCGTCATTGACGAGATCCTTGCGCGCGGGCCGGTGTCGGTGATCTACGAGGCAAATAGTTTGATTTCAATTGATGATATTGCCGGATATTTTCGGATGGCGGTGCGCCTCATCGGCGGCCGCGGGATATGCGTTATTGAAGACCCCTATTTTTTGGACGTGATGGAGAAAAACGCGTATGACCAGATTTATGATGAACACATCTGGTATTTCACCATCGGATTTATCAACGCGCTTGCCGCTCCGTTTGGTCTTCATGTATTTGATATTGAGCATCTTGAAACCCATGGCGGAAGCATGCGGATGTACATCGGCCGCCAGGATGCGTATCCGGTCAAAAACAAAGTGCTCGATTGGGTTGGCCGCGAGCGGGAATTGCCGCGGCTGATTGAAAACTTCTCCGCGAACATCGAGAGATCAAAACGGGAATTGGTGGAATTGCTTTCTCGCTGTAAAAAAGAGGGCGCGCGTCTGTGCGGGTTTGGCGCAACATCAAAAGGCGTGATTGTGTGCAACTATTGCGGCATTGGCCCGGATTTAATCCCTTTTATCACCGACAATACGCCCGCAAAACAGGGAAAATATTATCCGGGAGTGCACATTCCCGTGGTGGGGCAGGAAGAATTTAAAAATGTTGATCACGCGATGCTCTTTGCGTGGAATCACTTCAAAGAAATTGACGCGAATCAGGCGTGGTTTCGGCAGTCGGGGGGCAAATGGATCACTCACGTGCCGGCGCCGATGATTATTGAGAGGGGTGACGTATAGGGGGAAGCAGGCGTTTTAAAATAGATTATGCGCTTGCGCGGGAAGAAAATATTGATCACGGGCGGCAGCGGGTTTATCGGTCAACACGTGGTGCGGAGGCTCATTGAAAAATGCGGTCTCTCGCGGCGCTCCCTTCGTATGCCGACCTCGCGTGAATGTGATCTTCGGACATGGGATGACGCGATGCGTGCCGTCAGGAAAATAGATGTGGTTATTCATCTTGCTGCGGTCACCGGAGGTATTGGATTTCATGAAAAGGATGTCGGCAGGCTTTTCTATGAGAATACACTCATCAATCTCAATATCATGGAAGCGGCGCGCAGGACGGGTGTCCAAAAGATAGTGAATGTGGGAAGCGCGAGTGAATATCCCCGCGAGACGCCGGTTCCATTCCGGGAGGAGTATATATGGAACGGCGCTCCAGATCATACACAGCTGGGGTATGCGATGTCGAAACGTCTCATGCTTGCGCAGGGCATGCTCTACCATTCCATGTGTGGATTGAACGCAGCGCATCTTATATTGGGGAATGTGTACGGTCCCGGGGATGATAAGAATGGGACATACCTTATTCCTTCTCTGACGCGACAGATTCTTGAGGCGAAGCGCGCGGGAGACCGTGTTTTTATGGGGTGGGGGAGGGGGCGCGCCACCCGCGATTTTTTATACGTCGACGATGCGGCAGAAGCGATCGTGCGTGCAGCGGAATCTTTTGATGGGCCTGAATCGATGAATATTGGGAGCGGAAAGGAGACGTCCATCCGCGATCTGATAAAAATTTTATTCCAGCTGGTCTCTTTTAATGGAGATTTGCAGTGGGATGCATCACGGCCCGAGGGCCAGGTCCGGCGAGTCCTTGATATATCACGTGCGGCGCGGCTGATTAATTTTCATGCGCGCACTCCTTTAAGAGAAGGCCTGAGGCGCACCCTCGCTTCCTATAGATTTTTTACTCATGAAAATCGCTAAAAAAATACGAGTGCCGCTGATGAATCTCGGAGTTCCAACCGAACGAATAAAGACACAATATCTGGGCGCCGTCGGAAAATTTCTGGAGCGGCAACAATTTATTTTGGGCAAAGAAGTGGAGGATTTTGAGCGCGCATGGGCAAAAATCCTTGGCGCGCGCTGGTGCCTTGGCACGAGCAGCGGTTCTGACGCATTGTATCTTGCGCTCGCCGCGCTCGGGATTGGAGAAGGCGATGAGGTGATCACACAGGGGAATGCGTATAATGCGACCGTGACCGCGATCATGAGAACGGGAGCTGCGCCGCGATTTGCGGACATCAGAAAGGATACGCTTTTATTAAATCCGTCCAAGATCGAAAATCTCATTACGGCAAGAACAAAGGCGATCCTCCCGGTGCATCTTTATGGTCAGCCGTGCGATATGGAGAAGATATGCGCGATTGCGCGCGCGCACAAGCTTTTCGTCGTGGAAGATTGCGCGCAGGCGCACCTCGCGTTGTTCAAGAAAAAATTAGCGGGCCTTTGGGGCGATATCGGCGCGTTCAGTTTTTATCCGACCAAGAATCTCGGGGCATTCGGGGACGCGGGCGCGGTGGTAACCAGTAGAAAAGATCTCTACGAAAAGATGCGCGCGATCAGAAACCTCGGGCAAGCCGCAAAAAATGATCACCGTTATTTCGGATTTAATATGCGGCTTGACGGGCTGCAGGCGATTTGTCTATCCCTTAAACTTAAGACGCTTGGCGCGGCTATACGTCGTCGGCAGGAGCGAGCAGGATATTATGATGCATTATTGAAGAAGGCGGGCCTTCCCCTTATGCCGGTGGGTCGGGATTCACGCGTACGGCACGTATACCATCTTTATGTGGTTGAACTTATTGAAGGTATTGATCGCGAGAAACTTCGCGTTGCGCTGGAAGATCGCGGAGTCGAAACCGCCGTGCATTATCCGCTACCTGTGTATCGTCAGCCGTGGTACGCCGGCCCCCGTGATCAATGCCCGGTGAGCGATCGTGCTGCGGAACGCATTCTCTCACTTCCATTTTTTGAGAACATAAAGACAAAAGAACAGGAGTATGTGGTTTCCGCGCTGCGCCATTGCCTTGTTCATTCGGGCGCAGCAGAGAGAGTATGAAAGTATTATTTCTCACACTTTTTTCTCCCCTCGGAGGCACAAGCCGTATCTATGTATATCAATTCGTGCCGTTGTTTGAACGCGCGGGGATTTCGTGTATCGTCAGGAACATTTACTCTGATCGATTCTTCAAATTGCAGATGGGGCTGGTACCCGCGCATCGGATTGTTAAAAAAATAAATTTCTTTTGGTCGTCTCTTTGCGGCATTATGAAAACTTCATGGTGGATCTGCGGCGCATGGCGATATGACGTGGTCTACATTCAAAAATATACGATGCCCGCGTCGCTCTACTGGGTATTGCGTCTCTGTAATCCGCACGTGATCTATGGCTTTGAAGATGCGATTTATGAGACGAATCCCTTTTTGCCGCAAGGACGCATCGAATCCAGACTTATCCGTTATCAAGCGCATCTTTTTCGTAATATGGTACGCCATGCGGTTTCAGTGATGACTGAAAATGAGTATCTTGCGGCGGAAGCAAAAAAGTACAATCCTCATGTTTTTATTATTTCATTTCCGGTGAATAGTGCGCGAATTCATCCCGTTCCTCGCGGAAGATCTTTGGAGACGGTAACCGTCGGTTGGATCGGCAGCCCCTCGACGAGTTATCTTTTGGAGGGGATCGCGCCAGTTTTCGCACGACTCGCGGCGCGTCACGAGAACGTTCAATTAAAAGTGGTGGGCGCCGCACTTGATTTTTCAATGAAAGGAATCGGGTTCATCAAAAAAGAATGGCGGCTCGAAGAAGAATATGCGGACCTCTGTTCATTTGACATCGGCGTCATGCCGCTTGACGATGCTCCATTCAATCGGGGACGGCTTGGCGGCAAAATGATTCTTTATATGAGCGTGGGTATTCCCATTGTGGCATCTAACTTAGGTTTGAATCGAACCGTGGTACGCCATGGCATTAACGGGTTTTTGGTTAATTCTTTGGATGAGTGGGTCGAAGCGCTCTCTTTACTTGTGACTAATGCGGCCTTGCGGCAGCGGCTCGGCGATGAGGGAAGGAAAATTGCCGAAGAGCGTTTTTCTCTTGAGCGGCAGGCCGATTTACTCGTAAAAGAAATCCGCGCGGCGGCGCACTCTTTATGAAAGACGATGCGGTGAGCGCTCTTGAATATACGATATGCGATCTATGCGGATCGTCTGATTTTCTGGCCGTGATGAATGATATTGCGGATACGAATTGGTGTCTTGGGGGGAGATTTACATTGGTACGTTGTCGAGAGTGCGGCCTCTATTATTTGAATCCGCGGCCATCAAGAAGTGAAATCGGCCGCTATTATCCGGAAACGTATCTTCCTTATGAGATTAGTTCGCGGCTCGTTCGGTATGCAAAACAGATTTTTTGGATGCGCGAGAAACGGCTTATTCGGAGATACGTTCCAAGGGGGAGTGCGGTGCTTGAGGTCGGCTGCGCATCGGGTGAATTCCTTGCATATTTTAGGGACCGTTATAAGGTTTATGGTCTTGAGATGGATGAACGGGCAGCTCGTGAAGGGAGGCGCGTCTATGGCCTCGACATTTGGACGACGACGTTTGAGGAGTTCGTGCCGACCGAACCGCGCGAGTTTGATGTCGTGATGCTTCGTTACGTCCTTGAGCATCTCGCTTCTCCGAAAGCGGCGCTTGCAAAGATGCGGGGTCTTCTCAAAGAAGGAGGATATGCGCTCGTCAGCGTGCCGAATTTTGAGTCATGGGATCGAAAAGTTTTTGGCACCTACTGGCATTGCCTCGACGCGCCGCGCCATTTCTATATTTTTACGCGCGAAACCATGGCGCGCTACGTTCGTGAAGCGGGGTTTCGAATCGTCAATATCTCGCAGAGCGCAGTGCCGAATGATTGGATCGGCGGCGTGCGGCGTTTCCTCAATTCGCGGGGCTGGACGACGACAGGAAAATTCTTCAGTATAAAAAATCCCCTCCTTTTCGGACTCGCGCTTCCTGTCAGCATTGCGGCGGCGGTCGCGGGGAAAAGTTCCCGGTGCACCTTTCTTTTACAGAAATCAGAAAACCGACTTCAATGAAATTCCATCTCCGTTCATTGATCGCTACTGTTTTTTCGATTACTGCCGGCATAACCATCGCAGTATTTATTGTCCGTATGGTCGGCGTAAAGGAGTTCGTTGCGCACGCGCGTATCACAGATTGGCGTTTCGCTGCGGTTGGATTCTTATTGTATGCGGCAGTCAATATGATGCGCGCATGGCGTTTTAGTCTGCTGCTCGGCGGCAGAATGTTGATTCAAAAGATCGTCCCGATAGTTGCGATTCAGAATGTATTGAATCTCGTACTTCCATTTCGCGCAGGAGAGTTTTCATACGTTCATATGGCGCATCGCGCCGGGATTGCGATTGGCGGTGCGGTGGCATCGCTGGCAGTGGCGCGCGCATACGACTTTATGAGTGCGGCGTTGCTCTTTTTCATTGCGGCTATGTGGGTACTTGGCGCAGGAAATGCCGCAGTGATCGCATGGTATGCGGTTCCTTTTGCGGCATTCTCGATCGGTATTATTTTTTTGATGAG
This sequence comes from uncultured Candidatus Saccharibacteria bacterium, assembly GCA_964361495.1. Lineage (GTDB taxonomy): Bacteria > Patescibacteriota > Minisyncoccia > Sungbacterales > HO2-52-23 > CAYFJB01. The sequence continues at coordinate 16,922 of CAYIAH010000003.1, read as the reverse complement.
TGCGCGTCGCCGATGGCGCGTATATCTCGGAGGCCGATTCATACGAGCGGGATCGCGGGCACGAGAAAAGAATCAGAAGATTCTCGCGTGGCTCGCAGCGACTGCGGGTGAATTCTTTATGGAGGGCGCGCGTCTCGGAAGCGGCGCTCATTTCGCGGTGGTTGTAATCTCATTTGTCCTTTGGGTAATCAATTTTATGATTGGATTTCTTTTGTTGAGGGCCGCGGGGGTTGAGATTGGTATCGCGGGAAGTATGACTGCGTACGGTTTTCCTATATTTGCGGTGAGTGCCATACCTCTTCCGATTACGGGTGGATTTGGCGTGTATGAGGGGTCTGCGGCATTTGGTTTGATGCTCATCGGCATCGCTCGCGAGATCGCCGTGCGCTCCGCACTGATACTTCACCTGCAGGAACAAGTTTTTGTAGTAGTATTCTTGATCTTTGTATACGGAGCATTATTGTTATTTCGAGGGCTTCGTTTTTATGGAAAATAACTGGGATCGCATATGGAAAAGTGATGCGAATCGTGTGCTTACCATAGGTCCGAGCACGCGTTCGCGTTGTCGCGTCATGCGGCGGCTTGTGGTTGCATTCTGTCCGACCGGGGGGCGGGTACTCGATGTTGGCTGCGGGAGCGGTACGTTGCTTTCGGTTCTCGCCCGGGATAAGAAATACGCGGAATTGACAGGGAGCGACATCTCCGAAGCCGCGCTCGTGGAAGCACGCGGCTCATGTCCTTCGTGCAGATTTGTGCGTGCAGATGGGAAGGAATGGATCGCGGGAGCGCCCTTTGACCTCATTACTTGCATGGCGACGCTCGATGTAATTGAGGACGATGATTCAGTGATTGCGGCAAGCGCTTCAATGCTTCACGCCGGCGGATACTTTATTGCCGCAGTACAGCATCGCGTATCCTACTGGACGATACTTGACGATACACGGAATTTTCGCCGTTACGAGCGTGAGGATTTAATCGAAAAATGCCGCCGCGCAGGACTCCGGCCGGTAAAACTTTTTACATGGGGGTGGCCGTTGTATCAACTGTATTATCGTATGCTCGTACATATACATGGTTATAATTTAAGCGGATATGACGCATCGGTTGAGACCGAAAGGATGCCGAGACGTTTTTCTCGGATTCGACAGATTGGAAGCCGGTGTCTTGCAGAGGCGCTCTATTATTTTCTGATGGGCGATGATCTTTTTATACGGTCGGGCAGGGGGCGATGGCTTTTCGGAGTTTTTCAAAAATAGATATACTATGGGCGTATACGATGTACCATTTTGGTCGCCGCGCTTTTATGACCATAAGGCGCGGTGGATCCATTATTTCAATCAAATCAGGGCGGTGGCGCATGAGATCGCGCGGCACGAAGAGGCGGGCCGCGCCTCATTTTCGGTGCTCGAAGTGGGCCCTTCGCACGGCCTCGTGACCGGCTATTTAAAAAAGTTCGGCGTCGCGATCAAAACCCTTGACGTGAAGCCGGAGTATGCGCCCGATTTTGTGGGATCGGTGCTCGCGATTCCCGCGGCGGATAATTCTTTTGAAATGAGCATTGCGTGCGAAGTGCTGGAGCATCTTCCTTTTGAAGATTTTCCGAAAGCGCTTGCAGAACTGCGGCGCGTGACGAGACGCACGCTTTTTATGTCGATGCCGGACGCGCGCAGGACACTTTTCGGCGGCGTATTGAAATTTCCTTTCATGAAAGAAATTGCATGGGCGGTGCGTTTTCCCGCGCTGCGGCGGCTTCCTCCCGCACCGCCCGGGGCGCACCAATGGGAGATCGGCATGCGCGGCTATCCGGTGGCGCGAGTATTGCGGGAGATCAGGCGCGCGAAGTTTCGCGTGAGAAACCACTACGTGAGGCACGATACCCCGCGCAACCATTACTTCGTTCTAGATAAAGATGAAACGGAAAAATTGGGCTAAAACTTTATTGGTATGCGGCGGCGCGGGGTTTATCGGCTCAAATTTCATCCGGTATATTCTCGGGAATTCCCGTGCAAGAGGGGCGGCGCGCGTGGTCAATTTTGATAAGCTCACTTACTGCGGGAATCTTGAGAATCTTCGCGATGTTGCGGGAGATCGGCGTTACTCGTTCGTGAAAGGCGATATTGCGGATGAGCGTGTCGTGGAGCGGGTGTTTAAGAAATATCATCCCGGCGCGGTGATCAATTTTGCCGCAGAGACCCATGTTGACCGGAGTATTCACGGAAATGCCGGTGATTTTGTGCGTACCAACATTGAGGGGGTGCGCATACTTCTTGAGGCAGTGCGGCGGTACCCGGAAGCGCAAAGATACGTGCAGGTGAGCACCGATGAAGTATACGGCGATCTGCCTCTTGGCTCCGGCGAGAAGTTTCGCGAACATTCTTCCCTGCGGCCGAGCTCTCCGTACGCGGCGACGAAAGCGGCGGGAGATCTTTTATGTCTCGCGTACCACAGAACCTTCGGCATTCCGGCCGTCATCACTCGCTCGGGAAATAATTTTGGTCCGCGGCAATATCCGGAAAAACTGATTCCTTTTTTTGTGACGCGACTCATGGAAGGAAAAAAAATTCCGCTCTACGGAGACGGGGAACATGTGCGCGACTGGATTCACGTTGAGGATCACTGTCATGCGCTTGACGTTATCCTTCGCAAAGGAAAAGCGGGCGAGATTTATCACATCGGCGCCGAAACGGAGAAGAGTAACCGTGCGGTTGCAGAGGAGCTCCTTCGGGCGTTCGGCCGCGATGCCGCAGATATTGAATTTGTTGCCGACCGGCCGGGACACGATCGGCGTTATGCACTTGCGACGGAGAAAATCCGAGAGACATTCGGGTGGCGGCCCCGCCGCGAATTTGGAAAAGCGATTGTCGAGACCCTCCGGTGGTATCGCGATAACCATCTATGGCTTAAGAGGGTTATGAAAAAGACCGCGTTGCTTAACCCCCATCTTCTATGAAAGGAGTCATTACTGCCGGCGGACTCGGGACGCGTCTTCGTCCGTTGACGAGAATTACGAATAAGCATCTTCTGCCTTTGTACGACAAACCGATGATTTTATATCCATTGGAAACTTTGCGTCGTTCGGGGATTAAAGAAATTATGATTGTATGCGGAAAAGAACATGCGGGGCATTTTATGAATTTTTTGGGATCGGGAAAGGAGCACGGCGTTAAACTTTCTTATGCGTTGCAGGATAAAGATAACGGCGGCATTGCCGATGCGTTGAGCTGTGCGGAAGATTTTGCGGATGGGGGATCGGTTGCCATGATTCTCGGCGATAATATCTTTGAACAGAATTTTAAGAACGCGGTTCGGAAATTCAGAAGCGGCACCGCCATTTTTTTAAAAAAAGTTGCGGATCCGCGCCGCTTCGGCACGCCGGTGTTTAATCGTACGCGTACCCGGATTCTCAAAATTATTGAGAAGTCAAAAAGGCCCAGATTCCCCTATGCAGATGTCGGATTCTATCTTTTTGATCACCGCATCTTTGATATTATACGAACACTGCACCCCTCGGCGCGGGGGGAACTTGAAATTGTTGATGCCGTGAACGAATATATCAGAAAAGGCGACTACACCTTTGAATTTATAAAAGGATTTTGGTCTGACGCGGGGACATTTTCGACGCTTCTTGGAACGTCCATATGGGCCGCGAAGCGAAGCGCATCCGAGAGGTAATACAGTAGACCTGTTGCGTAATAATCTTTCTGCTGCAATTTCCATATTTTGGCTGCGGCTTTGCAAAAATTTTTCAACAGATACTCTGTATATGCTTCAAAATTTTTGCTTCGCCTCGCTCAAAATCTGAAAATTTCGCTACGAAAATTATTACGCGACAGGTCTATTCCGTTATGCACAATAAAGATCTTGAGGCGATTTACAATTCCATTTACCGGCGCGGAGAATCCACGCATTACACGAAACTCCTTTTTGCAAAGGGCGATCTTGCCTATGACCGTATTGAGGTATTAAAAGCCATTCCTTCATGGAAGGGAAAAATGGTACTTGACGCGGGATGCGGAACCGGAGAACTCGCGTACTTAATTGCGGAACGCGGCGCGAAAAGAGTGATCGGCATTGATTATTCTTCCGACGCGATCGCGGTCGCGAAGAGCGCCCATCAATGCCCGAATCTTTTATTTCAGAAAACAGAGATTAAAAACGTGCGCGGAAAGTTTGATGCCGTGGTCTGCCTCGGGACGCTTGAGCACATGGATGATCCGCTTGCGATCCTCCGGCGTTTCAAAGAACTTTTGAAACCGGGGGGATCGCTTATCGTTTCGTGTCCGAACTGGCTCAATCCCCGCGGATATATTTTGACCGCACTTCGGTGCTTATTCGATGCGCGAATTACTCTTGCGGATCTCCATTATCTCACGCCGTTCAATTTTATGGAGTGGGGAAAAATTCTCAAAATGGAACTTGAATGGAAAACCGTGGATCACGAATGGGCGCATGGAAAAAAGATGATTGATGACCTTAGCCGCCGGCTCCCGAATGTTGCCCGCGATTCAAAACTCGGCATTGACGAGAAAAAGATTAAACTATTCATGGAGTGGCTTAATCGGCATGCGGTTCCTTTCGAGCGCGATACGGATTACGGGGGCGCTATCGGGGTGTATCATTTCAAAAAAGCGTCTCATTGATTATTGCAGTATCCTGTGTATGGCACGGATGATCGCGTCTTTTGAAATTTCTTCATAGTCGAGAAGCTCGTTCGGCTCTCCGCTTTTCGGCCGGCGCCGGACTGCAAGCGAATGCATGGAGGCGCCGGAATTCGCGAGCGCCGCCGCGACGGCTTCGCCAAGTCCGCCTTCGGGATAGTGATCTTCAACAGTGATAAGCGTGTGTGTTTCTTGTGCGGCTTTGAGAAGCGTTGCAGTGTCAAGGGGTTTGATGCTGTAGCAATCAATGACGCGAATTGAGATTCTCTCTTTTTGTAACGATTCATGCGCGGCGAGCGCCTCGTGAAGGGTGATGCCTGCGGCCACAATGGTCGCGATATCATGATTGTTTGAACGGATGGTTTTGCTCCCGCCAATGGGAAATTTCTCGCCCGCGTCGTAAAGAATCGGCGTGTCTTTTCGGGTGGTGCGAATGTACACAATGCCGCGTGATTGCGCCGCTTCTTCAACAAGACGCTCTGTTGAGATTGCATCAGAAGGATAGAGGACGACACCGTCGCGGAGTGTTCTGAACATCGCGAGGTCTTCAAGTCCCATTTGGGATGGACCGTCCTCGCCGATGGAAACGCCCGCATGGGAACCAGTGAATTTGATATTCGCATCTGAATACTGACTCATTCTGATTTGATCGAAGGCGCGGGTGAAAAACGCCGCGAATGTGGAACAAAAAGGAATTTTGCCGCGGCGCGACATACCGAGGGCGGCGCCCGCCATATTTTGTTCCGCGATATACATTTCAAAAAACCGTTCCGGATGCGCTTTTTTGAAGATCTCGGCGAATGTTGAATTGCCGACTTCCGCATCAAGCACAACGATATCGGGAAATGCGGGAGAAATCCTCGCGAGCGCGTTGCCGTAGGCTTTTCTGGTGGCGACCGGCGTCTCGATCGGATAGACCGGAGGCGGAAGTTCTTGTGTCGGGGAAGGTGCGGGGACGTTACCCGGGGATCGAGTTTCCAAATTGGAAGAAGATGAATATGCGGGCGGCGGTGCAATTTCCCCCCGAATTGTCCGGTCAACCTCCTCCAGTTCTTTGAGTGCATTTTGAAATTGGTCGCGCGAAAGCGCTTTTCCGTGCCACCCGTCCTGATCTTCAAGAAATGAAATCCCCTTTCCTTTGAGAGTGCGCGCAATGATCATTACTGGTTTTTCCGTTGCCGTGAGCGCGTGTTCATAGGCGCGGGCGATCTCGTCATGCGAGTGTCCGTCAATCATGATCGCATTCCATCCGAATGCGATCACCTTTTTCTCGTATGCTTCAAGGTCGTGGCCGTGCATGGTTTCTCCCCGCTGGCCAAGGCGATTCACATCAAGAATTCCTGCGAGATTATTCAATTTATAATGCGCCGCGCACTGCATTGCTTCCCATACCGATCCCTCGGCGATTTCGCTGTCGCCCAAGAGCACGAACGTTCGATAAGGAATTTTGTCCAGATACTTCGCGTTGAGCGCCATGCCGACGCCTATGGAAAGTCCTTGTCCGAGCGAGCCGGTTGCCGCTTCGGTATAGGGGAATGTCATTGCGGGATGCCCTTCGAGTCGCGATCCGAACATGCGAAGAGTTTTTAATTCCTCTTCGGTTATTTTTCCAGCAGCGGCCCAGAGGGCATAAAGGAGCGGAGAAGCATGTCCTTTTGAAAAAATGAGCCGGTCGTTTGCAGGGTTCTCCGGATTTGCGGGATCAAAATGAAAAAATCCTCCGAAGACGAGGATGGTCATAAGGTCGGCGGCGGAGAGGGATGACGTCGGATGCCCTGATCCGGCCTCGGTGGTGGAGAGGAGAATATAATACCGCACAAGCCGCGCGAGATTGCGAAGATAGATTGGAGATGATGGATTCATTGCGATGCACTTTCAGAGTACTTGATGAGAGGATTTAGTCAAGAGTGATTTTACATCTATATGTACATCAAATTTTTGACGATAGGAATAAATTTGATGTAAACTTACTGGATGTATGGCACTTCATGAAATAAAAAATTATCTCCACGTCAGGACGCTTACCAAAGCAATTTTGATTGTGCTTGGCACCGGAACGGCTCTTGCGATGGCATTAATGGCACCAAATGCACTGAAAGTATTGAAGCCATTTCTTGGCGGCGGAAGACGGAGTAATCATGAACGGGATAGAATTCAACGAGCGCTTCGCGCGCTACATCGGCGCCGTCTTATTGAATACAGGGAGCGCGGAAACAAGATGTATCTTTATGTGACTGAAAGCGGAAAAAAATATGTACGACAATTCGAATTGGACAATTTTGAATTACCCGAAGGAGTATGGGATAAAAAATGGAGAGTAATTCTTTTTGATATTCCGGAACGAAGCGGAGGGGGCCGGCGCGCATTCCAGCAGCATCTTAAAATTCTTGGATGTTTTGCCTTCCAGAAAAGTGTATTTGTGTATCCATACGATTGTCATGAAGAAATTGAATCGCTCGCTTCATTTTGGGAAGTTGAACGGTATGTTCATTATTTTGTTACCAAGGATTTGGGAAAATGTGAGGGGGCAGCACGAAAATTTTTCCGGCTGATCTAGCGGAGCGAAGCGGTGTAGTTTGAGTCGCAATTACATCAAATTTCTAACGATCGTTTAAAATTTGATGTAACGTTGCATCACTCATCATTATTAAAACAATTTGTAAGGTCTGCTCGTTTTATATACCGTAGAAATAAAGACTAATGGGCATTCTGGGTATTATCCCCGCGCGTGGGGGGTCAAAAAGCATACCGCGAAAAAATATAAAACTGCTGTGCGGCAGGCCTTTGATTGCGTGGACCATTGACGCGGCGAAGCAATCAAGGCGTCTTACCCGGACGATCGTATCCACGGATGATCCGGAGATCGCGGCGGTTGCACGGGCGCACGGCGCCGAGGTGCCGTTTTTGCGGCCGGCAGAAATTTCGGACGATCTTTCCACTGATGTGGAATTTTTGCTGCACGCGCTTGACTGGCTGAAAATGCGCGAGGGGTATGAACCCGAGATGGTGCTCCGGCTTCCGCCGACCTCGCCGCTCCGCACCGCCGCGCATATTGACGAGGGCATTGAGACGCTCTTCGGGAATCCCGATGCGGATGCCGCGCGGCCGATTTGCGAGGCTCCGAAACATCCCTATAAATTGTGGCGGATCAGTTCTGCCGACGGGCGATTTCTGGAACCGTTTTTGCCCACGTCCTTCACTGGTTTTGACGAACCGCATAATCTTCCCCGCCAGCTCTTCCCGAAGGCATATATCCACACAGGCGCTATGGATGTGATGCGCACGCGGACGATCCGCGAACTAAAGTCAACCTCAGGCAGGAAGCTCGTGTATTTTTTTATGACGCCTGAGGATTCGGTGAACATTGATCACGGTCTTGACTTTGAAATCGCGGAATGGTTTATGAAAAAAAGGATCGAAAATGGCGCGGCATAGTACGAGAAACCATCAGGAAGGAGAGACGGTTATAACCATAGTACTATGGCGCGAGGCATGAAGAAAAAATTGACGGTGGTCGCGGTGAGCGGCGGATTTGATCCGGTCCATGTGGGACACGTGCGGCTGTTTGAAGAAGCAAAGAAGCTCGGCGACACCCTGATTGTTATTTTGAATAACGACCACTGGCTGAAGAAAAAAAAGAAGGTTATTTTCATGCCGCAGGAGGAGCGGAAGGAAATCATTGAATCGTTCCGTTGCGTGGATCGTGTTATTCTCACGCGTCACCTCCCCGATCCGAAAGACATGAGCGTTGCCGTAGAATTGATTCATGTGAAGCCCGACATCTTTGCAAATGGCGGCGACCGTTTCGCTGATAACATTCCGGAGGTCGGCGTCTGCCGGAAGATCGGATGCAGAATGATTTTTCGAGTCGGCCGCGGCGGCAAAGTGCAGTCAAGCTCGTGGCTTCTTGCGCGTTATGTGAAAGGACTTGCATCTCCACGCAACTAATGAAACTAATAAAATATAAGAGAATCCTCTATTTAATTTATGAATACGTTCCCGCCGCAAAAATTTGATTTCAAAAATCTTTTTATATTCGAGATGGCGAATAACCATCAGGGATCGGTTGAGCACGGGCTTCGCATTATTCGCGCGATGGCCGACATCGCGGGACGCCACGGTGTGCGCGGAGCGATCAAGCTTCAATTCAGGGAGCTGGAAACGTTTATCCATCCCGCCCACCATGAGAGTAAAGACAATAAGCACATTCCCCGATTTCTCTCAACGCGTCTTTCGGAAGAAGAATTCAGGACGCTTGTGGAGGAGACAAAACGAAAAAATCTCGTCACCATCGCCACGCCGTTCGACGAGGCGTCGGTTGACAAGATTGAACGGCTCGGGATTGAGGTGGTTAAAATAGGAAGTTGCTCCGCGGAAGATTGGCCTCTGCTTGAACGCGTCGCGGAAACCGGGAAGCCCGTGATTTGTTCCACGGGCGGACTCACGCTCAAGCGGATCGACAAGATTGTAAGCTTTTTTCAGCACCGCGGCGTGCACTTCGCGCTCATGCATTGTGTCGCGGTCTATCCCGCGCCAAACAGCATTCTGCATCTCAATCAGATCGTCGTAATGCGCATCCGGTATCCGGGGATCACGATCGGTTTTTCAACCCACGAAGATCCTTCAAACATTAATGCGGTGCGCATCGCATACGCAAAGGGCGCCCGAATTTTTGAAAAACATGTCGGTGTCGCGACCGACACGATCACGCTCAATGCGTATTCTGCGACCCCCGAACAGATTGATGCGTGGGTGAGCGCGTACCAAGAGGCGGTTGATGCGTGCGGGGGAGAAGGCGAGCGCGAGATCAGCGAGAAGGAAAAAAGCGATCTCGCCTCGCTCAAACGAGGCGTCTTTGCACGAAAAGAAGTGCGTCCGGGTGCGGTGATTGAACGCGCCGACGTATTCTTTGCGATGCCGTGGGGCGCGGGACAGCTCTCAAGCGGCGATTGGCATGAGGGCCTTGTGGCCGATCGCGCCTACGCGCCGCAGGAGGCGATCGCGGGCGAGGTCGCGAAGCGCGGGCGAAATGTGAAGAAAGATGTGATCTACTCCGCGGTGCACGCGGTGAAGGGAATGCTCAACGAGGCGCGTATTCCCTTGGGGCATGATTTTTCGGTGGAGCTTTCCCATCACTATGGGCTTGAGCAATTCGGCGATACCGGTTGCGTCATCATTGAGTGCGTGAACCGCGAATATGCGCGCAAGCTTATTATCCAGCTCGCGGGCCAGTGGAATCCGGTGCATTACCACAAGAAAAAGGACGAGACGTTCTGCATGCTTACCGGGGAACTTGAAGTTGAAATTGAGGGGCGCCGAAAGGTGCTCGTTCCCGGGGATACGCTGTGGGTTCCGCAGGGAGTGTGGCACGGATTCGGCACGAGAACGGGCGCGATTTTTGAGGAGATATCAACCGCAAATGTGAGCAACGATTCGTTTTACGTTGACCGTGCGATTGCGCGAATGGGCCGCGACGAGCGAAAAACCTATTTGCGCAATTGGGGACGGCATCAGTTTGACGAATTCGTTGACGCGGTATGATCCGGGTGATTGTCTTTGATTTTGACGGCGTGATCGTTGATTCCAATCGTCTGAAGCAGGAATCGCTCCTTTCGATCTTTGAGGGAAGCGGCGTGAAAGAGGACATTGTCCGTGAGGTTGAGTCTCGCACTCAGGGAACGCGATTTGATATCCTGCGAGATATTTTTGTGCGGAGCGGAAAGAATGCCGAAGAAGTTGCGGCGCTCACGGATGAGTACGCGAAGCGTTTTGACGACGCGGTGCAGCGAGGCATTGCCGAGTATGGAATGATTCCCGGAACGCGTGAGGCGCTCGCGGAACTCGGCAGAAGCTATGCGCTCTACGTCAATTCCATGACGCCGCAGGCGGCGCTTGAGAAAACCATATCGCATCTGGGGATCCACAGTTTTTTTAAACGTATATATGGATGGCCGCCGGAGAAAACTGAAAATCTAAAAAACATTATTGCGGCGGAAGGACGAGATTCCGCCGAAGTGATGATGGTGGGGGACGGCGAAGGAGATATTGAAGCGGCGGAGCGCTGCGGCTGTCCATTCGTCGGCGTGGCGAACGATTTTAATCAGTGGAAGAATAAAAGATTTCCTTTAATACGCGCGATCGCGGAACTTGGGCCGCTTGTCGCAAAAAATGTATGAAGGTAAAAATCATAGGCGCGGGATCCATCGGAAATCATATGGCGCAGGCAAGTCGCCGCATGGGATGGGACGTCGCGGTGGTTGATAACGATCCGCGTTCGCTCGAGCGTATGCGGAACGATATTTATCCCGCTCGTTACGGCGCATGGGATCCCGCGATCCAGCTTTTTGAAACAGGAAAAGAACCGAAAGGGGGTTTTGACGTGGTCGTAATTGGCACCCCGCCCGATTCTCACATGAAGCTCGCGCTCGCGTCTTTGCTTGAGGACCGGCCGCGTCTGCTTCACATTGAGAAGCCGTTATGCACACCGGATCTCGCGGGAGTGAGCGAGTTTATAAGCGCGCGCCAGAGATTCGGCGAGACGATCGTGACCGTCGGGTACGATCATGGGATCGCGGAAAGCGTTGAAGCGGTCGCGGCGCTGGCGCGTGAGGGAATGTTCGGAAAAATTCTTACAATGGATGTTGAATTTCGGGAACATTGGCGGGGGATTTTTTCGGCGCATCCGTGGCTTGCGGGTCCGTGGGATTCATACCTCGGATACTGGCGGCGCGGCGGCGGCGCGGGAGGAGAGCATTCGCACGCGCTGCACCTGTGGCTCTTTTTTGCGCGCGCGCTCGGATGGGGAAGTGTGACGACCGCGAAATCTCTTTTTGACATGCAGGAAGAGCGCGGGGGCGAGTATGATCGCCTCGCCGCATTTCTTCTGAAGGCCGAGCGCGGCGGCGCGGGCCGCGTGGTGCAGGATGTAATCACGTATCCGGTAAGAAAATGGGCGCGTCTTCAGGGCGAGTGCGGTTTTATTGAATGGCACTGTAACGGCGCGCCGGAAGGCGACCTTGTCCGGTATCAGACGGAAGGAAAAGAATTGGTTGAGCGCGTCTTTGTCAAAAAACGGCCGGATGATTTTTTTCGCGAGACCGCGCATTATCAAAAAATGCTTGCGGGAGAAATGCCGCCGCATGATTCGCCGCTCTCATTCGAACGCGGCCTTGAGGTGATGCAGATTCTCAACCGGGCGCACTATGCTTCATTTTCTCGATGAAGACGCTTTTCATCACGCTCTTTGAGGGAGTGGAATCGAAGAATATTCTCCGAACCGCAATTTTCAAAACGTTCATGCGCTCACCGGATCTGCGGCTGGTGCTTCTTGTGAAAAATGAGGCGCGGGCGGAGTATCACAGAAAAGAATTTAACGATCCGCGGATTATCTATGAAGCGGTGCCGGCCATACGGCCGAAGGGACTCGACAGAGTGTTTGCGCGATTGAAATTTCTGCTTTTGCGGACCGAGACGACGCTTCTGCGCCGCCGTCTGCTCTATGAAGAGCGGCGTGATCACGCGGGGTATGCGCTGTATTTTCTCGCGAACTGGTGTTTCGCGCGCCGTCCCCTCGTGAAGATCTCGCGCCTGTTTGATTATCTCTTCGTTCAAAACAGAACATTCTGGGGCCTTTTCTCAAAATACCGGCCCGATTGTGTATTCCTCGGAAATTTATTTGATGAGACCGAGACGCATTTGGTGCGGGAAGCGCGGAGGCGCAGGGTCATGACCGTCGGGCTTATCAACTCGTGGGATAAGGCCACGGCGCGATGTGTCCTGCGGCTTCTGCCGGATCGCCTCATCGTGTATAACCGGCACATCAGGAAAAATTTGATTGAGCGGCACGCGGTGAGATCAGAAATGATTTTTATCGGCGGGATTCCGCAGTATGACGGGTATTTCGGATTTTCTCCGGAGCCGCGCGAAGAATTTTTCAGAAAAAGAGGTCTTGATCCGCGAAAAAAACTGATTGTGTATTCGCCGCTCGGAAGCGCCTTTACAAAATCTGACTGGGAAGTGATTGACCTGATGCATGAATTGACCCGATCGGGGGCATTCGGCGCGGATGCGGGACTGCTCGTTCGGTTTCCTCCGTACGACACGATTGACGCGGAAGAACTCAAGAAGCGTCCGGACCTTATTTATGAGTACCCGGGCGCGCGTTTTTCTCGGACACACCTCGCCGAGTGGGATATGACGAGCGAGGAGATGGGTGAGCTTGCGAATACGCTGTATCATATGTCGGTGTTGGTGTGTCACGCTTCAAGTATCAGCGTGGATGCGGCAGTGTTCGGGAAGCCGGTAATTAATATCGGTTTTGGAATCGAGGATGATAATGCGAAGCGGCTGTACGGCATGACGCATTATCAGCAGGCGCTTCAGACCGGGGGAATCCGGATGGTCGCGAGTCGCGATGAGTTGATACGGTGGGTGAGAACGTATTTTGACAATCCGTCAACGGATGCGGAGGAGAGAAAACTGCTTACCCGCGAACAATGCGAGTTTCTCGATGGAAAATCAGGGGAACGAATCGGATTATTTTTGCTAAAAGAAATGGGGTTACCCGGATGAAATCAAGATCACCAAAATCACCAAAAAGAAAAATATGCGCCTTTTCAGGAAAACGAGGAGGATTCGGTGCGTATGTGCCGCTCATGCGGCTTATTGAACGGGATCCCGCGCTCGAACTTCAGATTCTTTTGGGCGATATGCATACGTCGGCTGCGTTCGGCAGTACGGTTGGCGAGGCGCGCGCGCTTTTTCCGCGCGCGAAGATTAAAACCATTCAGATGGGTACGGGGAAGGATGATACTCCCGAGACCCGAGCGGAGAATCTCGGCGTATGCATGACGGCCGCGGCGCGGCTGCTCGCAGATCTTGAGCCGGACATGATTATGGTGCACGGCGATCGCGGAGAGCATCTTGTGGTTGCGCTTGCGGCAATCACTCTTGGTATTCCGGTTGCGCATTCGCAAGGAGGAGATCGCACCGGAAATATTGATGAAATCATCCGTCATTCCATCACGAAACTCGCACATCTCCATTTTCCGGAAACCAAAGATGCCGCCGAATGTATCGCTCGCATGGGCGAGGAACAATGGCGGATTCACACGGCGGGATCGCTCTATATAGATCGCATCATGAAAAAGCTTTATAGTGATCCTCAAGAAAGCAGAAAAAAATATGGTCTTGGCGAAAGCGGATCATACGCGATTCTCCTGTATCATCCGGAAACGTATCTCTCGCGCGCGGAAAATTACCGCCGGATGCGCGAAATTCTCAAAGGAGTCCGCGAGTCGGGCGTTCGTTCAATAGTAGTATATCCGTGTTCAGATCCGGGCTATGAGGGGATTATTAAAGCAATTGACGAGGTGCGACGCGACCGGCAGTTTCTTGTCCATAAAAATATCGCGAATCTTGATTTTCTCGGATTGATGGCAGGAGCGTCGGTGATGCTCGGTAATTCTTCCACGATGATAAAAGAGGCGCCGTATTTGAAACTCCCCGCGCTCAATTTCGGCGAGCGCGAGCGCGGCCGATTTCGGGAAGAAAATGTCATTGACTGCAAGATAGAAGCTTCGGCAATTGCGAAAAAAATCCGTGACCTTCCTGCGGATAAAAAATTCAGATTAAAACTTTCCCGCTGCGGGTATCACCTCGGCGACGGGAAAGCGTCGGAGAAGATACTGGACGTCGTCAAAACCGTGCCGCTCAATCAGCGGCTTTTGGACAAACAATTATCATATGAGCACGTTTGATAAAGAAACAAGACGTAATGAATTTTTTGAAGCGCGCGATGGAGAGCTTGATCGTCTGATTGATCCGGAAACCGGTTTTGTTCGTTCTGAACTCACGGAAGAAATTCCCTGTCGGCTTTGCGGCACCCGCGACTATCGGGCGCTTTTTGTTAAAAACGGTTTTCGTTTCGTGCGGTGCGCTCGCTGTGCGCTTGTGTATGTAAACCCGCAGCTCAAAGAATCCGCAATTTTGAAATACTACAGCGACGAGTTGCCATCGAATAATCGCGCGCTTGAATTTCTTGCAAGCGCGCGTCAGCAGGAAGTGGATAAAAAGCTTTATGAGGAGATATTTGCGCGCATCCCCCCGCATCTTCAGAGAGGGCGCGTGCTTGATATCGGATGTTCATTTGGTCTCTTCTTAAAGACCGCGAAAGATCGCGGGTACGACGTGGAGGGACTTGAATTAAACGAAAAGGCGGGGCGCATGGCAGAAGAGAAATTCGGAATTCGCGTCCAGCCGCGTCTTCTTGAGGACTGCAGATTTCCGGATCAACATTTTGATATCGTATCAATGTTTGGCGTGATTGAGCATCTTCCGAAACCAGTCGAGGTGATCCGCGAAGTGCATCGGATTCTGAAGCCCGGCGGCATGTTTATCGGCCGGTGCCCGAATGTGGCAAGTCTGGTGTGTATGATTCTTCGCGGAGAGGCGCGGACATTCACCGGCCGCGTGCATTTGAGTTATTTTTCAGAAAAAACGCTTCACGAACTTTTAGAAAAGAGAATTGGTTTTCGCGAAGTTGCCATCGAAACGTTTGTGAGCGGAAGGGACTCGCTCCTTAATTATTTTCAATTTCTGGATCCGTTCGGCGATGAGACTCTGGAGTATTTACCGGAACGTTTCCAGGAATTTTTGCGGGATCCGGAGAAGGCGGGGGCGCTTGAGCGCGCGCTTGAAGATCTTGGACTTGGATATAAACTTAAATTTTTTGCAGTCAAATGAACACGCATTGTCTTGCAATTATTCCCGCGCGCGGAGGGAGTAAGCGCTTTCCCGGAAAAAATGTATATCCACTGCTCGGCAAACCCTTGGTGGCCCTTCCGATTGAAGCGGCGCGCGCCGCAACGCTTCTTGAACGCGTTGTGGTGTCAACCGATAATGAAGAAATCGCCGCGGCCGCAAAGAAGGCCGGGGCCGAGGTGCCATTTATGCGTCCGGCAGCGCTTGCCGCAGATTCAAGTTCGGTGATTGACGCAATGATTTGGACCGTCGCGGAGCTTGAACGGCGCGAAGGATACCAGCCGGACTACACGATTCTTCTTCAACCGGCGACTCCTTTGGTGACCGGAGCACAGATAGATCGAGGCCTCGCGCTCGCGAAAGAAAAGAACGCCGATTCCGTGGTCTCGGTCGCCGAAGTCAATACGATCAATCATCCGTACAACATTCGCGCAATCGGCGAAGACGGCATCATTGTTTTTTGGCAAAACGATCTGCATTACGAATACTATGCGGTGAAGCGCAAACCGAAATTTTACCACGCAGCAAATATGTGGATTTCAAGCCGCCGAACGCTCCTCCAAGATCGAAAGCTTGAGGGGCGCAGAAATTTTCCTTTGATCGTACCTCCCGTGTATGCGATGGATATTGATTATCGGGAAGATCTTGAATTGATTGAGGCGTATCTGGAGTATCTCAAGGCGCGCGGAAAAACGTTACCGGAATAGCGCGCCGGACGTTCTACTTTATATCTATGACTCTTGATGAAAAAGCAGAGCTTTCGCAGCTGATTATACAATACGCGGTTGAGAAATATTCGCGGCTGTTCGTGGCGTGTTCCTTCGGAAAGGACTCGCGCGTGATTGTAGACCTCGCGATGCGGGTGCGGCCCGACATCAAATTCATCGGCATTGACACGGGCTACGAATTCCCAGAGACGCTTGCGTTCGGAGAGACGCTTGTCCGCGAGACCGGCATGAAATTTGAATGGGTGCGCGCATCAGATGAAGCGCGAAGAAAAATTGATGAAGAGTACGGAGATTCTTTTATAAAAAATGATCAGTACAAATGTTGCGAGATGAAGATTCCGGCGATTGAGCGGGTCTTGCCGCACTATGATGCATGGATCACGGGACTCCGGAGGGATGAGACCGAGTATCGAAAAAATACGAAACTTATTGAGCAGGGGAAAATTGCAAAAATAAATCCGATTGCGTTTTGGACCAAAGACGAGATCTGGCAGTATATCAAAGAACAAAATTTGAAATATCACCCGCTTTACGACGAAGGATTTTTATCGCTCGGCTGCAAGCCGTGCACGACAAGCGGAAAAGTGCGCGAGGGAGGAGGGCGGCAGGGACAATTTGAACGCGCAGGACGGTTTTCGGGAACCACGCATCAGGGTCAGGAGTGCGGACTGCATCTTATGTAGAACGCGCGGCTCTCAAAGGCACAGGTAGGTGTCTCTCGCCCCATCCTTTTCCGCTCTCGGTGCTCCGCGCGGACAAATCCTACGCGCTCCGC
>CAYIAH010000002.1:40769-71330 GCA_964361495.1 uncultured Candidatus Saccharibacteria bacterium | reverse complement strand
GAGTCCCTCCGTGTTCCCCGCTCTTTTGTGCGCGCGCAAAAGAGCGGGGCCTCGGTTTCCCCCTCGCTTCGCCTGCGTGAATTTGTATCCGCGCTCCGCAATTCGCGGAAAAGGATGGAGCGAGGGGGACACACACTTAACTTACCGAATTTTTCTTCTGTTCGATGGCTTCCGACAGCATCTGATAATACAGATTAAGCCCGACTTTATTGATTGCTCCCGATTGCTCTTTGCCGAGGACGTTTCCTGCCCCTCTGATTTCAAGATCCCGAAGTGCGATTGTATAGCCTGCGCCGAGGCCCGCGTATGATTGGAGCGCTGCGAGGCGCTGGGCGGCATGTTCCGAGAGCCGCCGCGGCCGATAGAAAAAATACGCATATGCCTGTAGGGCGCCGCGGCCGATGCGGCCCCGTAGTTGATGGGCTTCGGCAAGGCCGAGGCGGATTGCGTCTTCGACGATAAGCGTGTTTGCGGAGGAAATATCCAAACCGTTTTCAATAATCGTCGTCGCGACGAGGACCTGCAATTTTTTATGACGAAATTCGTCCATGACATTCATGATTTCTTTTTCTTTCATCCGGCCGTGCATGATGCCGATCGCGGGCCGGCGGTGCGCCGGAAAAAGGCAGGCGAGGCGGCGCGCCGCAGTGCCGATGGTGTGAATACGGTTATGGAGAACGTAGACCTGTCCGTCGCGGTGAAGTTCCTGCGCAATCGCTTCGCAGATGATTTTCTTGGAGTACGGAAGAACGTGCGTCGCGACCGCGAGGCGATCGGCCGGAGGGGTCTGGAGGATTGAAAGGTCGCGCAGCTTCGCGAGCGCAAGATGCAGCGTGCGGGGAATGGGCGTTGCGGAAAGCGAGAGAAGATCAACCTCGGCCTGGAATTTTTTGAAATGCTCTTTGTGACGGACGCCGAAACGCTGTTCCTCGTCAATGATGACGAGGCCCAAATTTTTGAATTGGACATCGGAGGAAAGGAGACGGTGCGTGCCGATTGCACAATCAATTGTTCCGTTTTTGATGCCGTGAAGAATCGCGCGGGCTTCTTTGGGGGCCGCGAGCCGTGAGAGCAGGCGTACCGAGACGGGAAGCGCGCGGAGACGTTCGGCGAACGTGTGTGCATGTTGCGCGGCAAGAATCGTCGTGGGAGCAATGAGAACGACTTGTCTTCCGGATGAGATGACTTTGAGTGCGGCGCGCAGCGCGACTTCTGTTTTTCCAAATCCGACATCGCCGCAGAGAATTCGGTCCATCGGGTAGGGGCGGCCGAGATCAGAACTGATTTCACTTTCCGCAGTCTGTTGGCCGGTTGTTTCCTGATAGGGGAATGATGTGCGCAGTGCGTCTTCGAACGCCGGATCGCCCGCGCACGGCGGCCGGACCGCAGAGGTCCTCGCCGTATAGAGTTCAAGGAGTTCACGCGCAAAGCGTGCGGTGTCCTCGCGAGCTTTGCGTTTCGTCGCGTCCCATACCGTGCCGCCCAGACGATGGATGTGGGGCGTTTCAAATCCGATGTAGGGCGTGAGCCGGTCTTTACCGCTGAGAGGGACATAGAGGTAGTCGGGCGTCCTGCCAAGAGAAGGCGGGGCGTATTCCACGATGCAGTAGTGTGTGTCTTCTGTTTTATAGGTACTATTTTGTACGCCGCGAAAAATGCCAATGCCGTGGTCTTCATGGACGACGTAACTGCCCGCGGGCAGCGTATTGATATCCGCAGTGAGCCGCGCACGCGGTTCCACGGTTTGGGATATGGCAGGACGTATACGGATATCGCTCACGGTATTGCCCATGAATTCAATAAGGTAGGGCGTGTCTTCATTTATGGGCCAAAGTTCAATGAGTCCGCCGCGCACTGCGAACAGTCCCCTGCCGCGCACCGCCGGCACGCGTTCATAGCCAAGGTCCATAAGCACGCGGACGAATGCCGAGGGCTTCAGGATAAGATCGCGTTCGATGAGACAGGAATTTTTGCGCCACCAAAGATTGGTGTTTCGCGCCCGTTTGACGGCAGCGCTGTTTTTTTGAAACCACAAAACGCCCCGTTCAAGATTTTGGGGGGTGAGGGAGACAATCAGCAGTTGATTTGCAAGAGGAGGATCGATAAAGGATACTTGAACCCACTTAACGATTATATTCATTCATGGTTTTCTCCGGCGTCTCGGTAATCACTGTTTTTAACGCGGCGACCGTTTTTTTAATCGTTTTTCTCGCGAGGGGAAGTTCCGCCGTTGTCCATTTTTTAAGAACAAGTTTTTGGGCCGGAATGTCGCGTTTCCCCGCGATTCCAATACGAAAACGCCAGACATCGCGGGTGCCGAGCGCGGTGAGGATGGACGCGACTCCTTTGTGACCGGCAGCGTGTCTGCCGAATGAAAGTTTTGTGCGGCCGAGCATGATATCCGCGTCGTCATGGATGATAAATATATGGTCGGGCCGCGCGCGGTATTTGCGCGCGGCCGCCTTGAGCGGCGCGCCGGATTTATTCATTCCCATCTCGGGGAAGACCACGACAATTTTTTCTTTGCCAATACGTCCTTCTGAAATGAGCGCCTGCAATTTTTTTTCAAAATGGGGCGCGGGGAATCCGGAAAATTTCTGAAATTCCATGCCAACCTCGCGCCCTATGTTGTGGCGCGTGCGTTCATACTGCGGAGTCGGATTGCCGAGACCTGCGATGAGAATCATGGAGTTTGCGCTTGAATGCAGATTTTACTATACTTCTTTTATGAACGAAAGTAAAGACGCCGCTCAAGAAATAATTCTCAACGGGGGATTGAAACGCCGGCTGGTTCACGAATTGTGGGAGATAGTAAAAGTGCTTCTCATCGCAGCCGCAGTCGTTTTGCCGGTCCGTTATTTTATCGCGCAGCCGTTCATTGTGCGCGGCGCTTCAATGGAACCGAATTTTGAAAATAGCGAGTATCTGATTATTGACGAGGTGTCGTATTATGCGCGCGAGCCAGTCCGCGGAGAAGCGATTGTGTTCCGTTATCCGGCAAATCCGAAGCAATTTTTTATCAAACGCGTGGTCGGGCTTCCGGGAGAAGAAGTGGAAATTCGCGATGGACGGGTGGTCATCAAAAATGGGCAGTATCCGGGGGGTTTTGTGCTGGATGAAGCGTATCTTGATCCGCCGAAACGTCCGACCGAGCCCCCGCTTGCGATGCGGCTTCGCGACGGGGAATATTTTGTCATGGGGGATAACCGTGACGCGAGCTCTGATTCACGCATATGGGGGCCGCTCAAACAAGATTTGATTGTGGGCAGGGCATTCTGGCGCGTATGGCCTTTTCGCCGGATGGGATTTATACCTGATTTTTCTCTGCGGTAATTGTATTCTTATCCATTGCCCGCGCGGCCTGCGAGATGGTTTTCTTCGCGAAGTGCGGGCGAGAATATCTACTTATAAAACTATAAACAGGTGAATAGCCGCCGTTCCATATTGATCTTCATTGCGCTTGCAGCGCTCGCGCTCGCAGGAATGATTTTTACCGTACGCAGGGGCCTCTTGGGAGTTTCAGGCGTGCGGCGCCTTGAGGAGGCGCCGGCATTGAAGGAACGTAAAGCTCTGGAGAATGAGATATGGAACTGAAGGCGTTGAGTTGCGGATTTCCTTGATTTCTGATAAAGTGGGCGAGATATGCCTCCACACGCACACGCGTCGTCCGAGAAAGATGAGCACATCTTTACAAGCCGTTTGCCGAGAGACGAGTATTTTTTCAGGACAATACGGAGTGCAGGCGATGCGATTGCGGAATTTTACGGATTTGAGCGCGTCGGGGTTTCCGGAGTGGGCGATGCGCGCATGTGCGCCCCCCTTGTGAAGGGAGGATTTTTTGAAGACCGCACCCCCTATTTCGTAAAGTCCAGAACAGGATATGAGTATGTGGTGGGAATCCCGGGGCTTTTTCCCGCTTTGAGAGCGTACCATTCCGAAGAACTCCGGACAGCCGCGCTTCCGCTTAAACTCCGGTTTGACAGCAGCTCTGTGTGGGGAACGGGCCGAGGCAGGATTGAACAGCGTGATGAATGGGGATTGCTGATGATTGGAGAAGAAGGTCCGGTTGCCGAAGCAGAAATTGCCTATGTGTTATGGAAGACGCTCGCTGAAGGAGCGGGGCTTAAAGATTGCGAAGTGGTCGTCAACGCAGTCGGCTGCAAGGTGTGCCGTTCGCACTTCCGATCTTCGCTTATTTCTTATGCGAGAAACCGCGCGTCGAAGCTGTGCAGGAATTGCACGCGGGCGCTGAAAACATCGGCGACCAGAATAGTGCGATGTCCCGAGGAGAGGTGCCGGATGGCCCTCCGCAACGCCCCTCAAGTGCTTGATTTTGTATGCGATTCGTGCAAGAAACACTTGCGGGGATTCCTTGAGTTTCTTGAAGAGCTCTCAATCCCCTATTTTTTGGATCAGACATTGTTTCTTGAAGGAACATGGTTTACCGAATTTGTATTTGAAATTGTCTCGCGATCCGGACTGCGGCCGCCCGGAGAAATTCTTGAGACCGGAGCGGCAAGAGAAAGCGGCGATAGAAAAAGTAACGAACCGGCACACACCGAAGAGAGATCTTTGGAAGAGAAGAATGTGGTGGTCGCAGAAGGGGGGCGCGTTTCGCAGGCAGGAGGCGCGCTGCTCGGAGAAACGGTTCATGCAATCGCAGGAATGCTGCGGCTGGACACGGTTGCGGCATGCGCCGCCGCGCGCCAATCTCTCTCGCACAAGGCGGCCGCCCCGGATATTTTTCTTGCGCAGCTGGGCGAGTTCGCGAAGCGCAAAAGCTTCGCGATTCTTGAGATGCTCCGCGTCGGCGGATTTGAGGTGCAGGAGTCCCTTGGCCGCGATTCAATCAAGTCGCAGCTCAAAGCCGCCGAGCGGGTCGGCGCCCGCGTGGCGCTGATTGTGGGACAGAAAGAAGCGCTTGACGGCACGGTGATTGTGCGCGAACTCCCCTCGGGAATTCAGGAGACCGTGCCGCAGGATAAGCTCATAGAGTTTTTAAAAAAGAAGGTGAAGAAATAATTTTCAATTTTCAATGGCCAATTTTTAATCAATTATTCGATGATTTAATTCTTAATTGATAATTGGAAACTTGAAGATTCGCTATGGAGTGTATTTTTTGTAAAATTGCAAAGAACGAACAATCGTCGGAGGCGGTGTATGAAGATGGGGATGTCAAAGCGTTTAAGGATATCCATCCCAAGGCGCCGGTGCATTTTTTGGTGATTCCAAAGGTTCACGTCCAATCCATTGCGCATCTTGAGGCAGACCATAACGATCTGATCGCAAAGCTCATTTACGCGGCAAAGCGCATCGCGGAACAGCAGGGATTGAAAGGGTATAAGCTTGTATTTAATGTGGGGCGCGAGGGTGGACAGGTCGTGGATCATCTGCATCTGCATCTGCTCGGCGGATGGGGAGACGGCGAAAAAACGTTTGACGCGCTTTAAAGTTTAAAAAATGGTAGAAGTTCGGCGCAGACAACATGAGACCGTCGGAGCAATGCTCCGAAGATTTACCCGAAAAGTACAGCAGTCGGGGGTTTTGATTAACGCGCGAAAAAAAAGATTTCATGTGCCGGTGCCGTCGAAACGCGCGGTGCGCCAGCAGGCATTGCGGCGCCGGTTGCGCGCACGGGAGCGTCTGCGGCTGGAAAAGCTCGGCAGACCGGACGCCGCGCTTAAAAAGTTTTAACTGTGAGACCATTACAAAACTCGATTTCGTCGCGAAATTGCGCGGTTTCGAGCGAGCCGAGGACGGACGAGGAAGCCGTACTTGGCTAAAGTACGGCGACGAGGACGGACGAAGGCGGAGCCGAAACCGCGCAATTGCAGCAGATAGGGAGTTCTGTAATGGTCTCTGTGTAAGTTTTATGCCGCTTAAAATCGCCATTGAAGATGACGCAAAGCGGGCGCTCAAGGAACATGAACCAATGATGCTCTCTACATTGCGGATGCTTCTTGCTTCAATGAGGAATCGGGAGATTGAGAAGCGCACGAAGCTTGCAAGGAGCGGCGTGTCCGAAGCGGACCTTGATGAAAAATGGGCGCTCACCGATGAGGAGGTGCGGGAGGTTGTGCGTTCAGAGATCAAAAAACGGCGGGATGCCGCCGCGGCGTTTGAGAAAGGAGGGCGGCAGGATCTCGCGCAAAAAGAGGCGACCGAAGCATTGATTTTGGAACGGTATCTTCCGGAGGAACTTCCGGATGAAGATGTGGAGCGGATTGTCCGGGAAGCGGTCGCTTCCCTTGGGCCCGTCACTGAAAAAGATTTTGGCCGCGTGATGGGCGAGGCGATGAAGCGGCTGAAAGGGCAGGCAGGCGGGGAACGGGTGAGCGCGGCAGTAAAAAAAATGCTCAATGAGGCAACATAAAAAGAGTGCGGCGAGCGCACTCTTTCGGTTTGCAGCAGTTCATTATGATGCGATGCCAAGAAGCTTTGCAATGCCTCCGGCGAAGATGAGCCAGAGGAAATAGTATATCAGAGCGAAGAGCCAACCTCCAATGACAAAAAATCCGGGCATCATGGGCCAAAAAAGGACGATGCTCAATTTGGCTAGTACTAGTATAGAATCGCTCAGTGGCGAGTCTGGATACATAAGACCATTCCAGCCCGCCGCGAACCATTGGAGAAATGTTTCGGGTTGTTGCGCGGGGGGATACACCACGATGTGGTTCATATAGTAGCTTTCAATGACCCATCCGATGTTGAAATAGATCGCAGTGACTCCAACCCAGAAGAATACCTTTCCGGCGATCTGTACTGCATTGATTGTTTTCAAGGTGCCGAGTCCTCCTTTTAATCTTACCGCGAGTTGCATGATGTCCCTGCCTTTCTTGATCTATGGTCTTAAAAAAACCATAGATTCGTAAAGGGTTTCGTCTGTGTGCGTCCACGCTCTTCTAATGAATATCTTATCACTTCAAAGAAAAATAGTCAAGTTATTGCCAAAAACCGTGCGTAAAAATTTGCCGCGGAAGATCACAGTGGTTACAATACGAGAAGAAGAGTCGCGGCGGCTGAATCGTTTGTATCGAGGGACTGATTATCCGACCAATGTGCTCTCATTCCGGCAGAGCGACGATTACGGAGAAATTTTGTTATGTCTTTCCGTGATCCGCCGCGAGGCGCAGGGCGCCGGGCATTCTTTTGAATATCAGCGCGCATGGATGATGGCGCACGGAATGATTCATTTGGCGGAACTGCATCATGAAAAATCGCGCGCCGCGGAAAAGAAATCCATTCACATAGAGCAAGAGCTTCTTACGAAATTATTCGCAGTATATGGCCGCAACGTTTCTCGCCGCATTAGACGTCGGCACCTCAACGGTGCAGACCATTATCGCTCGCCGTGAACGCGGAGAGCAGTTATTTCGAATTGCGGGAGTTGGGGTGGCGCCTTCGACGGGCGTACGGCGCGGCGTGATTGTGGATCTTGCGGATGCAATGTCCTCGATCCGGCAGTCGGTTGAGGAGGCGCGCCATGCCGCAGGAGTGCCGATTCGCTCGGTATGGGTCGCGCTCGGGGGCGTGCACGCGACGATCGCCTCATCGCGGGGCGTGGTTGCGGTATCGCGCGCCGATCAGGAAATTTCTTTTGAAGACGTCCGGCGGGCAATCGCGGCGGCGGAAACATTTATTCCGAGAAATCCTAATCGCGAGGTGCTCCACATGATTCCCCGCGAGTTTCGCGTGGATCAGGAAGGGGGCATTCGCGATCCGGTCGGCATGCACGGCGTACGGCTTGAGACCGACACGCTTGTGATTCAATGCGGCACGTCGTTTCTCAAAAACCTTTTCAAGTGCATTGAGGGAGTGGGCCTTCGGGTGGAAGATTATGTCTTTGCGCCGCTTGCCGCGGCCGAAGCGGTGCTCACGAAACGGCAGAAGGAGCTTGGCGTAATGCTTCTTGACATCGGCGGGGGAACGGCAAGTTTTATTGTGTTTGAAGAAGGGATGCCGATGCACGCGGGCGTGATACCCATCGGCGGGCATCACATTACCAATGATGTTGCGATTGGATTCAAGACCCACGTGGATGCGGCAGAAGAGATTAAACGCACTTATGGATCGTGCCTGCCCGAGATGTTTGCAAAACGCGATCAGATTCAGCTTGCCGAGTTTATCCCCGATCACATGGGAGCGTATTCGCGCCGCGAGCTTGCGGAAATCATCCGGGCGCGCCTGAGCGACGTGTTTGAGCTCGTCGGGAAAGAATTGAAACGGATTGGCAGAAACCGGCTCCTTCCTGCGGGGGTGGTTGTGATTGGCGGTTCGTCCATGATCCCCGGACTTGTGGAGCTTGCGCGCGAAGAACTTGGTCTGCCGGTTGAGCGGGGAATACCGCGTGTTTTTGATGCGGTTGACGACAAGACCGTACCTTCTTTTGCAGTCGCGCTTGGAACGCTGCAGTGGGCGCATGCGCGGATGCGGGAGCCCGCGTCAATCTGGGAACATCACTTGGGCAGGATGCGGCAGAGTAAGTTTGCGCGATGGCTTAAGTCGCTTCTTCCGTAGAGCAGGCGTTTTTTAGAGCTCTTATATCTGTGGATAACTTGTAGATTATGAGTGCACAACGGGCGCATAATTTTTTGTTGCGCAGGATTATTTGAACGTGATAGGGTATGAAAAGAAATTACTATGCCTCAACAGAAACCGGACATAGAAACGTATGCGCGTATTAAAGTCGTTGGCGTCGGGGGCGCGGGCGGCAAAGCGGTGACGCGCATGATTGACCATAAAATAAATGGGGTTGATTTTCTTACGATCAACACTGATGCGCAGGATCTTCATTTCACGAAAGCGCGGGTTAAACTTCATGTCGGCAAAAATCTGACAAAGGGACTTGGGGCGGGGATGAATCCGGAGGTGGGGCGGCAGGCGGCGGAGGAGAATCGCGATGAAATTCATGAGGCGCTCAAAGGAGCCGATATGATTTTCCTTACATGCGGACTGGGCGGGGGGACCGGTTCGGGCGCGTCTCCGATTGTCGCGGAGGCGGCGCGCGACGCGGGCGCGCTCGTCATCGGCGTCGTGACCAAACCTTTTAGTTTTGAAGGAGTGCAAAGGGCAAAGATTGCGGAGCAGGCGTGGCATCTTCTGAAAGAACGGGTTGACGCGCTTATTACCATACAAAACGACCGGATTCTTAATATCATTCAAAAGGACACCGCGCTCCTGCAGGCATTTGCGGTATGCGATGATATTTTGCGTCAAGCCGTACAGGGGATTTCTGATTTGATCATCACGCCCGGGATCATCAATGTTGATTTTGCCGATGTGCGCGCAATCATGGCTGAAGCCGGGTCCGCGCTCATGGGAGTCGGGTTTGCAAGCGGCGAAGATCGGGCGGTGAGCGCGGCAAAGTCGGCGGTGAGTTCTCCTCTATTGGACGTGTCCATTAATGGCGCGCGCGGTGTCCTTTTCAATGTCTCGGGCGGGCAGGATTTGACCATGTACGAAATCAATGAAGCGGCGAAGGTGATTACGGAATCCATTGATAAAGACGCAAAGGTAATTTTTGGGGCGGTGCAGGATGACAATTTGAAGAAGGGCGAGGTCAAAATTACGGTGATTGCAACCGGTTTCAGCGGCGATGCCCAAAAAACGCCGCCGGCTCCCGAAGAGAGTGCGATGACGCGCCGTTCCGCGGCGGCATTTGCGGGCGAGCGGACGGCACCGTCATCAACAGGCGCAGGCGCTCCCGCTGGTGACGAAACAGAATGGGATTCTATTCCCGCATTTTTGCGGCGGAGGACGAAGTGATTCAATCTCGCGGCGCAAAAAATCCGACCGCAGGGGGTCGGTTTTTATTTTATTCACTCACCATAAATTTTTGCTCTGATTGTAGAGTAGGCAGTCGGATGGTGAGTATGTATTTTCTTTACGGCCGCATGGCTTATGTGGTGAACATTTTCACTTCTACGCAAGATTTCTATCAGTGTGCGGGCGAAATGCGCTTGTTCGTCATCGGAGGGCATATTTTCAGAAAATGCCGGATCTGTAGTAAGAAGTCCGTCATAAAATTGTACCAGCGTTTTTGCATGCGAGGGAGTGCGGTCATCTAGATAGTCTCGCAAGACCGTGGCCTCCCGCCCATATTTTTTTGCGATCCAATATAAATCGACCGCGCGTCCATTGAGATATTCTGATGTAAAAGACCGAGCGTATTGGTGGAGCAATAGATCTTTCTGCGTGTTCGCAAGCGCATCGTGTGATCGCAGGTCCATGAGGGCACGATAGAGTGTCAGTGACTCGTCAATTTCTTCCTGTGGAGAGGTTGAGGTTGAAGATGATACGGTAATTGAACTTAATTCCGTTGATTGCGTTTCTCCGCTCGGGAGAGCAGCATTTGTGTCAAACGAGGCATCTTTTCCGAAGATCATGATATCCCCATTGGGGAGTTTAATCATTGCCGTTCCCCGTCCGAACGTTTTAAACGTTGTTCCGTCGGGGAGAATTTCGTTGAGCGGAGCGCGAAACTTCGTGAGTTCGGCAATGATGGATCTTTCTGTTACCCCGAGTTCCCGCACCGGACGCCATTCAGCGGCATATACATCCCGTATCACGGGTAAAAACGCAAGGAGGGCTGCAGTCATGGTGATTGAACGGGTGAAGATACGCCATGATTTCATTGGGCTTCTCCTTTTCAGATTTGTGAGTTGTGAAAGAGCGCTGTGCGTCTTCGGATTGTGCCAATTCGTAGCATGGAGAAAGTCTCTTGTCAACAACCCGTTCTTTATCCACAGAAAATTTTGACCTTGATTCTTATAGGCGCGGTATACTGATAGTAAAGAGTCGCACATCTCATCTTGACGTAAATAATATATGCAAAGGTTCTCTTTCGTCCGTGACTCATGACGGGCGGGAGAGAATTTTTGTCTTATTGGTTCTCGCTATGCCGAAGAATGCGGTCAATACTATTTCTCCTGATGCGGTTTCAGAGGTTTCTCCCTCTCGTGGGAGCAGAAAGAAAATACCGCTGAAGCGGGTTTTTACTAAAGAGGGCGCACATCCTTTTGACGGCGTGGAGTGGAAGCGGTTGAAGATAACGGTTCGGGGCATCAATGAGCATGTGGAGGAACGGGAACTTGAATTCCCAGAGTCGTGGTCCGAGAACGCCGCGTCAATTGCGGGTTCAAAATATTTTCGCGGCAGGATCGGATCGGCAGAACGGGAGTCATCCGTGCGCGAGATGGTGAGCCGCGTCGCGCGCACCATTCGCGGATGGGGTCTCGCGTTCGGCTATTTTGACACCGAGGAAGACGCGAATGTGTTTTGCGACGAACTGACTTATATTCTTCTGCATCAAAAAGCGGCATTCAATTCGCCGGTGTGGTTTAATGTCGGCATTGAAGAGAAGCCCCAGTGCAGCGCTTGTTTTTTGCTCGCCGTTGAAGACAACATGCGTTCCATTCTTGATTGGGTGTATACCGAAGGACTCATTTTCAAAGGCGGTTCCGGAGCGGGAATAAATCTTTCCACGCTTCGTTCTTCGCGCGAGACCTTGTCAAAAGGCGGGCACTCCTCGGGGCCAGTTGCATTCATGCGCGGCGCGGATGCGGTCGCGGGCATGATTGCGTCCGGAGGATCCACGCGGCGCGCCGCAAAAATGGTGGTGCTCAATGTGGACCATCCGGACGTGATGAAATTTCTCCGCGGCAAGGTGGACGAAGAGAAAAAGGTGCGCGCGCTGATTCAGGCAGGATACAACATGTACGATTTGAATGATCCTGCGTGGAATTCGGTGCAATACCAGAATGCAAATAATTCGGTGCGGGTGACGGATGAATTTATGCAGGCGGTTGAGCATGATGAAAAGTGGACGACGCGTTTTGTCATGACGGGTGAGGTCGCGGACACCTATCGCGCGCGGGATCTCTTGCGCGAGATCGCGTCCGCGGCATGGGAATCGGGGGATCCGGGGATGCAGTATGATACGACGATCAACAAATGGCACACCTGTCCGAATTCGGGCAGAATCACGACGTCAAACCCCTGCTCCGAATACGTGCATGTGGATAACAGCGCCTGCAATCTCGCGTCAATTAATCTGCTGAAATATCTTGCTGCGGACGGAACGTTTCTCGCGCGGGACTTTATTCATACGGTTGATGTGATGATCCTCGCGCAGGAGATCATTGTTGGCGGGTCAAGTTATCCCACTGAAAAGATCGGCGAGAATTCGCGCGCATTTCGGCAGCTCGGATTGGGATATGCGAATCTCGGCGCGCTGCTGATGACCGCGGGGCTTCCGTACGATTCCGATGAGGCGCGCCACTCCGCGGCCGCACTCACCGCGCTCATGACCGGCGAGGCATATCGGTATTCGGCCGAGATCGCGAAACGCATGGGGCCCTATGAGAAGTATACGTTGAACAAAGAGCCGCAGTTAGGGGTGCTTGAGATGCATCGCGCCTCAATTGGCCGCGTGCGTAAGGGTATGGTTTTTGATGAGCGCATACATGAGGCGGCGTCCAAGGCGTGGGACGGCGCGGTAACGCTCGCAAAACGTCATGGTGTGCGGAATTCCCAAGCGAGTTTGCTCGCGCCCACGGGAACGATTGCGCTCATGATGGATTGCGCGACCACGGGCGTCGAGCCGGAGTTTGCGTTGGTTAAAATGAAGAAATTAGTTGGCGGCGGAACCATGAAGTTTATCAATACGGCGGTGCCTGACGCGCTGAAGCGTCTCGGATATGCGGATGAAGAAGTACGCGTGATTACGGAACACATTGAGCGGCAGGGGACGATTGAGGGTGCGGCCGGGATTCGTGAAGAACATATGGCGGTGTTTGACTGCGCGGTGAAGCCGGGCCACGGGACGCGTTCCATTTCGTGGCAGGGACACGTGAAAATGGTTGCCGCGGTTCAGCCGTTTCTTTCGGGCGCGGTCTCAAAAACATTTAATATGCCGCAGGAGACCACGGTTGATGAAATCATTGAGGCGTACACGATGGGTTGGAAGTTGGGCTTGAAAGCGTTCGCGGTGTACCGCGACGGTTCAAAGGCGGCTCAGCCGCTCACCACTGCCGGAACGCCGCTGGTGAAAAAAGAAGAAGTTCGGGCGCTCCGCCGCCGCCTTCCGGCGACGCGGCCGTCCGAGACGCATAAGTTTTCAATTTCAGGGCATGAGGGATATCTTACCTATAGTATTTATGAGGACGGAACGCTTGCCGAGATTTTTATCCGCATGTCTAAGCAGGGGTCTACACTTGCGGGATTGCTGGACGCTTTTGCAATTGCGGTCTCGATCGCGCTTCAGCACGGCGTGCCTTTGAAGACGCTCGCGAATAAATTCGTGTACGGACGTTTTGAGCCCGCCGGCTACACGGAGAATCCGGATATTCAGGTGGTGACGTCCATCACTGATTACATTTTCCGGTATTTAGCCCTGAGGTTTCTGCCATCTTCGGATCTCGATGAACTTGGCATCAAGGCGCCGTCAAAGGAGATCGCGGCAATGACAAAGAGAGAGTCAGTGGCGAGACAGAAACAAGAATGGCAATTGACCGATCAAGCGCCCCCGATAATGATGAATATATTTGGTTCCGGGTCTCTGGGTCTGGTATATGCGGATTCGGTATGCCGCGCCTGCGGCGGTATGTTGATTCAAACCGGGACGTGCAAGACATGTATACAGTGCGGGACGTCGAATGGCGGATGCTGATTTTCTTGCTGATTTGTCCTATCTGCGCTACCATAGGTTTATGGTTAAGGCGGCGACTAAAAAAATTGCAACTATAGAAACGGAATATGGCTCCTTCCGGTCCGTTTTTGAGCCGGAAAAGGATATGGGAGGGTATGTCGTAGAGGCCCGCGGTGTGCCGGGTGCTGTCTCTTGGGGTAAAACTTTTGCTGAAGCCAAGCGGATGATTAGGGAGGCAATAGAAGGTGCAATTGAAGCCGGAGTTGTGGCTAAAGCGGAAAAGCAAGGAGTGTTTCAAATAAGAAGTGGCAGGCATGTTGTACCCATCGCATGAGTATCTTGCCGATTTTAACGGCGCGCGCGGTCATGCAGAAATTGGTTCGCGCCGGTTTTCGCTGTCTCTACACAAAGGGAAGTCATTACTTTTTTCAGCACCCCATCACCAGCCGTATAACATCTGTTCCAGTTCACGGCGGTAAAAATATCGGACGAGGTTTATTGAGTAAAATCATCAAACAAGCAGGGTTTTCGGTTAAGCAGTTTATCAAACTTTGAATCAGTGGTTTTAACGACAATTGTACTCGCTGTCGGTTTTTGTTTTTTTAATGAGGGAGTATGCTCTACATTTTTACTGGCAACGGAAAAGGTAAAACTACTGCCGCATTGGGGCAGGCGATACGGGCAGTCGGGGAAGGAAAAAAAGTGCTGATGGTGCAGTTTATCAAGGGTCCTTGGAAATCGGGGGAAGATTTTCTTGCGCCGGAACTTGAGCCGCGGTTTAAACTCGTCAAAATGGGGAGAGGATTTGTCGGCATTATGGGCGATGCGCTTCCGCGTGAAGCGCATGAGAAAGCTGCAGAGGAGGCAATGGATTACGCGCGTAAAGAAATTGAATCAGGGATGTGGGATATGATAATTTTGGACGAGATAAATAACGCAGTCGCCCTCAAGCTCATTGCAAAAGAAAAAGTATTGGATCTCATTGATATAGTTCCCGCAACGATGCACGTTATTTTGACCGGCCGCGATGCGCCGCAGGAGTTTCTTGAACAAGCGGATCTCGTAACCGAGATGCGGGAGGTTGCACATCCTTATAAGAAAGGCATATCAGGGAAACGAGGGCTTGAGTATTGATACGCGTATGTGTACGCTGTGGTCTAGAGAGTGATGTTCTTTGATAGTTGCGAGAGAGAAAGGAGTGTGTGCATATGAAGAAAGGGAGCAGACGGCTTCTTGTTTTTTTTCATGTGTGCGGGGACATGGGTTTCTTGGTTGCTGGAAATGGTGAGCGTGGCGCTTGCGGAAGTGTTTGTTGTTGCCGGGTTCTTTATGTGGCTTGACGGCACGTTGTCTTTTTGGGCTTTCTGGACAGTGCTTCTTTTCGGAGTTCTCTTTGCCGGTGCTTTGGTTAATGTCATAGCACTGCAGACTCCGCAGAGGATATTCACGCGTCTCTACATGAATTTAATTGCCGTGGTGGTTCATATGGGATGGACTATGTTGAGCGGGGCGGCGTTGTGGGTGATGATTTCAGGAGACCTGAATTCGGAATCGGGCAAGACGTGGGTCTCTCAGGTGCTCTTCCTTATTTTTGCGGTATTATTTGTGCACCATTCTTTTGAATTAGTGCTGCGCGTGATGTTGTCGAGAATACTGGTGCGGGTACGAATGCGTCGTTGAGAAGAAGCAATTTGAATCTTATCGCGCATGCAAAAAATGAAGCCCGCTGAGGCTTTATTTTTTTTGAATATCGCTGTCGGGGCGCGTATACTCCGAAGCAATGACTCCGTCGCGGATTTTTCTCATACTGCTGATTTCATTTATCGCGGGTGTTGCAGTCCGTTCATTTATCGCGGTACCCATAGTCGCGGTGCTCGCGGGGCTTCTCATCGCGGCCGCCGCCGCGGCATTCGGGATACGTACACGACATGCGGCGTCTCTTATAGCGGGGATATGTCTCTGTACGTTTTTTGGCGGTGTCATTCGGTTTTCGTATGCGGCAGAGATTCGTCCCGATCTTTCAAAATTTTTAGGAAAGGAGTTGCTGATGCGCGGTATTGTATGGAAAGATCCGGAGCGCGCCGACAATTCACAGCGCATCAGGCTGAAAGTTACTGAAGTTGAGGGGCGGATTCTGGATGAGTTCTTTTATGCGCTCGTCACGGCGCGCCGGTACCCTTCGTATACGATTGGGGATGCGCTGAAAATTCATGGAGTGCTTGAGGCGCCGTCAAATTATAGCGAGTTTGATTATGTTTCGTATCTTGCGCGCGACCGTATCTTCAGCGTGATCGCATTTCCGGAAATGACAAAAGTCGGGGAAGGGGAAGGGCCGCGACTTCCCGGGTATCTTGCGGCAGTCAAGCGCGCATTTGAGGAAAAAATTGATGGGGCGCTTCCGGAGCCGCACGCTGCATTTTTGAAAGGATTGACGCTCGGCGAGCGCGAGTCACTGCCTCCGGAGCTTGTGGAAGATTTCCGCCGCACCGGCACGTCGCACATCGTGGCGCTCTCGGGCTATAATATCACGCTCGTCGGCAGATTTTTGATGCTCGCATTGCTCGCATTTACGGTTCCTTTCCGGATCTCATTTTGGATTGCGGCGGGGGGAATTATTCTTTTTGTGATGCTCACGGGCGGCTCGGCGTCGGTGGTGCGCGCAGGAATTATGGGCGTGCTTATGCTTGTCGCAGAACGCGAGGGGCGGATGTATCAGATGACGAATGCGCTCATTTTCGCCGCGGGAGCAATGATTTTTCACAATCCGTATATTCTTCGTTTTGATGCGGCATTCGGGCTCTCGTTTTTAGCGACCGCAGGACTTATCTATTTTCCTCCACGCATTGAAGCGTGGTATGGCCGCATCCGTTCTTATCTGCATCCGATATTTCGAAATGATATTCGTGATACGCTTCTTTCTTTTGAAAAAATTTTGATAGAGACCCTGTCGGCACAGCTTGCGGTGATGCCGCTGCTCATCTATTTTTTCGGGCGCGTCTCCGTGATAAGTCCGGTGACGAATGTATTGGTTTTGATTGCGGTGCCGTATGCGATGATTGCGGGTTTTATCACCGGAAGCGCGGGTTTTTTGTGCGAGCCGTGTGCGGTTTTTGCGGGATGGGCGACGTGGATATTTCTTGATTACATGCTCAGGGTGATTGGGCTCTTTGCGCGGCTTCCCGGCGCTTCCATTGAGGCAAGTGTATGGATCTATGTGCCTCTTCTATGTTTATACGGATGGCTATTGGCGCGTTTTTTGAGGAATCGATCAACAGCGTAGTACGGAGTATCATCGGAGAGACATTAGACCTGTTGCGTAATAACCTTTCTGCTGCAATTTCCATATTTTGGTTGCGGCTTTGCAAAAATTTTTCAACAGATACTCTGTATATGCTTCAAAATTTTTGCTTCGCCTCGCTCAAAATCTGAAAATTTCGCTACGAAAATTATTACGCAACAGGCCTATTGATCAAATTTCATAATCATGGTACTAAAGAAAAAGTACGAGGCCCTTTGAAAACCGTAAGGAGCAGTCCATAGTCACATGAACGGAGGCGTATCATGGCGAAGATTTTTCTCTACGGGGGAAGTTTTAATCCGCCGTGCGAGCATCATCGCGCGGTGGTCAAAGAGGTTTTGCGGACTGCCGATGCGGGTGATCGGGTGATAATCGTGCCTTCGGGCCCGCGGCCGGATAAGCCGACCAATAACGACATTGACCCGATTCACCGCGCCGCGATGTGCGTGCTTGGATTCAATGGTATTGATCGGCGCGTGAGGGTTCACGTATTTGATCTGGAGAACGATGAATTTACGAGAACGCATGCGCTCGATGAAATGTATGCGGGGCTTGGCGAAGTGTGGCATGTCGTGGGCACTGATCTTTTATATGGCGAGTGCCGGGGCGTGTGCACGATTCGCGAATGCTGGCGCAACGGTCGGGAATTATGGAACACACTGAAGTTCGTGATTGCAGTGCGTGAAGGATCGCGCGCGGATCTTCATGATCTGCCGTTGCATCACCGTATTATATGCCCAAAGAATTCCGGATCGAGCGAAAACGTCCGCCGGAGAATTGCGAATCACGAGTCAATTGCCGGATTTCTTGCGCCCGCGGTTGAGGCGTATATCGAACGGCACAAGCTCTATCGGGAAGAACCGTATAGTCGGTTTCCGTTATTCGGCGTTACCGAGCCGCGGATAATAATCGGGGTTGATATTCGTAACAGCACGGCAATGGCATTGGCAAAACGATTTTCTGCGTATCGGACGAGCGATCTATGTTATGCGAATATGATTGTTTCAATCGGCGGCGATGGCACAATGCTTCGCAGCATACGCGAATGGTCGCAGTTGAAGATTCCATTTCTTGGTATCAATGCGGGGCACACAGGATTTCTTCTTAATGAATTTCCTGAAGGAGGGAATCCGGCGGGGTTTCTTTCGCAGATTTTTGAAGTCGCGTGGTGTCCCCTTCTCCATGTTGAAACAATTGCGTCAAGCCGTTCCAATCCGCGGGTGCAGGCATTTAATGACGCATGGATGCAGGTTCGATCCGGCAGCATGGGCTGGTTTGAATTGAAAATAGATGGCATCGTACGCCATCCGCATCTTATGGGAGACGCAATTCTTGTGGCGACCGCGGCGGGCTCAACAGGGTATGCCTATAACATGGGGATTGATCCCGTAGAGCTTGGGTCATCAACGCTCACGATTGCAGGTTCAAACATGGTGCGCGCGCATAATTGGAAGGGCGAGCATATAAACGGCGGATCAGTTGTTGAAATTTCCGCGAAAGATGCTTCAGGATGGCGAAGGCTTTATGGATTTGCGGATGGGCGCGAGCTCGGCGAGGTGATCTCTATGAAAGTTCGCAGAAGCAGGACTGCTGCGGCAGAACTTTTGTTCACGTCCGGCTGGGAAGTGCGTCGGAGGCGATCCCTGCGTTCTGCCTCGGTCTAATCAGAGAGGAGAAGAGCGATGCCGATTATCCAATCATGCCTTGATGATGATTTCTATAAAATCACGATGGGGCAGATGGTGTGGCGGAGGTATCGCGATGTTCCTGTGCGGTACGGGTTTATGAATCGCACGAAAGGGGTTCGGCTCGCCGAGTACATCAGCGAACGCGAGCTGCGGGAAGAGCTTGATTCGGTGAAGGAGTTACAGCTTCTTCCCGAAGAATACGAATACCTTGCGAGTATCAAAAACGGCGAGAAACCGATGTTCTGTCGCGAATATCTCGATTTTCGCAAGAACCTCATGTTGCTTCCGTACGAACTGGAAGAGCGCGACGGAAATTTTCGTCTTGAATTCGCGGGTCCGTGGAGTTCGGCAATGTATTGGGAAATTCCCGCGCTTGCGGTCATCAATGAACTTTATTCAAAGGGGATGATGGCGCACCATATGGAAGGTCGCGAGGCAGAAATCTATGCGGAGGGCCATCGCCGCCAGCTGCATAAAATTGATGCATTGAGAAAACGGCAGGATGTGGTATGGTGCGATTTCGGAACGCGGCGGCGCCATAAACGGGAATGGCAGGAATATGTCGTGATGAATGCCGCACAGGCCTTGCCGAAGACACACTTTGTAGGGACGTCCAATACATATCTTGCGATGCGGCATAATCTTATGCCGATGGGTACATGCGCGCATGAACCCTTTATGGTGCTCGGCGCGTGCGCGATGGGGAAATCTGACAAAGAACTTTTTGAGACGCCGCGGCAGGTGCTCCTGGATTGGTGGAATGAATACGGACAAGGGCTCTCAATTGCGCTCACGGATACATGGGGAAGTCCGTATTTTCTCGGGAATATATTTCCGGAATTCGCGTGGCAATGGAAAGGCGTGCGGCAGGACTCTGGCGATCCATTTCAATTCGGCGAGACGATGATTCAGTTTTATGAGGCGCTGCGGATTGACCCTCGCGAGAAGATGATTATCTTCAGCGACGGGCTTGAGTTGGAGACCATCCTTTCGCTCGCTGATATTTTCAGCAGCAGAATCCATATCGCGTTTGGCTGGGGGACGAATTTTACGAATGATCTGGGCATACCGTCGCTCTCGATTGTCATTAAAGTGATTGAGGCGGGAGGCCGCGGGGCGGTGAAGCTTTCTGACAATAGCGCGAAAGCCATCGGGAAGCCAAAAGATATCGAGCGGATAAAACGCGTTGTTGGATACATGGGCACCTTCAATGCGCCCTGCCGATATTAGAACCGAAAGCGCTGCGCGAGACGCAGGGCTTTTTTATTTGCAGTGATTAACCTCTTGGTTTAAGAAGAATATATGGAGAAGTTCCGGAATAATCTCCCCGCATCTTTTCTTGTCTTTCTTGCGGCGGCGGCCGCCTTCGTCTGGTATGCAGTCGTCTATGCAGAAGCGGGGCGCGATTTTGCGGTCACTTTTTTTGATGTGGGCCAAGGCGACGCGATTTTTATTGAAACAGAAAATCGCCAACAGATACTCATAGACGGCGGCCCGAATGATCGGGTGCTCGCAAAGCTCGGGCGTCTCATGCCGTTTTGGGATCGCTCGCTTGATCTCGTTATTCTCACGCATCCCCACGCTGACCACCTTGACGGATTGGTGGAGGCATTGAAACGTTATGATGTCAAGATGGTGCTGGAAACAGGGGTACGGCATTCTATTCCGGAGTACGGAGAGTGGCGCGAGTTTCTTGAGAAGAAAAAGGTGAACGTGGTCATCGCGAAAGCGGGTCAGCGAGTGCGGTTCTCCGAAACGGCTCATCTCGACATTCTCGCCCCATTTGAAAATTTTGCAGGGGAGTCGCCGAAGAATATTCATGATGCCATGATTGTCGCAAAACTCACGAATGGCGCCCTCACCGTGCTGCTTATGGGAGACGCTGAAAAACCGATTGAGCACAAGTTGCTTCTCTCTGATGCCGATATTGATTCAGATATTCTAAAAGTTGGCCATCACGGGTCAAAGACCTCCACTTCTCAGGAATTTCTCGACGCGGTGTCGCCGTCACTCGCGGTGATTTCGGCAGGCAGAAAAAATCGCTATGGTCATCCATATCAAGATGTGCTTGCGCGTCTTGCTGGTGCGGGGATTCGGGTGCGCCGGACTGATCGTGATGGGGACGTGCGATTATTGAGTGACGGGTTGAAGTATGGTATAGAATAGGAAATGACCATGAGGCATCCCAAAGAAGAACGTACCTTTATGCTGGTGAAGCCCGACGGCGTGAAGCGCGGACTCGTGGGCGAATGTGTTCGGAGAGTGGAGCAGCGCGGACTTAAAATCATTGCGCTCAAAATGGTATGGGCGAGCGATGAGCATGCGCGGATACACTATCCGGGAAGCGAAGCATGGCTTCGGGGCATGGGAGAAAAAACGCTTGAAGGTTATTCAAAGTATGGCAAAAATCCCATTGAAGAGTTGGGGACTGACGACGCGCTGAAAATCGGGGAGATGATTTATAAGTGGAATACTGATTTTTTGACGTCGGGTCCCGTGGTTGCGATGGTAATTTCCGGAATTCATGGAATTGACATGGTGCGAAAAATCGTCGGGAAAACAATTCCCGCATTTGCGGAGATGGGAACGATTCGCGGTGATTTTTCGGTAGATTCGCCCGTGCTTGCCAATGCCGGCAAGCGCGCGGTTCATAATCTCGTGCACGCCTCGGGCGATTCCAAAGAAGCCGCGCATGAAATTGAACATTGGTTCAGTCCAGAAGAAATACACGATTACAAGAGAGCGGAAGAAGATATAATGTTTTGATTTGTTTTAATTCATCGGGCCAGGCGGAATCGAACCGCCGACATACCCACCCCAAGGGTACGTATTACCACTATACTATGGCCCGTTTTATGAAATTCATAAGAGTTCTCACGAGCTCTTTTTCTTTTTTGCGAAAGCCGTGATCGGCGCCTTGAATACTACTTTCGGTAAACATCCTTGTCGATGCGGCGTGCGCGTGAAAAAGTTCAATGAGTTTTTTCGTCGGGCGGTCAAGGTATTCATCGCGCGAGCCGAAGACGACCGCGACCGGCACGCGAACGGTTTTCAGTTCTTTCCACAGAGCAGAGCGGCGAAGGTAGGGGAAGACGTCTTCGGCGTCTCCGTGCCGGAACATACTCAAAAATCTTCTTGCGGAAAAGATGCCGTATGACTGCGGCATCAGGGCGTCTGATTTTTTCTTCAATAACTTTTCTGCGAGGGCGACGCCGCGCGCGAGGCCCGCGGCGCCGAATTTTTTGCGCCCGGCGGCAATGTCATTCACCGGCCCGAGGAGTGCCAACCCCCGCACTGACCTATCGCGGGTTTTATAGAGATAATAGAGAACTTTGTTCGCGCCGGTGGAGTGGCCCGCGAGCACAATGTGGTTATAGCCGAGTTTTCGTGCACTGCTGATCATGGCGCGGATATCAGAGACGCACTCTTCAAACTTTTCAAATCCGCTGCCCTGCAGGCCTTTTTCTTTTGACGCGCCGCGGCTTACGATATCATGTCCGCGCGTATTGAATTTGAAATAGCCGATTCCCGCTTTTTGGCATGCGGCTGAAAGGATTTCAATGAGCGTCTGTCCGTGCGCAAAATTTGAGCCGAGGCCGTGAATCCAGATGAGCGCCTTCGGGCCGCGTCGTTTGGGTTTCGCGTAGACGCCATCAAGCGTGATGCCGTCGCGGGTTTTGATGCGGGTAAGAAAGATAGGGATCATGAAAATTCAAAATCCGAAGCACTAAATCCTCAACAAATTCAAATGTTCCAAATTTCAAACGCGTGTTTTGAATTTTGAGTTTTGGTCATCTGGGTTTGTTTAGGATTTCGGATTTAGGATTTGTGGATAAGCTTTCGCCAATTCCACAATATATCTCACGCCGACTCCGCTCGCTCCCTTTGCTAAATATTCAGAGTCAACCGCGGTCATGCGCGGTGCGATGTCAATATGCGCCCATGGCGCAGCATCCACGAATTGCTCCAAGAATTTTGCCCCATGAATCGCGCCGCCGTAGCGGTCCTGTTTGGCAATGTTGGTGAGATCGCCGAAGGTCCCGCGAATGTCGGCGAGATATTCGTCCCATAAAGGAAGAGGCCAAACATAGTCGCCGGAGCGCGTTCCGATCTCAATAAATTTTTGCATGAGATCTTCGCGGTTGGTGAAAAGTGCGGAACAATAATTGCCGAGCGCAACGTGCGCGGCGCCGGTGAGTGTTGCAAAATCAGCGATCAGTCCCGGTTTATAGCGGAGGCCGTAGGCGAGCGCATCGGCAAGAATAATGCGGCCCTCCGCGTCCGTGTTGAGAACCTCAATGGTTTTTCCTGACAGCGATTTCAAGAGATCGCCGGGCCGGTAACTCGATCCTGACGGCATGTTCTCCACCGCAGGGATGAGACCGACGACATTAACCGCGAGCTTAAGACGCGCGATCGCGGCAATGCCGTGGATGACGGCTGCGCCTCCGGACATATCCATATGCATCTCCTGCATATGCTGTTCCGGTTTTAAGTTGACGCCGCCGGTGTCGAATGTGACGCCTTTGCCCGCAAGGATGAGCGGTTTCTCGTTTCGCGCTCCTTTGAAGTATTCAAGAATGATGAATTTCGGTTTTTCTGTTGAGCCGCGCGATACTCCCAAAATTCCTCCCATGCAGATTCGTTTCATTTTTTGTTCATCGAGGACGATCACTTTGACGCCGGTTCGTTTTCCCGCGGCTCGCGCCGCATCCGCGAGACGCGCGGGCGTCATATCGCTCCCCGGCATATTGACGAGAATCCGGCAGGCGTTGACTTCTTCGCCCATCGCGCGGCCGTCTTTGACCGCGCGGCCCGCGGCGGCTTTTTCTTTCTGATTCAGCGCGAGATGAATCAGGCGAACTTCTGGCCATCCGTCTTTCGGCGGGGTCTTATACGCGACATATTCAAAATGAGCCATAAGCGCATTCACGGCGAAATTTCGCACGGCGTATTCATCCGGCGAAGGGCACACCGCCATAAATTCCTGGATCCGTTCCCGCTTTGCGTACTGGACCATCCGGCGCGCGATGAGCGGGAAGGCGCGCGCGTGCCACTGTTTTTCACTGCCAAGACCAAAGAGTACGATGCGCTCCGGCGGCGCGCCTGCGGCATTCCAGAACAGTTTTATTTCCGTGTCTTCTCCTCGAAATTCTTTGTGCGCAAACGAGGCGAGTAATTTTTGCAGGGAAGGCGGGAGATACGAAAAAAATTCCTCTTTCTCGAGAGGGGATTTTTGGAGCAGCGCGATAAAGAGATTTTTCGCCCGCCGGATATCGGCTATGGCCGAAACGTCTATGATCATACGCGTTCAAAACTTTTACGGCACTTCATGCAGATTTTCGCGCGTGTTCCGTCAGGAAGCCGCGCCCACTGCAGGTTCGGATATTTGCGTATTTTCGCCGTAGGATTATAATGACTGCGCAGAAACGAACGTTTTCCGGCGCGCACTGATTTTTTACCGCAGAGAAGGCACAGATGCATAGAAATTCAACAGGACTCGTTCGTGACGTATGCGTCTCACGAGTCCATAATATTTTATTCTATCAGATTCTTATGGAAAATGCAATCCCCTTTTTATTTCAGATCGGGATTCTCATTTTTTCAGTGGTGATTCATGAAGTGTCGCACGGATACGCGGCGCTCGCACTCGGGGATAAAACTGCGCAGTATGCGGGGCGGTTGACGCTGAACCCCTTGAAGCATGTGGATCTTTTCGGTTCCATTCTTTTGCCGGTGATGTCGTGGATTCTCGGCGGCATCATTTTTGGCTGGGCAAAGCCGGTGCCGTATAATCCGTATAATCTCAAGAACCAGAAATGGGGACCGGCGCTTGTCGGCGCGGCGGGGCCCGCGGCAAATTTCTCGCTCGCGCTTTTCTTTGGTCTCCTGCTGCGTTTCCTCCCCTCATTTGCGGGAACGATCTCCGGACTTTTTCTTTTGAATTTCATGACCATTGCGAGCATGGTTGCGCTTATCAATTTGGTGCTTGCCGTATTCAATCTTGTTCCCGTGCCGCCGCTTGACGGCTCAAAAATTCTTTTCGCCGTACTCCCCTATCGATGGGAATGGATTCAGAGCGCGTTGGAACGATACGGCTTTATTTTTCTTCTCGTCTTCATTTTTTTCTTTGCCCGATGGATCTTGCCAATAGTCCTGTTTTTGTTTAAGCTTGTGAGCGGGACGTTGCCGTTCTTTTAATGTCAGGCGCGATCAGGAGCTTTAGGGGAGCAGGGGAGGAAGATACGATGTCTTTAGTTTCAATCGGAGCAGAAGAGTTCGTGTCAGTAATGTTGGTACTTATCGGGGGCGGGGGAGCGGTGATATTTGGAACGCTCGCGGTCGCTTTCCACACCTATCGAATTTCGCCCATATTTGAAGTCGTGTTTTCTGGGCTGTTTTTTGTCTCGTTCGTTTTCTTCCAGATCGCGTATGGCGATTATTATATAAGAAAGTGATATTGAAGGGCATCGCGTGCGGCTGTCATATTCCGGCAGCCGCTTTTTTATTTGACCGTTTTTCGGTTCTTTGGTATTGTTTCCTGCATGCCGACTATTAATCAGCTTGCGCGGCACGGACGAAAATTCAAACGGTATAAGACCAAAGCGCCGGCGCTCGGACGCGGATTTAATGTGCTCGGCAACCGCCCGATTCCGTATGCGTCGCCCTTTAAGCGAGGCGTATGCATTAAGGTGACGACGGTGACGCCGAAGAAACCGAATTCTGCGCTTCGGAAAGTTGCTCGCGTCCGGCTGACGAATGGGATGGAAGTGACCGCGTATATACCCGGAGAGGGACACGCGCTTCAGGAACACTCGGTGGTGCTCATCCGCGGGGGACGCGTCAAAGACCTTCCGGGTGTGCGGTATCACATCGTTCGCGGAGTGCTTGATACGACCGGCGTTGAAGGAAGAAAACAGCAGCGGTCAAAGTACGGAGCAAAGAAACCCAAAGGATAAAGGGAATTTTCAATTGAAAATTAGGGGATTAAAAATTTCATTGAAAATTGAGCATTGATAATTGAGAACTTTGAATCCATGCGTCGCAAACGAAAATTCACTCGCGAAATCATTCCCGACTTTAATTACGGCAATGTTCAGGTTGCCAAATTTATCAACTACGTGATGCGTAAAGGCAAAAAAGCAACCGCGCAAAAAGTCGTGTACCGGACTTTTGGCCTTATCGAGAAGAAATATAATCAGGATCCGCTCGTCGTGTTTGAGACCGCAATACGCAATGTCGGGCCGGTGCTGGAAGTGAAATCGCGCCGGATCGGCGGCGCGACCTATCAGGTGCCGCGCGAGGTGCGGGGAGATCGGAAGTTTGCGCTCGCCTGCCGTTGGATTCTTGATGCGGCGCGAGGGAAGAAGGGAAGACCCATGCACGAAAAGCTCGCGGAAGAACTCGTTGCCGCGACCAAAAATGAAGGGGTCGCGGTCAAAAAGAGAATAGACACTCACCGCATGGCCGAGGCCAACAAAGCGTTTGCGCATTTCGCGTGGTAATTGTTGCATCATGTTTTATCTTATGATACCGTAAGATCATGGCGACCATTACCATAGAAATCCCAAGAAAAATTCTGGAGCGCGGTGGATCGTCGCGGCGCTTGGTTGTTGTTGATCCGAAACAGTTTGAAAAAGAATTGCGGAGGCGATGGGAGACAAAGGATGCGATAGAGGCGTCGCGGTCCGCACGGCGCGAATGGAGGGAGGGAAAAACGCGGCAGATCACGAGTTTGAAAGAATTGATGTAATCCGCGTATGCCCCGTCCGGTCCGCCGTATTGATGTTTCTTGGCGTTTTGAAAAAGAGTTCCGCCGCCTGCCAAAGCATATTCAGAAACTGGCGTACAAGAAAGACGTATTGTTTCGAACAGACGCGGTTTCATCCATTGCTGAAAACGCATAAGCTTGGCGGCGCGCTGAAAGGTGATTGGGCGTACTCGATTAATCAACAGTATCGAGTGCATTTTTATTTTGTGGAAGATTACAGCGTCGTATATATCAGTATCGGCACGCACGAGATTTATAAATAAGACGAGGCGATGACCATGACTGTAAAGTCATTAGCAAATTACTTTGATCATAAAAAAAGAGAAAATTTGGCTTGATGATCCAGATGGCATTCGATTAGAGTTTTTTATATAAATGTTATGCCTCGTGAATACTCTCTCGAACGAACTCGCAACATCGGCATCATCGCTCACATTGACGCCGGAAAAACCACCATGACAGAGCGGGTGCTTTTTTATACGGGAGTATCGCATAAAATCGGCGAGGTGCACGAGGGGACGACCATCATGGATTGGATGGAACAGGAACGTGAACGGGGAATTACAATCACTGCGGCCGCAACAACTTCTTTCTGGAAACGGACGTATGTTCCCGCCACGACAGGCAAGGAGGACGAATACCGCATTAACATTATTGATACGCCCGGCCATATTGATTTTACGGTTGAGGTTCAAAGATCCCTGCGAGTGCTTGACGGCGCAGTGGTGGTGTTCGACGGCGTTGCGGGAGTAGAACCTCAATCGGAAACGGTGTGGCGGCAAGCAGATAAATTTAGAGTGCCGCGCATCTGCTTTGTCAATAAACTTGACCGGATAGGCGCCTCATTTGAGGGCTCACTCGCCTCGATTCACGAGCGACTCACCCCGCATGCAATTGCGGTCACGATTCCGATCGGCCACGAACAGGAACACGAGGGGATAATTGATTTGATGCGGATGAAAGCCGTCTACTTTTTGGGCGACCACGGCGAAAAGATTGAAGTGCGCGAGATCCCCGAGGCGTTTCAGGAAATGGCGGAGAAGTGGCATCATTTGATGGTTGAGAAGATCGCGGAAACGGATGAAACGCTCACGGAAAAGTATCTTGAAGGAAAAGAAATTTTCGCGGATGAGCTTCGCGCGGCGCTCCGGCGCGCGACATTGAAGTACACGGTCGTGCCGGTATTGTGCGGCTCCGCGCTTAAAAATAAAGGAGTTCAACTCGTGCTCGACGGTGTGCTTGATTATCTTCCCTCGCCGCTTGATCTCCCGCCGGTCAAGGGAGTGAATTTTTCCACGGGCGCCGAAGAGACGCGAGATGTACGGGATGACGTGCCTTTTGCGGCGCTTGCTTTCAAACTGCAGTCAGATCCCTATGTCGGCCAGCTCACCTATTTCAGGGTATATTCGGGGACGCTCAAGGCGGGGAGTTACATACTGAACTCCGTGAAAGATGAAC
Source organism: uncultured Candidatus Saccharibacteria bacterium (assembly GCA_964361495.1). Taxonomy (GTDB): domain Bacteria; phylum Patescibacteriota; class Minisyncoccia; order Sungbacterales; family HO2-52-23; genus CAYFJB01. The sequence continues at coordinate 43,467 of CAYIAH010000002.1, read as the reverse complement.
AGGAGCGGGTGGGGCGGATTTTGAGAATGCACGCGAATACCCGCGAAGAACTTAAAGAAATTGAAGCGGGGAATATCGGAGCGCTGGTGGGTCTCAAAAATACCCACACGGGCGATACGCTGTGCGATCCGGAGCATCCGATCATTCTTGAAAAAATCATTTTTCCGGAGCCGGTGGTCTCCCTTAAAATCGAGCCGAAGACGAAAGCGGATCAGGAGAAAATGGGCATCGCGCTCCGGCGTCTCTCCGAAGAAGATCCCACATTCAGGATTAGAGGAGATCAGGAGACCGGCGATACGATTATTTCGGGCATGGGTGAGCTGCATCTTGAAATCATTGTGGATCGGATGAAGCGTGAATTCGGGGTTGCCGCAAATGTGGGACGTCCTCAAGTGGCGTACAAAGAGACCGTGAAAAAGATGGCGGAAGCCGAGGGGAAATATATTCGTCAGTCCGGCGGCCGCGGGCAGTACGGACATGTATGGCTGCGGGTGGAGCCGCGGGAGCGCGGCAAGGGATTTGAATTTATCAATGAAATTAAGGGCGGGATTATTCCCCAAGAATTTATTCCGGCGATCGAGAAAGGCGTGAGAGAGGCGATGGATAAGGGAGTACTCGCGGGATATCTGGTGGTGGACGTCGCGGTCGCGCTGTATGACGGTTCGTTCCATGAAGTTGATTCTTCGGAAGCCGCGTTCAAAATCGCGGGTTCCATCGCGTTTCAGGAAGCGGCGCGCCGCGGGGGACTTGTGATACTGGAGCCCATTATGCGGATTGAAGCAGTCACGCCGGAGCAGTTTCTTGGTGAAGTAACTGGAGACCTGAATTCAAAACGGGCGCGGATTGAGGCGATGAATGAACGGGGGCCGGGCATTAAGGTAATTGATGCCCACGTCCCGCTCGCCGAGATGTTCGGGTATGTGACCACGCTTCGTTCCTTGACGCAGGGAAGGGCCTCTTTTACTATGGAGTTTGATCACTACGCGGAAGTGCCGGTGAATAAAGCACAAGAGATTATTGAAGGAAAGAAATAGAACCCATCTCAAAAATGGCTTTGAGGGCGAAAGCGAGCGAATGTCGTCGCAAAGCCGTTGCCGCAGGGGCGATTCGTACTGGAAGTACGATGAGCCCCGAGAAAACGGCTTTGCAGACATTCGCCGATTGCAGTCCAAATGCATTTTTGAGATGGGTTCTAGTGAACTCATGACTTCTACGAGGCCTAGTTTCGTAGATGAGTTCTTGGTGATGCGGTTCGAACCGTATCGCGATTATTTAATTGTATGGACGTCTCAAAAATTCTACAACTGGCGAAGAAAAACGGTGATACGTTTATTGTGATTGAGAACGGCGAGCCGGAGATGGTGTTGATGTCGTTTCGGGAATATGAAGACATGGTGAATCGTGCGGCGGCCGGAGAGGCGTCATTGCCGAAAGAAAAAAAAGAGACGCCGGAACCGCCGAAGGGAACGGTGTTTGAAACGTTTGATGCGGCCGTGGTTGCCGATGTGCCGGCTCCCTCGCGGCCGCACACGAGTGCGGCCCCGCGACTTGAGAACATCCGGCTTGAAGACCTCCCCATTTAACGGGCTCTTGACGAACTCCCGGCTCCGTACTACGCTGGGAATATCTTTAATTTAATAGGGGCCCATCGGGCGACTAAGTCCCGCGGGTCTTATCAAAAAAATGGCAGGAAAATTTGAGCGCACTAAACCGCATGTGAATGTCGGCACCATTGGTCATGTTGACCATGGCAAGACGACGCTCACTGCGGCAATTACGAAAGTCCTTAATTTGAAAGGACTTCCTTCGCGTGTCGAGTCCGTAGATCAAATTGATAATGCGCCTGAAGAGCGCGCGCGCGGCATTACGATTGCGCTCCACCATTCGGAGTATGAAACGGAAAAGCGCCATTACGCCCATATTGACGCTCCGGGTCACGCCGATTACATCAAGAATATGATCACGGGCGCGGCACAGATGGACGGCGCGATTCTTGTCGTTTCCGCCGTTGACGGTCCGATGCCGCAGACCCGCGAGCACATTCTTCTTGCGCGTCAGGTGGGGGTGCCTGCGATTGTGGTATTTCTCAATAAAGTTGATATGGTGGATGATCCGGAATTGGTTGATCTTGTTGAGGCAGAAGTCCGGGAACTGCTTAAGAAATATGATTTTCCGGGAGATGAGACGCCGATTATCCGCGGTTCCGCCCTGAAGGCGCTTGAGGCAAAATCTGTTGACGATGAATGGGCGAAAAAGATTCTTGATGTCGCGAACGCCCTTGATACATATATTCCGGAACCGGTCCGCGATGTTGACCGTCCTTTTCTCATGCCGGTTGAAGACGTTTTTTCGATTGAAGGCCGCGGCACCGTCGTGACCGGCAGGATTGAACGGGGTAAAGTGAAAGTGAATGATGAAGTTGCGATTATTGGATTGCGGGACACCCAGAAAACGATTGTCACCGGCATTGAAATGTTTAATAAATCGCTTGATGAAGGAATGGCGGGCGACAACGCGGGACTTCTTTTGCGAGGACTGAAGAAAGAGGATGTTGAGCGCGGGCAGGTGATCGCAAAATTCGGTTCGGTGACGCCGCATATCGAGTTTGAAGCGGAAGTATATATCCTTACGAAAGAGGAAGGGGGCCGGCACACGCCGTTCTTCGCCGGCTACAAGCCGCAGTTCTATATTCGCACGA
>CAYIAH010000002.1:0-40759 GCA_964361495.1 uncultured Candidatus Saccharibacteria bacterium | reverse complement strand
TGGAGTTCAGACGTGTGCTCTTCCGATCTGTCGGACTTCTCCTCCGCGGACTCAAGAAGGAGGACATCGAGCGCGGCCAGGTTATCGCAAAGCCGGGTTCCGTCACACCGCACACGGAGTTCGAGGCGGAGGTGTACGCACTCACGAAGGAGGAAGGTGGTCGCCATAAGCCGTTCTTCACTGGTTACAAGCCGCAGTTCTATATCCGCACGACCGACGTGACCGGCGAAGTGACCCTTCCGCAGGGAACCGAAATGGTCATGCCGGGAGATACGATTACCTTTGCCGTAAAATTAATTGCGCCGGTTGCGCTCGAAGAAAAGCAGCGCTTTGCGATCCGCGAAGGAGGAAAGACCGTTGGCGCGGGCGTCGTAACGAAGATTATGAAGTGATGTCTATAAGACCTGTAAGCCCGACGGGGTTTATGGGTTTTATGGTAAACGGCTCTTTCCAAAATGGCGGCAAAAAAGACAGAAGAAATGAAGACGCAGCTTCGCATCAAGGTTCGGGCATACGACTCGAAGATTATTGATAATTCAGTCAAACAAATCGTGGATACCGCGCTTCGCAATGGCGCGGAGGTGGTGGGGCCAGTGCCGTTGCCGACAGAAATTCATAAATATACGGTGAATCGCTCAAGTTTTGTCCATAAAAATGCGCGGGAGCAGTACGAGATGCGGGTGCACAAGCGGCTGGTTGATATCATGAATCCCTCGTCAAGCACGATCAACGCGTTGACGACGCTTACCTTACCCGCAGGAATAGATGTCGAAATCAAAATGATGTAAATTTTAATCCATGAAAAAGGTCACGCGAAAAACCAATCGCGAACGGTTCGTCACCGAACAGTACCTTGATGCGCGACTCGGAGAATTCAAAGGGGAGATAAAAGAGGAGATAATGGGAGAAATGAGAGAAGAAATAAGGGGGGAGACCGCAAAGATACTTCAGGGGGTGGATAAGATCATTACTCGTTTTGATAAGGCGGAGAAAGATCATGCGGCGCACGCCGTGCTTCACGGGCGGATTACTGATGAATTGCACGGCCATGATCAGAGGATTAAAAAATTGGAAGCAAAAGTATAAAAAAATTTAAATTGAATCTTTCAATCCTTCGGTCTCGAGATATATTTGGGATCGAATCTTGAGTGATTCAGTGATCACTCATCATTGGTTAATATGAAGGTGTTTACCGAAATTTATCGGTAAGGTTGGGAATTTCGCTGGTCGTGAACGGCCGGGGATTCCGGCTGTTTTTAATTTCACCTCGGAGGGGAGGCCTCTGCCACTATGAAATTTCTTTTGGGAGAAAAAATAAAGATGTCGCAGATGTTTGACGCGGAAGGGAATGTCGTGCCGGTGACCTTGGTGCATGCGGCCTCCAATGTAGTGCTGCATATAAAAACGCGGGAACGGGACGGCTATGAAGCGGTACAAATCGGCGCGGGGGCACGGAAGGCGAAAAATATCAGAAAGCCCCAGCGAGGCGATTTTGCGGATTTGGGCAATTTTCGTTATGTGCGGGAAGCGCGTATCAATGGGGAAGAGTCGGGCTTGAAGCGGGGGGACGCGTTCAATGTGTCGATTTTCAATGGGGGGGATGCGGTGAAGGTTGCGGGCATCTCGAAGGGCAAAGGATTTCAGGGCGTGGTGAAGCGCCACGGATTTCACGGAGCGCCGGCGACTCACGGCACCAAGCATGCGCATCGTGAACCGGGTTCCATCGGCGGGCGCGGGCGCGCGGGCGGCAGGGTGTCCAAAGGGATGCGGATGGCGGGGCGTATGGGCGGAGAACGAGTCACGGTGAAGAATTTGAAAATTGTGAAGGTGGACGTTGAAAATAATATGCTCGCGATATCGGGCGCAGTGCCCGGCAGACGAGGAACACTGCTTGAAATTCGGGGATAGAAGGTTAAAAACAAAAGCGACCAAAGAATGGTCGCGTCTGAAGGAATTACTTATTGCTCGGCGGGTTTTTTCCAAGCAGTTGATAGGCTATTCATTTGGTCGTAATTGAGGTTCAGCTTCTTAAGACCATCTTGATAACAGCTGATCGAGTTACTCAAAAAGGTGATTCCGTGCGGACATTCGTAATGCACGCCGCTGCGCGATTCAAGTGATGAGGCATCGGGCCAGTCCTGTCCACGACGGTCACAACTCGCGGCAAATATCGCGAGACCGCCCAACAAGAGAAAGATTAAAAAGAGTTTTACCTTTTGCATCGTAAGCTCTCCTCTTGGTGCAGGTTTATATGATGTAGATGAGCTGAAAATAAGTATAAAGTAATAAGTTATGCATGTCAAGCTTTACAATCAATCCGCTGAAGAGACCGGTACGGTTGAATTGCCGGATCGCGTGTTCGGGTTGAAATGGAATGCGGATTTAGTGCATCAGGTGGTAACGAGTCAGGCGGCGAACCGCAGGCGGGGAACCGCGCATGCGAAGACCCGGGGCGAGGTGCGCGGCGGCGGCCGCAAGCCCTGGCGGCAGAAAGGCACGGGACGGGCGCGGCACGGTTCCATTCGTTCCCCGATTTGGATTGGCGGAGGGGTGACGCATGGGCCGAGGACGGAAAAAAATTATCACAGGAAAATCAACAAGAAAATGGCGAGGAAGGCATTGTATGTCATTCTTTCGGGAAAAGCGCGAGATCACGAAATCGTGATCGTGGATGACATGGCGTTTCCGGAAGCAAAGACAAAAAGTGCGCACGCGATGTTCGGAAAGTTTTCGCAGAAATTCGGAAAGATTCGGACACGCAACGGAGTGCTTGTTGCGCTCTCAAAAAAAGATGATGCCGCGCGCCGCGCGCTTCGCAATCTCCCGTATACGGGAATTGAAGAGGCGCGTAACCTCAACGCCTATGGGGCGATGAATTATAAATATGTAATGATGTCGCAGAATGCGATAGACGCGTTGTTGCATTAATACCATGAGTTTTTTTCGTAAAATTTTCAGAGGAAGAGAGGGAAAAGAAATAACTTCGGCGGCGTCGAAAGTGTCCGGCGCGCTTGAAGAGGCGCCGAAGACCGCCGCCGCGGATGTTCGGGGGCCCTTGGTGAAAGGCGTGCTTATTCGCGCCCGTATGACGGAGAAATCAAACGCGGGGATGAAGGAAAATAAATATACGTTTGTGGCGGGGAATCGCGCCAATAAAATTCAGATTGCGCGCGCGGTCGAGGCGCGCTACGGCGTGAATGTGTGCGCGGTGCATGTGATTGCGGCGCGCGACAAAATGCGCCGCCGCGGCCGACAGATCGGATGGAAGCATGGGGTGAAAAAAGCGGTGGTGACGATCAAGAAAGGGCAGACGATTGAAGGTTTGTAATTTGTAATAATAAGTTGTCACGGTACGTTATATGAAAAAATATCCTCCAACTTCTCCGGCCCGGCGGCAAGCTCTGTTTCCTGAGTGGAAAACGGCGATCACCGCGCGCGAGCCGGAACGATCGCTCACCTTCGGACGGACGCGGCCGGTCGGACGCAATAATCAGGGGCGCATTACGACTCGCCATAAAGGCGGCGGGGTAAAACGGCTGTGGCGCGCGATTGATTTTAGATACGACAAAGTAAATATACCCGGCCGGGTGGTTTCAATTGAGTACGATCCAAACCGGACAAGTTTTATCGCACTGCTTCAGTACCGCGACGGAGAGAAACGGTATGTCCTTGCGCCGCGCGGTTTGAAGATTGGCGCCGAAGTCATCGCTTCGGAAGATGCGCCCATTGAGTCGGGGAATCGTCTTCCTTTGGGGAAAATTCCGGTCGGGGCATCTGTGTACAATATCGAACTTGAACGCGGCCGGGGCGCTGCAATCGCGCGTGCTGCGGGAGCGGGCGCCACGGTGCTCGCGCATGAGGGGGCGTATACTCATGTGCAGCTTCCGTCGAAGGAAGTGAGAAAAATTCTTTCAATGAATTGGGCGTCGCTCGGCGCGCTCTCCAATGAGGAACACGAGTTTATGGTGGTCGGCAATGCGGGCAGAGCGCGCCGGAGGGGGGTGCGGCCCACGGTACGGGGATCAGCAATGAATCCGGTGGATCACCCGCACGGCGGAGGAGAAGGACGCACACTCATTGGCCGGCGCCGGGGGCCCGCGACGCCTTGGGGCAAGCCGGCACGGGGAGTGAAGACGAGAAAGAAGAGCAAGAAATCCGACATGTTTATTATCTCAAGGCGCAGGAAATGAACTAATTGAAATTTTATCAATGTCACGGTCACTAAAGAAAGGTCCATACATACATCCGAGCATTCTGAAGCATATGTCCCGTATTGCGCCCGGCTCCAAGACGATCATTAAGACATGGTCGCGGGATTCTATGATCAGTCCCGAGATGATTGGGTATACGTTTGGCGTGCACAACGGGCGCGCATTTACGGAAGTAAAAATTATGGAGGATATGGTCGGATATCGCTTGGGAGAATTTTCGCCGACGCGAAAATTTATCCGGCACGGCGGAAGAATGCAGCGCGAACTTGAGCAGAAAGCGGCGGAAGCCGAAAAACAAAAAGCAGAAGCCCCCGCGCCCGATAAAAAATAATAACATCATCGCTTCGCCGAGAAGGCAAAGAACCCTAGAGTGACGCGCGAAGCGCGAGGGTTTCCTCCTCCGAGCCGAATAATCATGGAAATTAAAGCATCGCTACAGTATGTGCATATCGCCCCGCGCAAGGTCCGGATCCTTGCAGATCTTTTGCGCGGCAAAGATATTGCGCGAGCAATGAGGCAGGTGCGGGGCGTGCCGAAACGGGCAGCGCTCCCCCTGCTGAAGCTCATTCAATCGGCAGCGGCAAATGCGCGGCATAACTTTCATGTGGATGAGGGCGACTTGTACATTAAAGAGCTCCGCGTTGATGGGGGTCCGGCAGAGAAGCGGTTCATGCCGCGCGCGTTCGGACGCGCGGCGCCGCGGCGAAAAAAGACGAGTCATGTGTCGCTTGTGCTGGATACAAAAAAGGACGCGGCGCGCGGTCAGCGGGGAGTCGAACGAAAAAGCGCGGGGCCCGCAGTGCGGGAATTCGGCGCCGAAGATATCAAGGGTATGGGATTTCGAAAGAAAGAAGTGCGGGAGGATGCGCGGCGCATGAGCCGTCCTTTGCGAAAAGGATTCGTTCAAAGAGTATTCAGAAGAAAAGCTATTTAAATAGATTTTATGACGCATCGAGTTCATCCGTACATTTTCAGAGTCAGCCAGCTTTATACATGGAAGTCGCGCTGGTTTAATCGAAAGAAATACGCCGAGTACTTGCTCGAGGATACGATGCTGCGCGAATGGCTGCTTCGCCGTTTGCGGCAGAGCCATGTCGAGACGGTTGAGATCGAGCGTTCGCCGAACGCCGTGCACGTCATTATAAAAACGGCGCGGCCTGGGTTCATCATCGGGCGCGGCGGGGAAGGGGCGGAACGACTAAAAGAAGACATTACGCGGTTTTTGCAGAAGGTGCGCAGACGCTTCGGGCGCGTGCCGGAAAAACGGGAGGTGAAGGTGACTATTCAGGAGGTATCATCGCCGGAATCGCACGCGGCGCTCGCCGCACAGATGATTGTTGATGATCTTGAAAAACGGCTTCCTTTCCGCCGCGTGCTCAAACAGCATCTTGAGAAGATTTCCGCGTCAAAAGAGGTCAAGGGCGTGAAGATTTCACTTAAAGGACGTCTTGACGGCGCGGAGATGGCCCGATACGAATGGGGGAAAAGGGGACGAATTCCGCTTCAGACAATCCGCGCCCATGTTGACTATTCGGATAAGACCGCATACATGAGTTACGGGACGTTGGGCGTGAAAGTGTGGATTTATAAAGGAGACGTTTTCGCAAAGTAACTAGTAACAGTAATCAGTAACCAGTTACTAGTTACTAGTGATTAATTATGCTGCAGCCAAAAAAGGTAAAACATAGAAAATGGCAGAGAGGTCGGACGAGGGGGATTGAAACCCGCGGCACCGAACTCAATTTCGGCGCCCACGGTCTCAAATCTCTCGAGGCATGCTGGATTACGGCGCGTCAGATTGAGGCGGCGCGCCGCGCGATGACGCATTATGTCCAGCGCGGAGGGAAAATTTGGATACGAATATTTCCCGATAAGCCCGTGACGAAGAAGCCCCCGGAAGTGACGCTTGGCGGAGGGAAAGGATCGGTTGATCGGTATGTCGCGCCGGTCCGTCCGGGACGGATTCTTTTTGAAATTGATGGCGTGAGCGCCGAGATCGCCGAGGAAGCGCTCCGGCGCGCCGCCCATAAACTTCCGGTTAAAACAAGATTAGTAAGTAAAATATGAGAACGCTTCAAGGGACTGTCATTTCGCATAAGATGCAAAAAACTGTGGTCATTCGTATTGATCGCCTGAAAAAACATCCGAAATATCAGAAACAAATTCGCATTTCCAAGAAGATAAAAGCGCACGATGAGAAAGGAGAATTTCGCAGAGGAGACATTGTAGTGATTGAAGAGACGCGGCCGCGTTCAAAAGAAAAACGATGGAAGGTAGCCTCTTTGATCAAGAGGCCAATGAGCGAGGAACACGCTGAATCGCCTATTCTATGATACAGCCCAGATCCATGCTGAAAGTTGCGGATAACACCGGAGCAAAACTGCTTCAGGTTATTAAAGTACTGGGGGGGACGCGTCGAAGGTACGCGCGTCTCGGAGACGTGGTGGTCGCGTCGGTGAAAGTTGCCGAGCCCCGCAAACTTATTAAAAAGAAAGATCTCGTGCGCGCAGTGATCGTCCGGATGCGCGCGCCGTTCCGGCGCGAGGATGGTTCGTACGTTCGTTTTGATGAGAATGCCGCCGTGATTGTTGACGGGCGCGAACCGAAAGGGGGACGCATTTTTGGCCCTATCGCACGGGAGTTGCGCGAACGCGGGTTTATAAAAATTATCTCGCTCGCGCAGGAGGTGGTGTAAATAAATAGGTAAGATATGAATCTTCGCAAAGGGGATAAAGTTAAAATTATTTCCGGCAACGACAAAGGAAAGCAGGGCGCGGTTCTTGCGGTGTTTCCTCGGCGCGGCATTATTGCGGTTGAAGGCATCAATATCAAAAAGAAGCATGTGCGGCCGCGGCGGCAGGGGCAGAAAGGAGAACTCGTGCGGATTCCGGCGCCCTTTGCGGCTTCGCGCGTCATGCTTGTATGCTCGAAATGCGATCAGGCGGTCCGCATTGGCCATCGGATTATTGAACAGAGGAAATATCGGATATGTAAAAAATGCGGCAAGGAATTATAACTGCCATGATGTCTGTTTACGAAAAATACCGCAAAGAAGTAATGCCAAAGATGATGGCGGCGTTTGGATATAAAAATGTGATGGCCATCCCGAAGATTATAAAAGTGGTGGTCAATTGCGGGGTAGGCAAAATCAAGGACGATAAAGAGCGCGAGGAGATTCAAAAATACCTGACGCTCATCACAGGCCAGAAGGTTGCGCCGCGGCCCGCGAAAAAAGCAATTTCGGCATTTAAGACGCGCGAAGGCCTCATCATTGGTTATCAGGTCACCATGCGCGGGAAACGGATGTATGATTTTTTGTCGCGGCTCATCAATGTGGCGCTTCCGCGCACCCGCGACTTCAGGGGAATTGACGAGACATCATTTGATGCGAGCGGCAACTTGACTTTGGGCGTAAAAGAACATATAGTTTTTCCTGAGATGATCGGCGAGGATTATCGGTTTTTATTTGGATTTGAAGCGACGGTGGTCACGAATGCGCGGACGCGCGCCCAGAGCATTCAGCTTTTACGATTATTGGGATTTCCCCTCAAATAATTTTTTGCCGTGGCGAAACAATCGGTCATTGCGCGGGCGCTCAAGAAGCCCAAATATAAATCGCGCATCGTGCGCCGTTGTTTCCGTTGCGGCCGAAAGCGCGGCTTCATGAGGATGTTTGATCTTTGTAGGATTTGTTTTAGAGAACTCGCTAATCGCGGGGAGATACCGGGGGTAACGAAGTCATCGTGGTAAAATTTTCAATTTTGGAATTTTCAATCAATTTTCAATGATTCAATTTTCAAACGTTTGAAAATTGAAAATTGAAAATTGAAAATTAAGTTGGATCCCATTTCTGACATGTTCATCCGTATCAAGAATGCGCAAAGGGCCCGCCATGAATCGGTGCGTATTCCTCATTCGAAATTTAAACATGAAATTCTGAAAGCCCTTTTTCGTCACGGATTCGTTGGCGAGATTGAGCGACGAGGCAAGCGCGTGCGAAAAATCTTGCAAACCACACTCGTCTGGCGCGATGGCGCGCCGGCAGTCCGGGAAGTAAAAATGTTCTCGCGGCCGGGGAGGCGGCTTCAAATACCTTATAAGAAATTGCGTCGTGCAGCGCATGGCGGCATCATTATTCTTTCAACGTCCAAGGGGATCATGAGCGAGAAAGAAGCATATAAGGAGAAAATAGGCGGAGAGCTCATCGCGGAAATTTGGTGAAGTGAAAAATCATGAGTCGTATAGGTCAAAAACCAATTGCAGTGCCCGATGGAGTGGCGGTGTCCGTCGCTGATTTTGTGGTATCCGCGAAAGGGCCTAAAGGAGAACTCGCGCACCGGCTTCATCGTGATATCGGGGCTGTCGTTGAGGGTCGCGAAGTGCGGGTTACGCCTCGCCGCCAGTCAAAAAAGAGCGCGGCGCTTTGGGGGCTCACCCGTTCATTGATTGCGAATATGGTTGAAGGAGTTGATCGCGGTTTTCGCAAAGAATTGGAATATGAGGGAATAGGATTTCGTGCGCAACTCGACGGACAGACGCTCATTTTCCAGCTCGGATTTTCTCATCCGGTGCGGTTTAGCTCTCCGCAGGGAATCATGCTGGGGATTGAGAAGAATGTGATCACGATCACCGGCGTCGATAAAGCGCTCGTTGGCGAGACCGCCGCCCGCATCCGCGCGTTGAAGCCCCCGGAGCCGTATAAAGGAAAAGGCATCAGGTACCGCGGAGAGGTGATTCGAAGAAAGGCGGGAAAGAAAGCGATCACCGCCGCATCATAAAAGAGTCATAAAAAATGATGTAAGATTTAATATAAAGATGGAGTATGAATACCGCGCGTGAAAAACGAATAAGACGCCATCGTCGGGTACGGGCCAAAATACGGGGCACTGCAGATCGGCCCCGGATGGCGATTTTTCGTTCTAATCGGCACATCGGCGCGCAGCTTATTGATGACGCGCACGGCATGACGCTTGTTGCGGCATATGACGAAGCAGGTTCCCGCGATCGCAAAAGAATGAAAAACAAAAATAAGGTGGCGCGCGCAGGGCGCGTCGGCGCAGATCTTGCCGAGAAGGCGCGCGCACAAGGAATTGTGCGGGCCGTTTTTGACCGGGGGGGCTATACGTATCACGGAGCGGTAAAAGCGGTCGCTGAAAGCGCGCGGGAAGGCGGTTTAAAAATTTAAACTTTAAATATTTATGATGGTACGACGAACAGGGCCATACGGCCGGTCTTCAGAGAAGTCGGAATTTGATCAGAGGACGCTTGATATCCGCCGCACTGCCCGCGTGGTGGCGGGAGGACGGCGGTTTAGTTTTCGCGCAGTCGTCGTGATAGGGAATCGGAACGGAAAAGTGGGGCTTGGGGTCGGAAAAGGAGCGGATGTGTCGAACGCGATTGAAAAAGCAGTGTATCAAGCGCGAAAGCAATTGATCACTGTTCCGCTCACGCATGAGAAGAGTATTCCTCACGAGACGGACGCAAAATATGCATCCGCGCATCTCATCATGAAGCCGGCGCGGGAAGGCAAGGGTCTTGTTGCGGGCGGGCCGGTGCGGGTGATTGCGGATATGGCGGGAATCAAAAACATGACGGCAAAAATCCTGGGACGCACCGTCAATAAATTGAATAACGGACGCGCGGCAATGGAGGCGCTCAAAAAATTAAAAGTTAAAAACCAAAACGCATAATGTTTGCCGGGTGATTTTTATCTTCTATGCAGGCGCATCAATTACAACCATATCACCGAGGCCGCAGAGCGCGGCGGATCGGCAGGGGCGGCAAACGCGGCACGTATTCGGGCCGCGGCATCAAGGGTATGGGCGCGCGCGCCGGCGCAAAAAGGAGGCCAGCCGAGCGCGAGATTCTCAAAAAAATTCCGAAACTGCGCGGCTATAAATTTAAATCGTTCCGGGAAAAACCCGCAGTGGTGAGCGGCGCGGCTCTTGAAAAGAAATTTAACGAAGGGGACACGGTATCGCCCGAGACCCTCCTTCGGGCGGGACTCATCCATAAAGCAAAAGGACGAATGCCCGCGGTGAAGATACTCGGCGCGGGGGGTATCAAGAAAAAGTTTTCCTTCAGGGGCGTCTCTTTTTCTCGGAATAAAGAGGGCGTCCCCGATATACATGTTCCGTAAATTTTCTCTTCTTTTTACGATTCCGGACTTGCGGAGAAAAGTGTTGTTTGTGATCTCAATGCTGGTGGTTTTTCGCGTGGCGGCAATGATTCCGGTCCCGGGAGTGGATCCCCTGCGGCTCAAGTCGTTTCTTACAGGAAACCAATTCTTCGGCCTTTTCAATATTTTCTCCGGCGGCGTGCTTGATAATCTTTCAATCGTGATGCTCGGCGTGGGCCCGTATATCACGGCTTCCATCATCATGCAGCTTTTGACTATGCTCGTGCCGCGGCTTAAAGAAATATATCATGAAGAAGGTGAGGCGGGGAGAACGCGATTTAACCACTACACGCGGTTTCTCGCTGTGCCGCTCGGATTCGTGCAAGCATACGGACTTCTCGTGCTTCTGATTCGTCAGGGGGTAATCCCGCCGCTTGGTCCCTTGGGGTATCTGTCAAATATGATTGTGATTACCGCAGGGACGATGTTTCTTATGTGGCTCGGTGAGCTTATCACGGAAAAAGGAATCGGTAACGGCATCTCGCTTCTCATTTTTGCGGGTATTGTGGCGACGCTTCCGCGGTCGCTGCAGCAGGAGTTGTTTACCTTCACGCCGGACAAACTTCCTTTTTTCCTTGTGTTTTTGGTGACGAGCATTGCGGTGATTGCGGGGGTGGTTTTCATCACCGAGGGCCAGCGCAATATCCCGGTCTCATATGCAAAGCGGATACGGGGCATGCGGCTTTACGGCGGCGTGTCGACTCATCTGCCGTTGCGCGTCAATCAGGCAGGAGTGATTCCCATTATTTTTGCGGTGTCGGTTATTCTTTTTCCGGGACTGATCGGGAGTTTTCTTGCGGGGATTCCGAATCCGTATATGCAGGAGATATCGCGGTTTCTTATTCAGGCATTTAATAATCAGTGGGCGTACGGAGCGGTATATTTCTTGATGGTGTTCGTGTTCACCTATTTCTATACGGCCGTGACTTTTGATCCGAACGCGATTGCCGAAAATATTCAGAAACAGGGCGGGTTTATCTTGGGGGTGCGGCCGGGCAAGCCGACGGCGGAGTTTCTCGCCTACATTATTAGCCGCATTACGCTCGCGGGCGGGCTTTTCCTTGGCGTGATTGCGGTGCTGCCAATTCTCGTTCAGAATGCATTTCGAGTGCAGGCGCTGACGATCGGCGGCACCGCGCTCCTTATTGTGGTATCAGTGGTACTGGAAACCATGAAGCAGATTGAAGCGCAGGTGGTGATGAGAGAGTATGAGAATATGTAAATGAGAATCCTCGACCTAAAAAATAAACTTGCATTCGTAATCCTCGGCCGCTCCGGTTCCGGCAAGGGAACGCAGGCGGAACTTTTGATGAAGCGATTCGGGGGAAAGGGATTCCGATTTGAGACGGGGCGGTTTCTTCGTGCGCTCAATGAGCGTTACGATAATCCGACGACATCATTGAGTCGCGAAGTATTGAGAAAGGGCCAATTTGTGCCGCCGTGGCTCGCGCTTTTTGCATGGCTTAATGAATTTATTGAGGGCGGGCACGGCGGCAAGCATTTGGTGTTTGACGGATCTCCGCGCATGGAGTGGGAGGCGCGCGTGATTGATGAAATTATGGCATGGCATAGGCGTCCCTTGCCGATTGCGATCATCATTGAAGTGAGCGCAAAGGAGGCGGGGCGGCGGCTGTTGAGCCGCGGCCGCGCAGATGATAACCCCGCCGCAATCCGCGGGCGGCTCTGGGCGTTTACTCATTTTGTCGTGCCAGTGATTCACTATTACGAAAAGAGCGGACGGCTTATACGAATTAACGGCGAACAATCGGTAGAAGACGTGTGGCGTGATTTGGAGACAATGCTCAAGAACAAGAAGAAAATCGGCAAAAAATGGGGGTCACTATGACCATGGCGATTACTATTAAAAGTCATGAAGAAATTGCGATACTGCGCGAAGGCGGCAAGCGCCTTGCCGAGATTCTGGATGCGATTGTCGCGGCGGCCCGTCCCGGAGTCTCAACGTATGATCTTGATATCCTCGGAGAGCATTTGATGCGCGAAGCGGGTGGCGTACCGTCGTTTAAGGGCTATAAAATCAAAGATGCGCGCGCGTCCTATCCGTGCAGTATTTGCGTCTCGATAAACAATGAGGTGGTGCATGCGATTCCGCGCCGCGCGGTGTTGCTGAAAAAGGGCGATGTGGTCGGGATTGATGTGGGAATGTGGTGGCCGGATAAAGCAAAAAGTTTACCATCTTTATGTACGGATATGGCAGTGACCGCGGGAATCGGAAAAATTTCGCGAGAAGCGGAACATTTGATTCGTGCGACGCGAGAGGCGCTTGAGATTGGCATTCGCGCCGTGCGGCCTGGTGCGCGCGTCGGCGATATCGGCGCGGCTGTCGGGGCGCATCTGGGAAAAAATAATCTCGGCATTATCCGGGATCTTGCGGGGCATGGCGTTGGATATCGGGTGCACGAAGAGCCGCTCATTCCAAATTATGGCAGAGAAGGCACCGGCGCCGAGTTGAAAGAGGGAATGGTGATTGCGATTGAGCCCATGGCGACTCTTGGCGATTGGCGCGTCATACTGGAAGATGATGAATGGACTTTCAAAACGGCTGACGGGAGTATCGCCGCGCATTTTGAGCACACGGTCGCGGTGACGCATGAAGGCGCGGAAGTGCTTACGATGGCGTGATATCGTATTATTGCGGGCAGCACGATTGTCGCGTAAGATAGGAATTGATGAGGCATCTTGGCATTGATTACGGAAGGAAACGGATTGGGATTGCGATTTCTGATCCGGAGGGAAAGATTGCATTTCCCCGGAGGGTCCTCACGCGTCATTCGACGGTACAGGCGATTCGGGAAATCGCGGAACTCATGAAGTGCGAAAAAATCGAGCAGGTCGTTATCGGATTGCCCGCCTCGCTTGACGGCCGCGAAACGAAAATGACGGAGGAGGTCCGCGCATTTGCCCGGGTTCTTCAAAAACAGATAAAATGCGCCGTCGCATTTGAAAACGAGATGCTCACCACAAAGATCGCGCGGCAGGCCGGAGTTAAAAAAGAGCACAGAGACGCATCGTCCGCGGCGCTCATTTTGCAATCGTATTTGGATAGAATAAGATAAATTCCAACCAATTTTCAGTATTTCAATTTCCAAAAATTTTGAAAATTGAAAATTGAAAATAGAAAATAGAATTTGTATCTTTCCTGGATCATCCCCGCGTATAACGAAGAGAAGCGGATTGAAAAAACACTGCGCGAGACAGAGGCGTACTTGAAGTCAAAGAATTTTCCGGACGGGTACGAAATTATCGTTGTGGATTCTTCCTCGCGCGACCGCACCGGCGAGATTGTGAAAAACCTGGCACATTTTATACCCGACCTTTCTCTTATTGCCGCCGAGAACCATGGAAAGGGTTGGGCCGTAAAACAGGGCATGCTGAAAGCGCGGGGCGCGATTCGTGTCTTCTCGGATGCGGATAACTCAACGTCTCCTCAATCGTTTGATTTAATGGAACCCTTTTTTGCCCGCGGATGCGACGTGGTGATATCGTCACGAAATGCGAAAGACGCGCCGGGCGCCGGGCGGGATGTTGAAGAGCCGCGCTATCGCGAGATACTGGGGGCGCTCGGAAACCGCATTATCCGGTTGGTGGGCGTATCCGGCATTCACGATACGCAGAACGGTTTCAAGGGATTCACTGCATCCGCCGCAGAAAACATTTTCTCCCGAACGCGCATGACCGGATTTTCATTTGACGTTGAGGCGCTCGCGCTCGCGCGGCAGCTGAAATATAAGATCGGGATCATCCCGGTGCGCTGGCGATTTGAGCCGGAGAGTAAAGTGACGCCGAAGACCTATTTTGAAGTGCTTCGCGACGTGTTCAGAATCAGGTGGAATTTGGCGGTCAATAAATACGATATAAAAAAACCGCATGACATCCGTTTCTGAATTGCGACAGGATATCGTTTCGGGCGACTGGGTCGTCGTCGCGACCGGGCGGGCGAAGCGTCCGGATGATTTTCTTAAAGAAAGACGGTCCGAATCTACGCGGTCGCGCCGCATGTGCCCTTTCGAGCGCCGTGCAGAAAAATCCCTCCTTATGTTTATGCATGGCGGGGCGAAAAAGGGTAGAGACGAGAGTGATTGGTGGGTTGAAGTTGTTTCCAACAAATATCCGGCGCTGGGCTCGGGTATGCATGCGTCTCGGCGTCAAGCGGGACCGTATCATTGGATGGAGGGGATTGGTTTTCATGAGGTTGTCGTCACGCGCGACCACGAGCGGTCGTTCGGTCTGATGGACGATGCGGAGGCGGAACTCGTCGTACGGGCGTATCAGGAACGATTTTTGGCGCTTCGCGAAAAACCGAATGTAAAATATATCTCCATTTTTCATAATCACGGACGCCACGCAGGGGCGACAATCGCGCATCCTCATTCTCAAATTATCACTCTGCCGGTGATTCCTCCTGACTTCGGCAGGAGCTTAACGGGATCCGCGGCATACCAGCATGAGCATAAAAGCTGTGTGTACTGCACGTTGATCGCATACGAATTGAAAGTGAAAGAGCGGCTCGTGTGGGAAAACAAGCATTTTATTGTATTCGCACCCTTTGCATCAAAGAGCGCGTTTGAACTGCGGCTCGTTCCCCGGCGGCACAGCGCGCGGTTTGAAGATATCAGCGCCGAAGAGCGTTATGCTTTTGGGGCGGCACTGCGCGTGGCACTCGCGAAACTGTATCATGGACTGGGCAATCCCGATTACAATTTTTTCTTTCATACGGCGCCGACGCAGGATTCGGAACCGGAATTGGGCCATTACCACTGGCATGTAGAAATTCTTCCGAAAACCGCGATTTGGGCAGGATTTGAGATCGGGACGGGCATCGAAATTTCGACGATTGCGCCCGAGACCGCGGCCGCGTTTTTGAGAAATATTGAATAGACCTGTTGCGTAATAATTTTCGTAGCGAAATTTTCAGATTTTGAGCGAGGCGAAGCAAAAATTTTGAAGCATATACAGAGTATCTGTTGAAAAATTTTTGCAAAGCCGCAACCAAAATATGGAAATTGCAGCAGAAAGATTATTACGCAACGGGTCTAATGATTCATGAAAACACTTATCATTGCGAATTGGAAATCAAATCCTGATACCTCCGGACGCGCGGTGCGGCTCGCTCGCGCCATTGAAGAACGAATTCCCTCTTCACGAAGTCTTGATGTGGTGATTGTGCCCCCCGCCCCATTTCTTCTGCCGGTAAAAGAAGCGCTCCATCGCGCGAAACTCGGGGCGCAGAACTCATTTTGGGCAGAAGGCGGCCCCTATACAGGCGAGATTTCATGGCGTCAGTTGAGAGAGATCGGCGCGCGGTATGTGATTGTGGGGCACTCGGAACGGAAAATCTGGTCAGGAGAAACCGAAGAGATGATTAATAAAAAAGCGAGGGCGCTTGTTGAGCACGGCATGACGCCGGTGCTGTGCGTCGGGGAACGGGAGCGCGGGGACGAAGCTCCCGCAGTGGTGGGCGGACAGCTTAAAAACGCGCTGCGCGGCATCAGAAAAAATCTTTTGAAGCATGTCGTGGTGACGTATGAGCCGGTGTGGGCGATCAGTACGATGCCGGGCGCGGAGCCGGATACTCCGGAGAACGTTTTTCGAATGTCGCTTTACCTTCGCAGGGTCCTCGCGGGTCTGTATGGATACACCGCGGCGCGGCATGTCCGTTTCATCTATGGCGGATCAGTGACGGCCGCTACGATCTCGGGATTTCTCAAAGAGGGGGCCATGGGGGGCGCGCTTGTCGGCGGCGCAAGTCTTCGTCCGAAAGAGTTCGAAAAAATACTCCTCGCCGCTGCGGGGCATAGTGATTAGTTACCAGTAACCAGTAACTAGTTACTAATCATTGGAACGGTAAAGCCGTACGGTTTTCCACCACATCCGTACTGCACGCGGGAAAGGAAGAATAAGAGTGAAATAGCGGAGTTCCGCGAGAATCTTGACAAGCCACCCCGCGAATCCGGAGAGTCGGATGAACGCAAAATCCGCGATCGCGTATTTTTTGCCGACGGCGAGTATAAATGGATAGTTTTTGAAGGGCCTGAACGGGTTCTTTTTTTTGCCGGATATTTCTCTGATGAGTTCATGTGCAATATAGCGTCCCTCATGTTCGGCGGCGGGAATAGTCCATGGCATGAAGATGTCCGTCCGGGCATCTCTATAGGCGGCATTGTCTCCGATCGCTTTTACCGAGGGAGCGCTTTGAACCGTGAGATACTCATCAACAAGCACCGCGCCTTTTGAAGAAAGCGGAAGCCCGAGCGTTGAGAGGATTGAAGGTCCTTTGACGCCGCCGGTCCAGATAAGAATATCAAAAGATTCATGCACGCCGCCGTCACAGACGAGTTCGTGATCGCGAACCGCAGTAATTGTGGTTTCTGTTTTGATTTCGACGCCGAGGGACTCAAGGCGTTTTCGCGCACGGCGGATAACCGAAGGATGGAATCCCGATAGAATCTGAGGCGCGGCTTCCATGAGCGTAATGGTCGCGGTACGGAATGGGGATTGAGGAGAGTATTTCCGAATTGCCGAGACGAAATTGACGAGTTCCGCCGCAAGCTCCACGCCCGTTGCTCCGCCGCCGCCGACAATAATTTTGAGCCGCGGCGCGCCGCGGCGAACGGCAGCCTCGATTTTATTGCGGAGTCTGACCGCGTCATCGCCGGTTTTGAGCGTGAGCGCGTGTTCGCGGAGGCCCGGGATATCAAAAAAATTGGTCTCTGATCCAAGCGCGAGGATCAGATAGGCATACGGGATTCTTCCTTGTCCGCCGAGCGTAATGGAATGGCTCGCGGTGTCAAGGGAAAGAAATTCATCAGAAAGCAGTCGAATGGGGATTCTTCGTGTGATCGTCTCGAGAGAAATAAGCGATGCGGTAACCAAAAACGTATCAAGCGCATATTCGCGCGGGATTGCGGCAAGCTCATAGAGCGCGGGAGTGAAAAGCTGGTGGCGGTGGCGGTCTATGAGGATAAGGTCATAGTCGCGGCGGGCAAGTTTTTGTGCATAGCGCCGGCCGAGATGCAGTGCGGCGGTGATTCCGCCAAATCCTCCGCCGACGATGATAATATGTTTTTTTTCTCCGGACATAATCGTAGTGATCTCCCCGCGCCCTTGGCGCGGGGTATAAATCCCGCCGTAGAACGGAGATTCATTCTCCGTTCTACGGCCTCCTTGGAAGGGGGAGGCAGTGAGCGAAGCGAGCGTCGGAAGGGTTGAAGCACTGCTTCAACGGGCGATTCCGCGAGCCGTGCGAAGCACGTGCGAGCGGGAAGAATCACCCCGGGTCTTTCGCGCGCGAAGCCGCAAGGGTTTCTCCCTCCGAGGTGGTAATGATGACATTCTAACATGAATGGGATAGCATGGGGATATGCGTATTTATTCGCTCAAAGAAGCGGACGTGAAGGGACGGCGTGTCATGGTGCGCGCAGATTTTGATGTGCCGTTGCGGAGCGGCAAGGTCGCTGACGAATTCAGAATACGCGAGACGCTTCCGACATTCCGATGGATCGCGGCGCACGGCGGAATGATACGGATTGTAACGCATCTTGGCAGGCCGGAGGGGATGTCTCCGGCGAAGTTTTCTTTGAAAAAAATCGCGCCGCTCCTTGAGCGATTATTGAACAAACCAGTCACCTTTGTTGCGGATCCGTTTGATCGCTCCGCGTTGAAAAAGTATGGCATGGATGGTTCCGTGCTCCTGTTTGAGAATATCCGTTTTTGGGCCGGAGAAGAGCGCGGCGACTCCACATTTGCCGAAGCGCTTGCTCGCTGGGGAGATCTTTATGTGAATGAAGCGTTTGCGAATAGTCACCGTGCGCATGCATCTATGACATTGCTGCCGAAGCTCCTCTCTTCGTATGCGGGATTTCATCTTGAGCGTGAACTGCGGCATCTTGGGGCATTGACCGAGCGTCCAAAGCGACCTTTCGTGGTTATTGTCGGGGGCGCGAAGCTCGAAACGAAACTCCCTTTGATCATGCGGTTTCTTGAACAGGCGGATCGCGTCCTCGTCGGCGGCGCGCTTGCGAATGCGCTTTTATCACTACGAGGAATAGCAATGGGCATCGTTCCTCCATTCACGGGAACGCTCACAAAAGAAGAATTGCATACGCTCAAGACGAATGAGAAGCTTTGTGTGCCGGAGGATGTCGTTGCGGCAAAGAGTATGACGGGGCGCAGATCAGGGCGCATCACGGATCCCGAAGGCATGGATCCTCGCGAATATGCTTTGGATATCGGCCCGGCGACTGCCGCTTCATTTGGGGTCCATCTCAAGCGCGCCCGGACGGTGCTCTGGAATGGCCCGCTCGGCTATGCGGAAGCGGCGACCTTTGCCGCGGGGACGCGCAGGATTGCCGAGATTCTCTCCCGCGTCAAGGCGTATAAAGTTGTCGGCGGCGGCGACACGATCGGCATTCTGCAGAAATATCGTCTGCTTAAAGGATTTTCGCATGTGTCCACCGGCGGAGGCGCATTGCTTCAGTTTTTGTCAGGAGAAAAGCTTGCAGGCGTAGAGGCGTTGAAACGATAATTTTTTTACTGTGTGGTACAAGGACGGAATTGAGTTCAAAGCGCATAATGGATATGAAGTGAATGGCACATGGTATCCCCGCGTGACCAAGATTTTAGACATAAAAGCGAAGCCCGCGCTTGAAGGTTTTTTTAAAGAGATGGGCAGTTATGCATCCGCGGAAGAAGTGAAAGAAAAATCCGCGGCGCACGGTTCGCTGGTACACGAAACTATACAGAAAGTGGTTCGCGGCGAAACGGTTGAGATTCCTTCGGTGATCGTTCCTGCGGTCGCGGCATTCCGCGTGTTCAATGCGCATCGGAAGATCGCATTTCATCCCGAATTCATTGAACGCACGGTGTGGTCTCAGCGGTATCGATATGCGGGAACAATTGATGCGCTCGCGACTATTGACGGAAAGCTTGGCGTCCTTGACATAAAAACATCCACAGGGTTTTATCCTGAGTATAACCTGCAGACTGCTGCGTATGCGACTGCACTTCAGGAACTGTCGGTGCGCAAGATTCTTGGCCTCACGTCAGAGATCGGGACGCGCTGGATCCTGCGGATTGACCAGCGTCGGATCTGCCGCGTTTGCGGGGGAACACTGCGCACCAAAGGAGGGAGAACGAAAATCCGGAACGGCAAGGGGGCATGCGCCGAACATCAGTGGGGCGATGAGGAGGGCGATGTCGAACTGCGGGAATTTCCTTTTTCTCAAAGAGATGCCCGCGCGTTTGTTGCGGCAAAGATCCTTTGGGAATGGGATAATGCGTACTGGTTGAAGAAAATCGGGTATAGTATCTGATATGGCAAAAAATTCAGAAAAATTTATTGTCTATACGGACGGCGGGGCGCGGGGGAATCCGGGACCTGCGGCAGTCGGCGTCGTCATTCAGGATGCCGAAGGAAAGGTGATGAAAAGTTTCGGCGAGTCGTTGGGGATCGCGACGAACAATGAAGCCGAATATCGGGCGGTCGCGCGGGCGCTCGAGAAAATAAAAGCGCTCATCGGCGGCGCGCGCGCGCATGAAGCTCGCGTTGAGATGAGAATGGATAGTGAGCTTGTGGCTCGTCAGCTCACGGGACAGTATAAAATTGAGGAGGAACGACTGTTCCCTTTGTTCATTAAAATATGGAATCTCAAGCTTGAGTTCAATAATGTTCAGTTTCATCACATCCGGAGGGAACAGAATCGTGATGCGGATCGCCTTGTGAACGAAGCGCTCGATCGCGAACAAATGAAACTCTTCTCTTGATTTTTATTGCCCAAAGGAGTATACTATTGTTGTTCTTTCCATCGGGTGATCGCTCCTGCCCGTTGAGGCAGGGGAGGAAAGTCCGAACACCAGCTCGACTTTTCGGAATATCGAAATGTCGAGTTAGAGATAACGGCTAACGGCCGCCATAGTCAGTGACTAGTTACTGGTTACAGTTACCAATCATTGACGAACGGGACAGTGTCACAGAAACTATACCGCGGACGTCATCATTCTCGGTTGAAAGCCAAGAACGTTGATCGCGCAAGGGTGAAAAGAGGTGAGGTAAGAGCTCACAGTCCCGCGAGGCAACTCGCGGGAGAGAAAAACACCTATCCGGTGCAACTTCTCTCCATCTTTGAAGTGGGGAAGAGGGCTTGATCTCGAAAGTAATGCCGAGACCAGAGAAATGATCACCCCGAGTGCGTGATGCGCTCGGACAGAATTCGGCTTATAGATGGAAGGAACATCATAAAATCCGGCGCACGCCGGATTTTATGATGTGGCTTTTTCAATATTGAAAAATCAGGCCACGGAAATATCAATTTTTCTTCCCCGTTGTCTATTTTTTGAATTCTCCATTCGTCTCAGAAAAAAATCAATCTGGTCGCGGCGATAGACGCGGTAGTTATTTACCGGATTGCGATACGCAGTGAGGACTCCCTTTTTATCCCAATTGCGGAGCGTCAGAGAAGTGACTCCAAGAAATTTCGCGGCCTCATGTATGGAGAGATATCGGTCATCATTCATATTGAGAAAACCTCTATAAACCTTACTATATAAGTGATGGATGAATAGCAATGTTTATAAAGGGTCATGCGGTTTTAGTAATGTTTGTTTTATTATTACACATTTTCTTCCGCGGTAACATGATGAGTCAATGAGAGTTATCCACAGACGTGGTCGCGATCGGTTTCTTGACGGATCTTGACCCGTAGAGAGGGGCAAGAGTATTGTATAATCATCGCTTACATCCATTTTTATCTAGTCTAACTTAACTTTTTGTTTATTATTGTTTCTATGAATTCCTCTTCTATTTTTAATTACTTTGAGTTTGGGGCAAAAGTATTGTTGTATCTCGCGATTGCCCTTGTGCCGATTTGGTTTATCCCTTTGCAGATTGAACCGGACATCGGACGGGAAATTACCTTGAGTATTCTTATTGTGCTTGCGGCACTCTTGTGGCTTCTCTCTCTTTTTTCGCGCGGAGAAATCAGATATACGCATTCAGCGATTCTTTGGGGAGCGGGATTGTTGATGGTCGTCTGGGCGGTGAGCGCCGTATTTTCTCGCGTGCCGATTAAGGCCTCTTTCTTTGGCGATGTGAGCGCCGAGAAATTTTCGACACTCGCATTGGGGATGCTTGCCATGGTGCTCTTAGGAGCGGCGATGCGAAGCCGTCGCGAATGGAAATTAGCGTTTCTCGTGCTCATGGCATCGGGCGGTGCAGGGGCGCTTATGACCGCATTCCAATTTATTTCTGGGATTTCAATCGGCGGGCTCGTTGGAATTCCGGGCGCGCAGGGTCAGGATTTTAACGTGGTGGGGACTGCAAACGGCCTCTCGCTTATGTACTCGGCGTTTTTTATGATGGGTCTCGGCGCTCTCTTTTTTTCGGAAAGAAAAATATGGCGGATTTTTTTTGGATCGATTGCGGGGTTGTCTCTCATCAATATTGTCTTGGTGAACTATCGGGCGAGCTGGATGATTATTCTTGGCTCGGGCGTGTTCCTCCTTGGATTTGTCGTTAAATACGCTCGAGAAAGAATCGATTTCCGGGAAGCGATCTCGGGGGAAGAAAGTGGAAGTTCTGCGACACAGAGACGATTTGGCTGGCGATATTCGACGACATTGGTGATGCTCGCACTCGCGCTTTTTATGATTGTTATCGGTATAGCTCCGTTCCTCTTTACGCCCCCGATTGAAGTCGCGCCTACCTTTTCGACGACCGTTGCCATTGCTCGTTCGGTATTCCGCGAAGGGCTTTTTGCGACGCTTTTCGGTTCGGGGCCCGGGACATTCGGACTTGATTGGTCGCTCTACAAAGATCCTTCGATCAACGCGAGTCCCTTTTGGGGTATGCGTTTTGCGCAGGGCTTCTCATGGTTTTCGACGATTCTCGCAACGATCGGCGTATCAGGAACGGTGAGCTTTCTTATTTTTATTATTCTCGCGTTCTTCATTCCTTTAAAAATGCTTCTTGTAGTTCGCGAGACGCCGGGTATCACGAAAGGATTGATGCTCGGCGTGATCGCGCTCGCGCTCGCTGCATTTCTCTATCCGGCAAATTTCACTCTGGTTCTCCTGCTTTTTATTTTGATCGGACTTCTCACGAGTCTTCTGCGCGCGGGACCGGCGGCCAATAATTTTTTTTCCGGAAAGGAAAATAACAATGCGTTTGTTGAGGGCGCGGGAGGTGAAGAAAAAAGTATGGCGTTCTCTTCTTTCTTCGCGCTCCGGGAACGCACCATTCGTTTTGAAGAGCCATGGGCGCTTTTCATGTCGTCGCTCTTTGTCATCTTTTTTCTATTTTTGGGACTCGGCGTCATTTATTTTGAAGCGACGCAGGCGCGCGCCGCATTTGCCCGTGAGCGCGGGGTTGCTTCTTTTCGCGAGGGAAATGTTGATCGCGCGCTTGAGCAGTTTGAAAACGCTTCGGCGTTTGAGAAAGGGAATTTTCGGACCGATCTCGGATTTATTGAGATTTCAATTTCAAAGATGAAGACGCTTCTTGGGCGCGCCGCGCGCGGAGAGAAAGTTGAACAGGAATTTCAGACAGCCGTCGCGCGCGCGATCCAACACGCATCCCGCGCGACCGCTCTTAATCCGCGCGATCCTTTGGTGTGGCGCGTGCAAGGGGCGTTCTACGAGACGCTGATTCCTTTTGTGCAGGGCTCGGAACGTCTTGCGAATGAAAGTTATCTGAAAGCGGCGGAATTTGATCCTTCAAATCCGGCGCTCGTCGTTGATCGGGGGAGAGCGCTTTTGACGCTTGCGGATCGGATTCAGCTCGGGATTGGGCAAGTGCGCGAGGAAGAACGGGCGTCACTTGACGCGGCGCGGCGGGGCGCGCTTGAGGAGGCGAGAAAATCGCTTGAGAAAGCGGTCTCTCTTAAGTCCGATTACGCGCAGGCGCATTTTCTCCTGACGCAGGCCGCGTTGCGTCTCGGCAATGTCGAGCAGGCGATTAAGAGCGGGGAGATTACTAAAACAATCGCCCCTTTTGACATCGGCGTCGCATTTCAGCTTGGCGTCCTTTATTACCAGACGAATCAGGTGGACAAGGCACAGCTTGAATTTGAGCGGGCGGTATCGCTCAATGCGAATTATTCCAACGCGCGTTATTTCCTTGGTTTGATTTACGATCGCAAAGGAGATCGGACACGGGCGTCAGCGGAGTTTGAGTTAGTGAGAAAGTCCAATCCAGATAATCAGGAAGTAGCAAGGATTTTAGAGAATCTCCGGAGAGACAAGCCGGCATTGGAAGGGATTGTGCCGCCTGGAGAGCCGCCGGAAAAACGCAAGGAAGTTCCTCTTGAAGAGGGGAAGGAAAAAGGAAAAAGCGGTCGGGCGAGACCATGATCGGATTTGGGGTTTTTAACCATGAAGTATCGAGCGTTCACGCCGCGGCTCTGCTCTTGGGAGTCGCGGGACTTTTAAGCAGAATTTTGGGAATCCTTCGCGATCGTCTGCTTGCGGCGCATTTCGGCGCAGGCCGCGAGCTCGACATTTACTATGCAGCGTTTCAGATCCCCGATTTTCTCTCCACGCTTTTTTTGCTGGGTGCGGCAAGCGCTGCGATCATCCCGGTCTTTCAGGAATATCTCGGGAGCGATACACGCCGCGCGAAACAGCTGATTTCCGGCGTGACTTCGCTCTTCGTTGTCATCGCGGCGGGATTGACCGCGGCGGCGGTTTTCGGCGTCCCGCAGATGATTCGCGTGATCGCGCCGGGTTTCTCGCCAGAAGAGCAGGCGTCTACCGCGGCACTCGCTCGAATCCTCTTGGTTGCGCCCATTTTTCTCGGTCTCTCAAGCATATTTTCCGCAGTGGTCCAGACCTTTGGGCGATTCGTTATTTTTGCATTGGCGCCCATTCTTTACAATCTGGGAATCATTGCGGGAATTATCTTTCTCGCGCCGTCGATGGGCGTGTTTGGAGCCGGACTCGGAGTCATTACAGGAGCGTTTCTTCACATGGGGATTCAATTTATATCAGCGCGGACTCTTGGATTTGCGCCGCGCTTTTTTCTTCACTTCATGCGCGACGGAGTGGGGAGAGTTGCCGCGGTGTCGTTTCCGCGGGTGCTCTCCATTTCCGTTTCTCAGATCACGACCGTGGCGCTCTTGGCGCTCGGTTCGACCCTGAATGAAGGGAGCGTTGCGGTGTACACGCTTGCGTACAATCTTTATTTTGTGCCGATCGGCATTTTTGGCGTGAGCTACAGCATTGCTCTTTTTCCGCGGCTCAACCGGGCGTATCTGGGGAAAAATGGACGCGAATTTTTTGAAGAGCTCCATACCGGCATTCGGACAATTCTTTTCTGGGTTATGCCGAGCGCGGTGCTTATGGTTATTCTTCGCGCGCATCTGGTGCGTGCGGCGCTGGGCGCGGGCGCGTTTTCATGGGAGGACACGCGACTCACGGCGGCGGTTCTCGCGGCGCTTGCGCTCGCGATCGGCGGGGGAAGTTTGATCACGTTGCTTCTGCGCGGTTTTTACGCGCTTGAGCGGACATGGCTTCCGCTCATCATCAATGTTGGCGCATCAGGACTTTCTATTGCATGTGCTTTTTTGTTCGTGCAGGCGTTGGGCAATCCGGAGAATATGTTCGGCAGGGAACTCGCGGCATTTTTCAGGATTGACGATCTTCAAAATCCGGAAGTGCTCGGACTCGGTCTTGGATTTGCAATCGGCGTGACGGTCAATGTGGTGGTACTTTTCATTGCCCTGCGGCAGCTCGCGCGCCGCGTCCTTGGGCGAGACGGCGCGTTTCCGGGTATCGCGTTGCTGAAGATTGGTGCGGCGTCGCTCGCGGCAGGCGGCGTTGCGTATCTGGTCCGAGCAAGTTTCTCGCATACGTTTCCGCTTATTAGCTTGGCGCAGGTGCTCGCGCAGGGGGTTGTCGCGGGAGCGGCGGGGATCGCGGTATACTTCGGAATGCTTGCCGCACTTCGCGAGGAAGCGGTCTATGCATTCTGGCATACTTTTGAACGCCGGCTTCTGAAAGTAGGAATGCTCCCTAAGAGCTGGGATGGCGAGGAAATGCGGTGAGACGGATACCATGAACCTCATTCGCAATTTTTGCATACTCGCGCATGTGGATCACGGGAAGAGTACTCTTGCCGATCGTTTTTTGGAACTGACCGGAACGATTGAGAAACGGAAGATGCGTGCGCAGTATCTTGATATGCATCCGCTCGAACGGGAAAAGGGGATTACGATTAAAATGCAGCCCGTGCGGATGAGATGGAAGAACTTTATTTTGAATTTAATTGATACGCCCGGGCACGTTGATTTTTCGTATGAGGTCTCTCGCGCGCTCGCCGCAGTGGAGGGCGCGATTCTTTTGGTGGATGCGACGCAGGGCATACAGGCGCAGACAGTCGCGAATCTCGCGCTCGCGCGGGGACAAAATCTGGTGGTGATTCCGGCGGTCAATAAGATTGATCTCCCCTCCGCGGATCCTTCGCGCGTGGGAGAAGAATTGAAGGAATTAGTCGGCGCGGATGAGAAAATTTTTTATGTGTCGGCGAAAGAGGGAACGGGAGTGGAAGATATGCTCCATGCGGTCGTGGAAAAAATCCCTCCGCCAGATAAAGCGGGTCGAAGGCGCGCGGGTTCTGTGCCCGGCGAGCTACGCGCACTTGTGTTTGATTCGCAGTATGACGCTTATCATGGGGTTCTCGCGCATGTGCGCGTTGTTGAGGGTGGGGTAAAAAAAGATGATTCGCTTCTTTTTCTTGCGACCGGCGCGGCCGCATCCGCGCTTGAAGTCGGCGTTTTTAAGCCGGAACGCATTCCTTCACCGATGCTTGGCGAGGGTGAGATAGGATATATTGCAACAGGCATTAAAGAGCCCGCGATGGTCCGCGCAGGCGACACGATTGTTCATGCGGATATAGTGAAATCTTTGTCTATTGGAAGAATGGCCGCTGCAGTACTTCCCGGGTACGAGGAAGTGCGGCCGCTGGTATTCGCCTCGTTTTTTCCGGAGAATCAATCGCACTACGAAATGCTTCGTGATGCCCTTTCAAAATTGCGGCTTGAAGACAGCGCGTTTTCATTTGAACCGGAAAGCGCTGCCGCGCTCGGCCGCGGATTTCGGGTTGGGTTTCTCGGGCTCCTGCATATGGAAATCATCTATGAGCGGATCCGCCGAGAATACGAAATACCCGTGGTGCTCTCAACGCCCTCTGTGGGATTCCGCATACTGACAAAAGAGGGGCGTTATGAACATATCTATCGCGCATCGGCGCTTGAAGAGACGCGCGATCGCGGGGTAATTGAGGAACCGTGGGCGCGGCTTGAAATTATCACGCCTGCTCTGTATCTGGGAAGTGTTGCCGCGCTCCTTGCGGACTACCAAGGCGCACTGCAGGACACGGTATCGCTCTCACGCGAGCGTCTGTTTCTTCGCGCGGAGGCCCCGCTGCGCGGAATTATTATTGATTTTTATGATCGTCTCAAAAGCATCTCTCATGGATTTGCGTCGCTCGCCTATGAATTTTTTGAATATCGGCCCGGGGATCTCGTGAAGGTCGCGATTCTGATCGCGGGCGAGGACGTGCCGGCATTTGCAGAAATTGTATCGCGCCGCGATGCCGGCCGCATCGGCAGGAGTCGGGTTCAGCGCCTTAAGGAGCTGCTTGCGCGTTCTCTCTTTCCAATTGCGCTTCAGGCGGAAGTGGAGGGAAGAATTATTGCGCGAGAAACCATCCCCGCCCAGCGAAAAGACGTCACCGGGTATCTCTATGGTGGCGACCGGACGCGAAAGATGAAACTTTGGAAAAAACAAAAACGCGGCAAGGAAAAACTTGCCGCGCGCGCTCACGTTGCTATTCCGCCCGACGTGTTCTTGAAAATGCTGCGGAATGAAAAAAATTAAAGGACATTCCCCTGTCTGCCGGAATTTTTACCGCGGTCAATTCCCGCTTGCGCGACCGTGTTAATCGCGACTGCGAATGCGGCGTTTCTCATCGGGACACAATGTTTGATTGCATAGGCCACGACTTGGTCAAAGGCATTGGACATGATCGTTTCAAGTTCGTTCCTGACTCGGCCGAGATCCCAGAAAAGGCGCTGAAGTCCCTGTACCCATTCAAAGTAGGAAACCGTTACCCCTCCGGCATTCGCAAGGATATCCGGGATGACGAATACATTATTCTCATTGAGTATGGGATCGGCATCGGGCGTGGTTGGGCCGTTTGCCGCCTCAGCGATAATATAGGCATGGATGCGTCTCGCATTGCGCGCCGTGATCGTTCCTTCGAGTGCGGCCGGAACGAGGATGGTGGTTGGCAGTTCAAGGAGTTCTTCGTTTGTGCATGAATCCGCATCTGGGAATCCGACAACCGTGCCTGTTTTATTTTTGAATTCACGTACGCGCGCAGGATCAAGACCCAACTTCATATTGACAATACCTCCGCGGGAATCCGAGATCCCGATGATTTGGATTCCGTCTTTATAGAGGAGCTCGGCGACTTTTGATCCTGCGTTGCCGAATCCTTGAATAACCGCATTACCTCCATTGAGACTGCGGTGCTTGAGCGCTTTGAGGATCGTGATATAACAGCCGCGTCCGGTTGCTTCATCGCGGCCGACCGAGCCGCCGATGGAAATCGGTTTTCCGGTGACCACGCTCGGGATCGTGTAACCCATGATCTTGCTGTATTCATCCATGATCCAGCCCATGGTTTCGGCGTCTGTGTATACATCGGGTGCGGGAATATCTTTTTCCGGGCCGAGAAGCGGGAGAATTTTCTGGACATATCCGCGCGTCATCTGTTCAAGTTCCCGTTTTGACATCCGTTTGGGGAATTTCTGTTTCCACGCCGCGCGCTCTGTTTCGTCAAGCAGATTCCACGCGGGCGCAATGCCGCCTTTTGCGCCGCCAAACGGAATTCCGACAACGGCGCATTTCCATGTCATGAACATGGAAAGCCCGACCACTTCATCCTCCGTGACGTCGGGATGGTAGCGGATGCCGCCTTTTCCCGGACCGCGCCATGTGTTGTGAATTGAGCGCCAACCCCTAAAAATGACACAGCTTCCATCACCCATTTCAACCGGAATCCTGACCCTCAATACTCGTTCCGGTTCCTGTAGCGATTGATAGATTCTTGGCGAAAGATTGAGGTGTTCCGCGGCTTGGCGATAAAACGTCAGCGCGGTCTCAGTGAGATTGACCGCCTGTTCCATAGTCGTTGTCCCCTTTCCAAGAGAAAAGGATACCTTCATTGTGAACGTTCCGTTCGCACGATAGCGCGATTGATATGACGAGTCAAGAATCGCGAAAAAATGTTTAGAGGTATACGATAAGCGGGAGGAGAAGATAGGCGACCATTGAAATCACCGCAAAAATAGAAATGACCATCCAGATCAATTTGAGTTTTGAGCGTTTGATAAACATAGCGTCATTTTTATTGTAATTGTCCTATGCGTGAGGCGCAACCCAATGAAAATAAATTTCGCGCGCGCTCTGTTCTCGTTGCGGCTGCATTGAGTGCGGCCGTCGCGATTGGCGGTGTGCAGTTGTATAGATTAGTGCGGGATATGATAATCGTCCGGCGGGAGTATCTTTTGATGTCCGCGTCACTGGAGGCGCTCGGTGAGCGCAATCGCGAACTTGAGACATATCGCGCGGAATTGGAAACGCCGGAAGCAAGGGAACGTTTCGCGAAGGAGCGGTTCAATCTGAAAAAGATGGGAGAAGAGGTGGTCGTCGTGCCCGAGGATCATACAGAAAGAAATCAAGATGCCGCGCGCGAAGACACGCGCTGGGGCGTGATCAAGAAATTTTTTAAAAGCGATTCCGCATCGCGATAGTTCGTCACCCAGCGGATTGAACGATTTTTCTTCCACCAGACCATCTGCCGGCGCGCATAGTCGTTGATCGCGCGCTCAAGCGCGGCGATCATCTCTTTTTTCGCGAGTTTGCCCCGAAGATAGTCGGCAAGAAACCGGTATTCAAGCCCCCACTCATAGAAACGTTTCCAAGGCACGTTCTCGTCGTGGAGGCGCTCGGCCTCATGGATTAAACCCATACGAAGACGCGCATGCAATCGGTCGCGAATCTTGCGAGATCGCATCTCATACGAAGGGTTGAGGCCGATCCACAGCGCGTCGTACGCGGGAATTTTCTTGGCGAGTTTCGGCACGCGTCCGAAGGCGCGCGCAATCTCAATGGCGCGGATGAGCCGCCGCGGATTTTTTTGCTCAATAGCGGCGGCGCGTTCCGGATCAAGCTTCACGAGTATTCTTAAAAGCTCCGCCGCATTTTTTTTGGCAAGACGCGCCCGGAGTTTCTCCTGCGGTTTGATCGCGGGGAAGGATAGGTTATAGACCGCGGCGTCAATCCAGAACATGCTGCCGCCGACAAGAAAGGGGAGCGCGTCCCGTCGAGCGGTCTCTCGGATTGCGTGTTTGGCGCACTGTTGATATTCCGCGGCAGTGAAGATGCGGCGGGGAGGGACAAAATCAATGCAGTGGTGCGGAATTTTTTTGTAAACAAAAAATTCTCCGCGGCCTTTTACTTTTCGCCACCTTCCCGGCACTTTTCCGGTGCCGATGTTGAGACCTTTATAAATCTGGCGGGAATCCGCTGAAACGATTTCGCCGTTGAATTTTTTTGCGAGCCGCACCGCACATTCTGATTTTCCCGACGCGGTAGGGCCGACAATAACAATGAGTTTCGGTTTTGAGGGCATCAGTCCGTCAATTACTGCGGATCGTCATTCGGGATTTTCTTTTTTGATAGCATCAATGAGTTCGCGCACCGTCATTTCGCGCTGATCCCGTACGCCGCGGAGACGCGCGGTCACGGTGCGCGCCGCCGCCTCGCGCTCGCCGATGACAAGAATGTAAGGAATTTTTTGCAATTCCGCTTCGCGGATGCGCTTGCCAAGCGTTTCGGTTGCGCCGGAGATTTCCGCGCGGATTCCTTCCCCACGAAGTTCCTTCTGAATCTCAATAGTATACGCATCAAACTTCTCGCTCACGGGCACAACTGCGGCCTGCACCGGCGCGAGCCACACCGGGAGCGCACCCGCAAAATGTTCCAGCAGTATTCCAATGAATCGTTCAAATGATCCGAAAACCGCGCGATGGATCACCCACGGTTTTTGCTTTTCTCCCCGGACGTCAATATAGGAGAGTTTGAATTGTTTTGGAAGCATCGCGAGGTCAAGCTGCACGGTTCCCATTTGCCAATCCCGTCCCTGCGAATCCTCCATATGGACCTCAACTTTGGGACCGTAAAAAGCGCCTGTCCCTTTTTCGGTCGCGTACGGAACATTTATTTTTGCAAGGACATTCGCAAGAGCTGTTTCGGCGAGGCCCCATTCTTTTTTGGTGCCGAGCGCGTCGGCGGGGCGGGTCGCGAGAATATAACGCGCTTTCCATCCGAACAGGAGATAGAAATGTTGGATTGAGGTCATGACCGAAGCGATTTCGTCTTCAGCGCGATCGGGCTCGACATAGATATGCGCGTCGTCCATGGTGAGTTGGCGGACGCGGAAGAGCCCGCCGAGCGTTCCGGAGCGTTCATTTCGATGGAGCCGGCCGAGTTCCGCGAGACGAAGAGGAAGATCTTTGTAGCTTCGTTTGGCGGCATTGTAGATGAATGTTGACTCCGGGCAGTTCATGGGCTTGAGGACGAGCGTTTCTTTTTTATCGCGGGGGTTTCGGAACCAGAACATGTTCTCGCGGTAGTGCTGCCAGTGACCCGATTGTTCAAAGAGTTCCTTTTTTACGAGGATCGGCGTTGCAATTTCAAGATATCCTTCTTTATCGTTGACCGCACGGGCATAGTGCTCCAGCGTCCTGAAGATACTCATTCCTTTGTGATGCCAGAAAGGAACGCCGGGAGCAACCTCGTGAAATGAAAAAAGATCGAGCTTCTGGCCGAGTACGCGGTGGTCATTATCGGGAAGTTTTTCCGCGCCGGCCTCGTGCAGTGTTTTCATGAAAATAGTGTAGCGCAGTTTACGTGGGAATTTCAAATGCCTCTTCGCAGAGGATCTTCGTGATACCGTCTTTATCAGACACTCTCCCGCGCACGATGAGGACTTTTTCCTGTTGCCAGACGCCGGGGTTTCTGGCAAGCACCTTGGGAAAGACGAGCACTTCGGTGTGGCTGGTCAGGTCCTCCATTTTTACAAAGAGCATTGGCTGGCCGGATTTCGTCATAACTTTCTTGATGTCCGCAACAAGGCCGCCAATCGCGACCATTTGATTCCGGAGGTTGATGGTAAGATTTTTGAGCGGCAGAACATGATTTTTTTTCAATTCTTCAAGATAGTCTTGTATCGGGTGTTCGGTCACATACAAACCGAGAAGCTCTTTTTCCCATTGCAGCCGCTCGTGTTTGGAAGCGCTCTCGGCCGCTTTCAGTCCGAGAGAGGTGACGCGGATGTCGGGTGTCGCGCTAAAGAGGCTCGTCTGCCCGCCCGCATGGGCGCGCTGCGATTCGCGATTGTATTCAAGAATAAGGTCAAGATTTTCAAGGAGCTGATTTCGTTCGCCGAGCGAATCGAGGGCGCCGCATTTCGCGAGTGACTCAACCGATTTTTTATTGAAATCTTTGTGATGGATCCGCTCGGCAAAATCGGTGATGGAAAGAAATTTTCCGCCGGTATCCCGCTCCCGCTTGATCGCTTCAACGATATTACTGCCGACGTTTTTCACCGCGCCGATGCCGAAGCGAATTTGAAGAGGACCGACGATGGCGAAATCGGCCGCGCTCTCGTTGATGTCTGGGGGGAGTACCTTAATTCCCATCGCGCGCGCTTCATCAATAAAGAATGCGGCCTTTTCGATATCGCCCGATTCCGCGGCAAGGAGCGCGGTCATAAATTCCGTCGGGTAGTGGGCTTTCAGCCATCCGGTGTGATACGCGATGAGCGCATAGCATGCTGCGTGGCTCCTGTTAAATCCATAGCGCGCAAACGGAGGAAACAGCTCCCAGATCGCTTCTGCGGTCTTCGCCCCGATGCCGTTTTTCTGCATGCCGTTGATGAGTTTTTCTCGCTGTTCATTGAGGAGCGATTTGATTTTTTTGCCAATGGCTTTACGCAGAGTGTCTGCCTCGGGGAGCGTGAATCCCGCGAGGTCGCGCGCAATCTGCATCATCTGTTCCTGATACACGCCTATCCCGTAGGTGTTTTTTAAGATCGGGGCGAGTTTCGGATGAAGATATTCAATGCGTTCTTGGCCATGTTTTCTTTTAATGTAGCTCGGAATAAGTTCCATGGGGCCGGGACGGTAGAGCGCGACCATGGCGGTGAGGTCTTCAAATTCTGTGGGTTTGAGCTCTTTGAGGTGGCGCGTAATTCCGGCGCTTTCAAATTGGAACAAACCGGCCGTCTCGCCTCTTTGAAAAAGTTGAAAAGTCTTGCGATCGTCGAGTGGAATGGAATCAATGTTGATGGTTTCTCCGTGGCGGCTTTTTATAAGATTGAGCGCGCCTTCAATGATGGTAAGATTACGCAATCCGAGAAAGTCCATTTTGAGAAGTCCAAGATCTTCGATCGCATGCATTTCATATTGCGTCACGACGACTTGGTTTGTTTCATCTCCTTTGGCGCCGCCGTGCCGGAGCGCATATTGGAGAGGAATCGAGTCAATGAGCGGCTCGGGGGAGATCACGACGCCGCAGGCATGCGTTGATGCGTGGCGCGCAACTCCTTCAAGTTTCATTGCCGCGTCAATAAGACGCTTTGCCTCCGGATCGCGGCCGTAGATATCTTTGAGTTCGTATACGTGTTCCAGACTTTTCTTAAGCCATCCCGATTTTTCTCCTTGGGTGGGGTTGAAAGGAATCATTTTCGCGATCTGATCGCAGAAACTGTAAGGGATGCCGAGAGCCCGGCCCGTATCTCGAATCGCGGCGCGCGCCGCCATGGTGCCGAATGTGATTATTTTGGCGCCGCGGGGGCGGCCGGAGGTTATTGCGACATAGTCGAGCACCTCATCACGGCGGGTGTCGGTAAAATCAAGATCAATATCGGGCATGGAAATCCGTTCCGGATTGAGGAACCGCTCAAAGAGGAGGTTGTACTTGAGAGGGTCGATGTTTGTCACGCCCAAAAGATACGAGACGAGCGAACCCGCGGCAGAGCCGCGGCCGGGCCCGACGACAATGCCGTTCTTTTTTGCCCAACTCACGAAATCCTGCACAATGAGAAAGTAACTTGCAAATCCCGTTTGTCCGATGACCTTCAGCTCGTATTGTAAACGTTCGGCAACCACCTTTTGTTGTTCCGGAAGCATCGCGCCGTATCTTGGTTGAAGTCCTTTGGCGCACAGTTCCCCGAGATAGGAGTCGGCCGTGTATCCTTCGGGAACGCGGAAAGTGGGAAGTTTTGGTACGCCCAATTCAAGATGGAGCGCTGCGCGCGATGCGATTTCCTCGGTCGCCGCGATCGCTTCTGGGATGTCGGGGAAGAGCGCGGTCATGTCCTCGGCGCTTCTCATTGAAAGATTGGCGCCTTTCATGGTAAGGCGGTCTTCGTCTTCAAATCGGGCGCCGGTCTGCACGGAAACGAGGATATCCTGCGCTTCGGCATCTTCGGCGTGTATATAATGAATGTCGTTGGTGGCGACGCACGGAGCGGCGGTTTTCTGCGAGAGGAGGCGCATGCCGTCATTGATGATTTTTTGATTTTCAAAGTTGAAATGCGGCTGGATTTCAAGATAAAAATTTTCTTTGCCGAAGATTTCCTGATACTCGCCGACGAGCCGCAGGGCGAGCTCCGGCTTTTTATTCTGCAGGGCGCGCGGGATTTCGCCGTTGAAACAGCCGGAGAGCGCGATGAGACCGCGGCTGTGCTCGCGGAGCGCCTGTTTATCGAGCCGCGGTTTATAGTAAAATCCGTCAAGATGCGCTTTCGTGACAAGCCGGATAAGATTGTGGTATCCCTCGTTCGTCACGGCGAGCAGGACGAGATGAAAACGCTTGTCGTCAATGCCCGGCCGCTTGTCCTGCATGCGCTCGCGGGCAATATATGCTTCAACGCCGATAATTGGTTTGATGCCGGCTTTCCGGGCTTTTTGGTAGAATTCAATCGCGCCGTACAGATTCCCGTGGTCAGTGAGTGCAAGGGAACCCATGTCGAGCGCCGCGGCGCGCTTCACCAATTCATCAATTCTCGCGAGTCCGTCCAAAAGAGAATAGTGACTATGAACATGCAGATGCGTAAATTTCATGAACCTATCATACCTTATCAATGACGAGGCGCAATGTGTGTATTATAGGTATTGATGAAGCGAGCCGCCGGCAACGCGGAAGAGCCTCGTCGCATCCCCATAAGTACATCATTGGAATAGACGAGGCGGGGCGGGGCCCGCTTGCGGGACCAGTGGTGGTTGCAGGAGTGTATGTTTCGCGCGCAATGCAGGCAGATTTTTTACGGCGCGGTATTCGCGATTCAAAAAAACTCACCGCAAAGAAACGGGAGGAGTGGTTTAGATTCCTCACAGCGCATCCGAAAATAAGATGGTCGGTGACGAGTGTCTGGCCGCGCGTGATTGACCGGATCAATATCGCGCAGGCGGCGAATCTGGGGGCGCGGCGCGTATATGCAAAGCTTTGTAGTGATCTTAGATTGGTACAAGAGCAGTTCGTTCAGCTTGATGGCGGCTTAGTGCTTCCGCCTCCTATTCTCCACGAAGTTATTATCAAAGGCGACGAGAAAATCCCAGCAATTGCGGCCGCTTCCATTATTGCGAAAGTAACCCGCGACCGCATCATGCTGCGGCTTCACAAAAAATATCCGCAGTATCGGTTTGATCTGCATAAGGGATATGGGACGGAATTGCATCGGGAGATGATACGGTTACATGGTCCGAGTAGGACGCATCGGCAGTCGTTCCGTATGGGAACACATTTGCCAAACCAGTTTGTTTTTAGTAGGGTACAGGTATGGCATCATCAGTGATTACAATTCCTAAACGAGTAACCGGACGGGAAGAATTAGTGATTATACCGAAACGAGAATATGAAATGTTGAAAAAGGCGCATCCAAACGTTCCCGCGTTTGCGGGCTATGAAATGCACACATGGAAAGGGAAAAAATATAAAGTGCCGGCGTATCAACTGCATGGGAAAGCCGCAGAGCGGCTGGACCGAGA
The DNA here is from genome assembly GCA_964361495.1 of uncultured Candidatus Saccharibacteria bacterium. Taxonomy (GTDB): domain Bacteria; phylum Patescibacteriota; class Minisyncoccia; order Sungbacterales; family HO2-52-23; genus CAYFJB01. The sequence continues at coordinate 5,240 of CAYIAH010000002.1, read as the reverse complement.
AGTGCGCGAGGCGATTGCGGAGTATAAGGCGGGGAAGACAATAGCAGCCAGTTCAATGGGCGAAGCATTAAAAAAATATGCCCGCAGAAAGAAAGATACATAAGATTGAATACAGTACGAAATTCCTTCGCTCACTAGGAAAACTATCGACTGATATTCAACAGAAGGCAGAGATGCGTGAAGAAGTTTTTAAAGTAAATGCCTTCGACCCTCGATTGGATACGCATAAACTTCACGGGAGGGACGCGGATAAATGGGCGTACTCGGTTGATTACGAATATCGAATCAAATTCCTATTTCTTGAAGGCGAAAAAGTATTGTATCTTAATATCGGAACGCATGACGAAATTTATTGATTAATCTTTTTTCCTCACATGGTAGTCCGAATGCGTCATACCAAAGGGAAGCGGAATCGGGTGCGGTCGCACCATGCCCTGAAGCCCGCATCTTTTTCAAAATGCGCTCACTGTGGTCAGGAGAAATTTCCCCACCGGATGTGCGAGAACTGCGGCTACTACGCGGGCCGGCAGGTTATTGACGTCCTTGCAAAACTGGATAAGAAAGAGCGGAAGAAGAAAGAAAAGGAGTTGCACGAGCACGAAGAGGAAACACAGAAAGGGAAAACGTTGAGTGCGGAGGAGTTATCGCACAAATGACTAATTTCTAATTATTTTATTCTAATTGACCTAAAGAAATCCAAAAAAAACCGAATGACCAAAGAATTTTTAGACATTGGGATTTCGAGTTTGGTGAGAAATTAAGTCAATTAGAAATTAGACATTTATGGCAAGCCGCCATTTAGCTCGTTCCATCGCGATGCAGTCGCTCTTTGAGTGGGACTTCTGGAAGAAACAGAACCCTATCGAGATAGACGGCATCGTCGCGCGCAACAAAGAAGAATTCGGGCCCGGACTCGAAGAAGAATATGGATTTATTGACCGGCTCGTGCAGGGAACGGTTGCGCGTCTTGTCAAAATTGATGCGGTGATTGAAAAGGCGGCGCCGGAATGGCCCGTTGATCAGATTACGGCAGTTGATCGCGCGGTACTGCGGCTCGGTCTCTTTGAGTTGCTGTTCGGCAACTATGAAGAAGTGCCTCCGAAAGTTGCGATCAACGAGGCGATTGAACTTGCAAAGGCCTTTGGGGGAGAGTCATCGGGGAAATTTGTCAACGGCGTCTTGGGGACGGTCTATCGGGAGATGGGGGAGCCGGGAAAAGAATATCCGAGAAGAGACGACGTCGGCGAACCAAAAGAGCACGAAGAAAAGAAAGTTCAGGATTAATTTTTTGTTTTTATCGGATGATGAAAGATATATCCCAATTTGAAGAACAGCTTGCCCTGCAGTTTAATAATAAGGATTTGCTGCTTCAGTCGCTGACCCACCGTTCATATTTGAACGAAAATCCGGAATTTCGGGTCGGACACAATGAACGGCTTGAGTTTCTTGGGGATGCGGTATTGGAATTAATCGTAACGGAAGAGCTCTATGAGCGTTTTCCAGATAAGCCCGAGGGGGACTTGACGAGTTATCGCGCAGCGCTCGTCAACGCGAAGATGCTTTCCGAGATTGCGGTTGCGCTCGGAATCAACGAATTTGTTCTTCTCTCGCGGGGCGAAGCGAAAGATGTGGGCCGGGCGCGCCAGTATATTCTTGCGAATGCGTTTGAGGCGCTGATCGGCGCACTCTATCTTGATCAGGGATACGCCGCCACGCAGGCATTTATTCATCGGGTTCTCTTCTTGCGGCTCAAAGAGGTGCTGGAGAAACAACTCTATAAAGATCCGAAGTCGCTTTTTCAGGAAGAGGCGCAAGAACGGGTGGGGATTACACCCACGTATGAGGTGCTCCGCGAGTGGGGGCCGGATCATGATAAACATTTTGTGATCGGCGTATACTTGGGCGAAGAGTTGATCGCTGAAGGCGAAGGGCCCTCAAAACAAACGGGCCAGGAAGAAGCGGCGCGAAATGGATTGCGCGCAAAGAAGTGGGGTTGACCGCGAAGGGATGGGTTGGACGTTTGGACGTATGAAGAGTTGACGCAAAGCGCTCTTTTCTATACACTCCACCTATTATGTTAGTGATCCGTTTTCGGCGCGTGGGGAGAAAAAATGATCCGGCGTTCCGGATTGTGATAACCGAACGGCGCTCCAAGCCGAAATCAAGCGGCATGGAGATACTCGGCTCCTACCATCCAAAGACCAAGCATGTCACGCTCAAGAACGAGCGAATTTTGTATTGGATTTCCAAAGGAGCGCAGATGTCAGATACGGTGCATAATTTTTTGATTCGCCGCGGGGTGATCAAAGGAAAAAAAATTCATGTGGCGTCGCGGGCAGTCGCGGCGGTCGGGGCAGAAACAGGAGCAACGGCGGGTGTTTGAACTTCTTGACTTTTGAACCGGAGAGGAGTAAAATAAAATTTATTGTAGCACGGGCTGTATGGCGGCATGACCGTCGAACCGTGTGCTTAAAAGAAAGGTCGAAGGTGAACTTGAGCTTCCCGCATTCAGCTTGAGCTCTCGGTGGCGTAGAGTGCCGAAGGCAGAAAGCCGAGCGCGGTAAGCGATCGCATGACACAGACGGCACAGGATCAGGAGTTTCTTGAATTCGTGGTCAAATCCCTTGTGGATAATCCCGATGTGGTGAAAACCGATCGTCGGGTTGATGAAATGGGGGTGCTCATTACTTTGAAAGTTGACCCGAATGATATGGGCAAGATTATCGGCCGCAACGGACAGACTGCAAAGGCAATCCGTTCGCTCCTTCGCGTGGTCGGAGTGAAAAACAACGCCCGCGTGAATCTTAAAATTGAGGAGCCGGAAGGCGGCCGCGGCCCGAGGATGCCCCACGATTCAAGGACAGTGGATGACGTCGTTGACGATCTGAAACTCTAATTTTCGATTCCGAGGGATCGGATTTCGAAATTGCCAAAACCGGGCTACACTACGAGCGCGGTTTTTGGTTTCGCGAGACATTGTTTTGTTCCGCAGTCTTCTATGTTTCATTTTGATATCATCACCATTTTTCCAAAAATTTTTGATTCATATCTGAATGAATCTATTTTGAAGCGCGCACGAGGGAAAAAACTCGTGCAGATTGCCATACATAATTTACGCGATTTTTCGAGCGATAAGAAACACAAAAAAGTTGATGACAAACCGTATGGCGGGGGGGCGGGGATGGTATTGATGGCGGAGCCGATTCTACTGGCGGTTAGTCATACCGCAAAGCGTAAAGCGCTCGCCTCGCCTCCGCTTCGGCCGAGCGTGCAAAGTGCAAACCGGACTAAAATCGTTATACTTTCCGCGAAGGGGAAACAGTTTACACAGAAACTTGCCCATGACTGGTTAAAGAGATATAAGCGTATCGTTTTGATCAGTGGTCGGTACGAGGGGATTGATGAGCGAGTCGTCAAAGCGCTCCGTGCAGAGGAAGTTTCAATCGGCCCTTACGTCCTGACTGACGGAGATGCCGCAGCGATGGTTGTTATTTCTTCATTGACGCGTTTGATCCCAGGGGTTATTGATTGGAAGTCGCTGGAGGAAGAGTCGCACTGGAATTTATTTTTGAAGAAAGAGCAGAGAGATGTAACCGTCGGTAAAGGTCTTGAGTATCCGCACTATACGCGGCCGGAGGTGTTTCTCTATGGCGGAAAAAAGTACCGAGTGCCAAAGATACTACTCTCAGGTGATCATAAAAAAATCGATGAGTGGCGCGAAAAGCATACTTCTTGAAAGATATCTTTATTGATTGACACGAGCATCATTTATGCGTCAGTGCGTTCTTTTTTGTAAAGTGGGGACAAGGAGAGTGCATATTGGTGAATTATATACAGGATGTTAGTTTTTTCGGCTTCGGTTGAACCGATAGATCGTTAACACTTTTCATACGATCGTAGTATAATTGTTAACAATGAAAAAGAAGCGAAAAGTCAGTGATTCAATACCTCGGCTTATATTGAGAAAGCTTATGGAAGTAGAGGAATTAACCCTTGACGCATTTTTCCCCAAAAAGTATCCCTGGGCCGCAATATCACGACCGCTTTTTGGTCTGGACTCTTATCCATGCGTTTCGGCACGAACACTTTCTTCCACGCTCTCGCGCCTGAAGCGTCAAGGACTTATTGCGCGCTCGGGCAAAGCACGAAACTCGCGATGGTACATTACTGATGACGGGGAAAACTGGCTGCAAGAGATTATTCCCACGGAGGATTTGCCTCCCATCGATGGGGTGACTCGTATGGTAGTTTTTGATATCCCGGAGCGAGAACGGAAAAAGCGTGACGCGATTCGTGCAGAACTTTCAACGTGTGATTTCAAACAGCTTCAGAAAAGTGTATGGATTGGGAAACGCCCTCTTCCCGAATCCTTTATCAAATTGTTGGGCGAGTGGGAGCTCAAAAATAAGGTTCATATTTTTAGTATAAATGAGCAGGGGACTATCGAGGATGAGTAATGGTAGTTGTACGATAATGCATTGAGGTGACGGGACAGGCCATAAGTATGGGAAGGGGTAATGTTAACAAAATATATACGATCGTGAGGTAAATGTTAACAAATGTCGGCTTTCTGTTATGTGCTATAATGAATTTATGGCACTGACATTCCCCAAAGATTTTTTCTGGGGAGCCGCGACTTCGGCGCATCAGGTAGAGGGAGGGAATAAAAATGATTGGACGGAGTTTACGAGGTTTAATCTCGCAAGAGCCTCGTAAGAGATGATCCGCGTTTTTGGAATACTGCGCGAGAAGTCATAAGGCCTTGACATTGGATACCGCGAAGAGATACCATTGCTTTATTCCATACGTGGCTTGTGACCGCGCGTCCGGTGGGGAGCATCGGACATACTACAACTATTTCACAATCGGGTTGTCCGCCTTTTTCGGGCGGGAGAGTGTCATCGCAATCGGTTGTCGCGATTGCGGTGAACAACACCCACGCAAGACCCTCAAAATACGGGGTTTTGCGTGGTTGTTGTTTTCTTGGAAAATGTATAATCATGATCGCGTGTCAGGAAGGGAAGAACTTTGAAAAGTGAATGACAACAGTTGGAGAGTGTCTCTTTCCAGCTGTTCCGACAAATCGGAAGCTAGATGCCGGAAGCTAGAAGCAGGAATTTTATTTCCAGCCTTCCAGTTTTCCGTAGTCCAGCTTCCAAATTAAATTGAGGATTTGATCCTGGTCCAGGATGAACGCTGGCGGCGTGGATAAGGCATGCAAGTCGAACGGATTATTTTTT
>CAYIAH010000001.1:0-71663 GCA_964361495.1 uncultured Candidatus Saccharibacteria bacterium | reverse complement strand
TACTTTTGGATTAAAGGCGGGATGAGGAGAACCGCGCGTTTAAGGAATATATAAAAAGTTTAATTTCTGCCTTTTGATTATACGCATACAAGAGTTTTTCTGCACCTGTGTGACATGTGCATAATAGTTCTTTAACGACAGAGACGAGGTGTGATATATTCAGTGTATGGGAATTTTTTCCCGGCTGTTCTCAAAGATGGGAGGCCGCGGCGCGCGGGCATTGCACATGGTGATTGAGATTGCGCCCGAAGGAGTACAGGCGCTTATCTTCACCGTGTCTCGGGAAGGAATGCCGCGGGTCGTGAGAAAAATCGCGCTTGAAACCGGAAGTGCGGCCGCGGGGATCGGTATGGAGGCGCACGGGAGCGAGGAAATGCGGCGCACGGCAGGGCTTCTGCACGATCTTCTTTTGCGTGTGGTGCGGCAATTCGGCGTTTTGCCGCGCGTGGTAATAGGCATCGGCACTTTTCATGAGATGATTACTTTTCAGGAGATTGCGGTAAGAATTGATCGCCCCCAAAAGCACTACTCGGGACGAATGCTTGAGGAATACTTGAGGGGTGCGGCGGAGAGTCGAGGCGAGGGGGGGAACGCATGGCGCGTGTTCCCCGTTCGGATTATTGCGAACGGCTACGAAACGGACGCAAAAATTCTTAGTCGAGGGGATGCGGCCGGGGTCAAAGAGCTTGTGTTTCCGAGCGTCGTGATGAATCTTCCCGAGGAGTTGTCCGCGTCGTTCGAGGGGGTCACGTCAATGTGGGGCGGCATTGCGGTTGAGTTTGTGCCGCTTCAGATTCTTCTCCTTGACGCATTCATGAAAAATGGATCGCTCGGCGACGCGCTCATGATACTGTTAGACCGGACGCATACGCTCCTTCTTCTTTTTCGCGATCAAAAATTATTATCTTTCGCATCCTTTGCGCACGGGAGCGATGAGATGGTGCGGCATGCTGCCAAGAATCAAGAACTATCTTTTAAGGATGGCCGGGCGCGTGTAAGAGAATATACGCAGGGATTTGAGATGCCTGGGGGAAAAATAAGGTTGGGGCAGGCGCTTGAAGAAGCGGCTCGCGTATGGAAAAAATATTTGCTGGACGCGCTGGATGGATTGTACCATCTCGGGCCGCTTCCGGCGGACGTGATACTTTTCGGAGAGGGCGGGCGGATTCCTGAAGTGCGCCGCGCGCTGTCTGCCGAGGATTGGCTTGGGCACTACTCCTTTGCGGCGACTCCTCATGTGCGGCTCCTGCAGGGGCAGGCTCTTTTCCAAGGGGACTCTCTTGCGGGGGCTCTCGGCGGTCCGGAGGACGTTCCGCTCGCCGCGCTTATGGGATATTCTTTGCATAAGCGGTCTTTATTTATATAAAAAAGATTATGAACGGTATTTCAAAAAATTCAGACGGAATACGCAGACGGGCAGTATCCGGAGACGTCATCATTTATCAAGAGAAAAAAGAAGAAGTGCGGGCGCACTCGCCTTTGGATTCCGGGCGAGCGAAAGAGAAAGAAAATGATTATTCTTTGATTGAAACTGAAAATAGTTCGATTGACGATGGCGCCTCCGATGAAAATGCGATTCTCACTATTGATGCGAGTAAAGAAAAATATCGCGGAGGCGCAGAGAACGCAAAGGCGAGAGATTCGATTATCGCAGGCATGAAACAGGTCGTCGGTCCGGTTCGAGATCGTTTTGTTGCGGCGCGTCTTGCGCCTGTCTGGTGGAGCATTATTATGGGCGGCGGCGGCATTCTTTTTGTGCTCGTTCTCCTCTCGACCGTGTTTGTGCGCATGACTGTTGCCGTCAAACCGCGGATTGAAGAACTCGCCATCGCCGGTATTGAAGTTTCCCTTGAGGCGTCCGAGACCGCCGCAGGACGCGGCGGAGAACGGTTGCCGGCGGAACTGCTCACTTTTTCACGCACGGCAACAGAGGAATTTGAAGCAACCGGCGCGGGATCGGGTTCCGGACGAAGTCGCGGGATGGTGAAGATATACAATAATTTCAGCGCGGAACCTCAAAAACTTATCGCGCACACGCGTCTTGCGACGGAGGGGGGCGCGGTGTACAGGCTTCTGAATGCCGTTACCGTGCCGGGCGCAAAAACGGTGAAGAGAGTGCTCGTGCCGCAGTCGGCGGAGGCTGAAGCGATTGCAGAGAATCCCGGGGAGTCCGGGAACATTTCGGGAGAAATCAAGCTTTCAATTCCCGGATTCAAGGGAACCCCGAGATACGAGAAGTTTTACGCAGTGGCGCCGGCGGGATTCAGCGGCGGATGGAAAGGACAGGCGCGCGTGGTTTCAAAGGACGACCGGGCGCATGGGGAAGAGGCGGTGACGAAACGGGTCTTTGGGGAACTCGGCGAGGAGATGGCGAGGAAATTGCCCCCAGATTTTACACTTCTTGAAGGATTGCGGGAAATCCAGATCGCGGATGTAAAAGCTCCGGCGGTGAATACTCGTTTTGATCGTTTTTCCGTCCGTGCGGATGCGGTGGGGAAAGCGATTGTGTTCCGCGCAAGAGATCTCATTGCGCTTCTTGAGAAAAATCTTATACCGTCCGAGGACGCGACCATTGTACGGGAATCGTTTGCTCCGCAATTCCGCATTGCCTCGGTTGATTTTTCAAAAGGGACGGCGCGGCTGATTCTTGACGGGACCGTGCGGACGCGAAGTATTGTTTCTGAAAAAGATCTTATTGAGCTCGCGAAAGGCAAGAATGAAGCGGCGCTCATTGAGGCGCTCCGGGCGCGCACAGACCTCGCCACGTTCCAGCTTAAATTCTTTCCGCCTTGGAATTCAAAGGCTCCTTCCCGCGAAGATAAAATCAGGGTGGTGGTGCAGGAGTAGAGAGTGTTGACAGCGAGGCGCTTGACGGGCGGGCGATGGTTTTGCTATAATTTTTTTGGCCTCGGCGCCTAGAAAGCATGCTCTGGAGAATACGTTCCAGAACCTTGTATGAATACGAAAGAAAAATTGTATGAGGAGGGGGTCGTGCAGGAAAGTTTGCCGAATACCCTTTTTAAGGTGCTCCTTGACGACGGGAGAGAAATCCTCGCACATCTTTCGGGCAAAATGCGGCTCCACTACATTAAGGTGCTTGCCGGAGACCGGGTGCGGGTTGAGATGACTCCGTATGATCAAAAAAAGGGGAGAATTGTACATCGGTTAAAATAATAAAAGGTTAAGTTTAAAAATAAAATAAAAATGTGAAAGTACGCGCATCAGTCAAACCAATGTGTGCAAAGTGCATGCGTATCCGACGAAAAGGTCGGCTCTTTGTTATTTGTAAGGCAAATCCGAAGCATAAACAAAGACAGGGTTAATTGGTCGTGAGACACTCTATGAGAATTACCGGCGTCAACATTCCCGATAACAAAAAGATTGAATACGCGCTTCCCTATATTTACGGGATCGGCCTTCCTGCGGCGCGTTCCATTGTGCGTCAAGCTCGTATTGCGCCCGATACCCGGGCAAAGGATTTGACGCCGCAGGAGCAGAATCGTATTCGGGAAATTATTGAGCGCGACTATAAAATCGAAGGGGAACTGCGCCGCGACATAATGGCGAACATCAAGCGCTTGAGAGAATTGCATACATTCCGGGGAATGCGTCATATACGGGGACTGCCGGTGCGAGGTCAGCGTACGAAAACGAATTCACGCACCCGCCGCGGGAATGTGCGGCGCACCATGGGATCAGGCCGCAAACCCGCGGCAACGCCGACATAATGCAATTGCGTTTTAGTATATGGGGAAAAAACGAATTATTAGTAAAAGCGGAGGCGAAGGAATGGCTCCTGACGAGCATGGTGTTCGTCGTGTTTCTGAAGGAGGTGTAGCGCGCGTGAGAACGACGCACGGCATTGCGCATATTCAGGCGACATATAATAACACGATCATTATGATTACGGATGCGTACGGCAATGCGCTTGGCTGGTGCTCGGCGGGGGCGCTTGGTTTTTCCGGAACAAAAAAAGCGACGCCGTATGCGGCGGCGCGCGTTGCCGAGACCGTCGCGGAAAAGGTAAAGAAATTCGGCCTTCAGGACGTTATGGTGCGGGTATCGGGCGTGGGTTCGGGGCGCGATTCGGCAATCAGGGCGTTGGGCAATCACGGGCTTAATATTATGGGGGTGAAAGATGTCACGCCAATTCCCCACAATGGGCCGCGTCCGGCAAAAGTTCGTAGAGTATAAAAGTTCGTCATAATGTGACAAAAGTGCTTGAGAAAACTGAACGGCGTCTTGGAGAAAAACTCTTTCTGAAAGGGGAGCGTTGCCTTGGTCCTAAATGCGCGGTGGCGCGGCGCGCCTATCCGCCGGGTGTCCATGGCAAGAATCGGCGGCGGCGGCGCGAATCATCGGAATTCGGCTCGCTTCTGCGCGAAAAACAGAAAATGCGCTTCATCTATGGTCTTGACGATGGCGATGTGAAGAGGTATACTGAGAAAGCAGCGTCAGCGCGCGGAATTTTTGGCGTTGCGCTGATGCGATTGCTCGAGAGCCGTCTTGACAACGTGGTTTTCCGTCTTGGTTTTGCTTCATCTCGACGTCTCGCGCGTCAGCTCGTCAATCACGGCCATGTCTTGGTCAATTCCCGCATGGTCACCATTCCGTCGTACTCTGTGCGTAAAGACGAGGTGATTGCGTTGAAAGAAACGACCAAGAAGAGTTCTCTTTTCTCAGAACTTGACTCGCGTCTCAAAAAACATATTCCCCCCGTGTGGCTTGCGCGTGAGGAAGGACGGAAAGGAAAAGTTGTCGGAGAAGTGATGCCTGAGGGAAACGAAATTTTGTTGGACATCACGAAAATTAAAGAGTTTTACTCTCGTTAATTTTTCCCGCATAGAATCGGGGTTTATATAAAGCCGTTATTGATTCATTTTGTATTTTGCATTTTAATTTTTTTACATGATTCCTCTCGCTTCAAAGCCAAAAATTATTTCTGAAGAAGGCACGAAAGCCATTATTGAAATTGAAGGGCTGTACCCGGGTTACGGCCATACGATTGGGAATAGCCTTCGTCGGGTGCTCCTTTCATCGCTGAAGGGAGCGGTGATCACCTCAATTAAGATCGAGGGGGTGAGCCATGAATTTTCAACAATTGAAGGAATGATGGAGGATGTGGTTGAGCTCATCCTGAATTTAAAGCAGCTGCGATTCCGTCTTCATGGCGACGCGCCGGTGACCATTAGTCTTGCGGTAAAAGGAGAGCAGGAAGTGACGGGCCGTGATTTTGATCTGCCCTCGCAGGTGGAACTTATCAACAAGGACGCGCATATTGCGGAGCTGACGTCAAAGAAAGCGGAATTGAAACTTGACGCAGTGATTGAATCGGGGCTCGGATATGTGCCGGTTGAGGCGCATCGCAAAGAAAAAGTGAATATCGGGACTATTGCGCTTGATGCCGCGTTCTCCCCAGTGTGGCACGTTAATTATGAAGTTGAAAATATGCGTGTGGAGGATCGGACGGACTATAATCGTCTGCGGATCTATCTTGAAACCGACGGATCGCTGACGCCGCGGGAGGCATTTGTGCAGGCCGCAGAAACATTGGTTGCTCAGTGGAGCGCGCTGACGCAGGGATTTGCAGAAATATTTCCCGCAGGCATTTTGGATAAGAAAACGGCTGCCGAGATACCCGCGCCTCCTGAAGTCACGACAGAAGAGTCATCCCTCAAGATAAAACTTGATGAGCTGAAGATTTCGAGCCGCACTCTCAATGCATTGCGGGAGGCGGGGATCAAAACGGTTGCAGGGGTGGCGCGGAAGCGCGAGTCGACGCTGCGGGAGATTGAAGGAATCGGGGATAAGGGGATTCAGGAGATTAAAAAGGCGCTGGGGAATTTTGGTATTACGTTAAAGCAATAGCATATGCGGCATTTAAAAAGAGGAAGAAAATTCGGCAGAGAACGAAGTCAGCGCGGCGCGCTCCTTGAAGGCCTCGCCTCCTCTTTTTTTATGAGAGGAAGAATTGAGACAACGGAAGCAAAGGCAAAAGAACTGCGGCCGTACGTTGAGCGATGCATCACTCGTGGAAAAACAGGCGCGCTGGATACGCGCCGGCATCTGGGTCGTTTTTTTCATGAGTCCATCACGCGAAAGATTATGGAAATCGGTGGCAGAGAGAAAAGAGCAGGCGGTTATACGCGGATTACAAAATCACGCATACGGATGAGAGATGGGGCCCGGATGGCAATTTTGGAATTGATGAAATAGCATTATCTCCCCGCGCCCTTGGCGCGGGGTATAAATCCCGCCGTAGAACGGAGATTCATTCTCCGTTCTACGGCCTCCTTGGAAGGGGGAGGCAGTGAGCGAAGCGAGCGTCGGAAGGGTTGAAGCACTGCTTCAACGGGCGATTCCGCGAGCCGTGCGAAGCACGTGCGAGCGGGAAGAATCGCCCCGGGCTTCGCCGAGAAGGCGAAGAACCCTAGAGCGGCGCGCGAAGCGCGAGGGTTTCCCCCTCCGAGGTGAATAAGCATGCGGCATTCCATTGACGCATCCAACAAAATACTGGGCCGTCTCGCATCGGAAGTTGCGATACTGTTGCGCGGGAAAAACACGAGCAAATTCGATCCGGCGGGCCGCGGTGGATCTTCTTCAGTCACTGTCTATAATACGGATTACGTAAGAACAACGGGAAAGAAAAGAGGGCAGAAGCTTTACCGTAGACATTCGGGATATCCGGGGGGCATGAAAGAAGAGACGCTCGAGCACGTCATGAAGCGCGATTCGCGTGTCGCGGTACGGCGCGCCGTGCGGGGGATGCTGCCCAAGAATAAATTACGGGATCGCTTTATGCGCCATCTCATTCTTCGGCGTGGCACATCTGTGGAAAATTTTCATGGTTAGAAAAACAAAGCCATCTGAAACATCTGAAATGCGTGAACGCGCGGCTCCGCGGGAACGCGCAAAGAAGCCCGCGGCGCGGCGGGGTGTTAAAAAAGCTGGTCCGGAAAAGGAGAAGGATTTAGTCGAGGCGCCGGCAACAGTCGCGGCAGAGGAACGGGAAGAGGTCGAGACGGAGGCGGAGATTCTCGAAGGTGAAGATAGGATAAAAAAACCGGATCGCTATTTCGAAGCGGTAGGGCGACGGAAGACCGCGGTCGCGCGGGTCCGTCTTTTCACGCGGGCGGGTGATTTTACGGTGAACGAGAAACCCTATACGGTTTATTTTCCGACATCAGAACTTCAAAAAATCAGCGAGGATGCGCTCAAAAAAATGAAGCTTTCCGGACGTTTTCGAGTTTCGGTAAAGGTGAAGGGCGGCGGACTTCACGCGCATGCGGAAGCCGTGCGGCACGGACTCACGCGCTGTCTCACAAAATTCAATCCTGATTTCCGAAAGCGCCTGCGGCGCGCCGGTTTCCTCACGCGCGACCCGCGCATGAAGGAGCGCAAAAAATTCGGATTGAAAAAAGCGCGTCGCGCCCCGCAATGGCAAAAACGATAGTCGTTTTTGCCATTATTGACGGATTTCATCTCCGTCGCTACGATATGGGAAAACGGTCGAGGATCTGTTTCTTTAGGAATAGACCTATTGGTAATAATGTTTGTAGCGAGCGTTCAAAATTTTGAGGGGACCCGTGAGACGTGAGAAAAAGGAATTTCTAGACTAAGTCTGGAAATTCCAGACTTAGTCTAGAATTGATGACGTATATGGCTGAAAGTACGGTGACGAGCGGCGAACAGGATACGCGGGATGCAGCAAAAATTCTGAACGCGCACCAGAAAGGTTATTAAGCAGCAGGTCTAAGTTAAAAATTTCCATGGAAGAAAATCGTCGAAGTATGGCGCCTATGGTGGTGACCATGATTTTGTCTCTCGGCATCGGATTTTTGCTCGGCTGGTATATCACCGGTCGCAAGTCAGTTCCTGTTGCATCGGAGTCCGAGATGGGGGAAGAGCTTTTTACTACGGAAGAAGGAGGAGAGCTTTTGTTTCCATTTGAATCCGAAGGAGAAAAATCAATGGCGGCGAACGAGAATATGCTTGCCGTAAATGACCAGAATGCGGGCAATTCGGTCGCGATTGCGGAAGTCGTTCTTGAAGTGAAGAGCTGGGTTGCCGTCCATGAGGATCGGGCGGGCGCGCCGGGCAACATTTTGGGAGCGCGGCTTTTCGCCGCGGGGAAGAGCTCCGCCAATGTCGAACTCCTGCGCGCAACCGCACCCGGAAAAGTGTATTATGCAATGCTTCACCGGGATGACGGCGACGGAAAATTTGATCATGCGAAAGATGTGCCGATGAAGAATGCCGCGGGACAGATTATCGTGGTGAAATTCAATACGGCGCCCTCAATACAGACGCAATAGGTCATCCTTTATGCGGGGGGATGTGCTATAGGTGAATGTATATGACTGAAAAAATACGCGGGCCGCATTTTGAACGGTTCGCTTTTGAAAATGCCTACAAGAAGGCGGAGAAAAAACTTGGCGCGGAAGCTATAGATCCGCGCGAGCATCTCGATACGTTCGTCGCCTTATACGGGGGCACACAAAAAGAATATCGGCGGGAAGAAATAGAAAAGGATCTTCGGGAAGCCGAAAAATTAAAAGCGGAATTTGCCCGTCAGTCCGCGCGAGAACCGGAAAAGGATCAGGCGCAAAAAACGGGGAAAATTCTTGAAGCGATTATTCATGAAGAGAGCGAGCTCGCCGAATGGCTCGGACCGGAGGCATTTACGACGAAGACGTCGGACTATGACGACTTTAAAAACCATATTGATACGGTCGTTGAGTTTCGTTCTCCGGAAAAGTCCGCGTCGCATCTTGCGTTTGCGATTGACGTCACGATGGCTACGTTCGCGATCGGCGCTAAATTAGAGAGTATCCTAAAAGCAATTGAAAGAGGGGAGCTCGGGCGGGTAAAATATTTTATCTCCGGCGTTGAACAGAAGCCGATGGGACTTGAAAAAATCCCCCACGTGATCGTGGGCATGAACGGAAAAACCGTTGAGGAATTGGCGGAATTGTGGATTGAGAAAAAACATAAGGAGCTCGGGGCGCATCGGGTTCAGTTTATGATACTTGAAGAAATCAGGATGCAGCTTGATGCGTTCAAGCGTTTTGCGGAATCAGTGCGCGTACAGCGGTCCGGAATTGCCGCCATTTTTGCGGACGCTCTCGCGCGAATCAAAGATGTGATGCGAGAAAAAGAGAAATATCACTATTATCCGCCCGAAGAATTTATGAATGATCGAACGTTCGCCGCGCTCAAGGAATATTGTGATGGTATCGCGCGATGAAAGCGCTCGCTCCGCGGACCGTACAGTCGTTTCGGCGCGAAATTGTGCGTTATTTTGAACGCTCCGGCCGCGATTTTCCGTGGCGGAGAACCCGCGATTCGTACAAAATTTTTATATCAGAAGTCATGCTTCAGCAGACGCAGACGGATCGCGTGCTCAAAAAATATGGTCTTTTTCTGCGGATGTTTCCCGACTGGCGCGCGCTCGCGGCCGCGTCTTTGCGAAAAATTCTTTTCGCTTGGCAGGGGCTCGGTTACAACCGCCGCGCCCTCGCGCTCAAGCGCGCGGCAGAAAAGGTAATCAAAGAATGGAACGGCGACCTTCCTTCTTCAATCGAGACGCTCGGCACGCTTCCCGGCATCGGTCCGGCAACGGCTTCTGCAGTTGCGGCATTTGCATTTAACGCGCCTGCGGTATTTATCGAAACCAACATCAGGGCGGTGTTCATCCGGTTCTTTTTCAAAAGAAAAAAGCACGTCCGCGACGACGAGATTCTTCCCTTCATTGCGCAAACCCTCGATCGGTACAATCCCCGCAGGTGGTATTGGGCGCTTATGGACTACGGCGCAATGCTCAAGAAAAAATATCCAAACCTATCGCACAGAAGCGCGGGGTATCGCACACAGAGCCGTTTTCGCGGATCTCGCCGCGAACTGCGGGGAATGATTATCCGGAAGCTCATCACCTCATCGCGGTCTGAAAGTGAGCTCGCCCGCAAGCTTATGCAAGATTGGTCCCATGGCAGACACGATAGAGGTGAATCTTTAAAAATGGTTGAGGGGCGTATTATTTCTCTTGTGGCCGAACTCCAAAAAGAGGGACTCGTCAAAAGAATTGGCCGACGTCTCGCGATCGCCTCGCATTGACCGCATATGTATTTTTATAGTAGCATAGCGATATGTCGTTTTTAGAGAAAATATTTCTCTGGATCATCAAAATCGGGCTTTGGGTGATTCCGATTTTGCCGCTGTACGTTGCGAATACCATGCTCTTCCCCTTTATTACCGGGAAGAATTTTACATTCCGGATTCTTGTTGAGGTTATTTTTGCGTTGTGGGTCGGACTTGCGATCGCGAGGCGCGAGTATCGGCCGAAGTTCACGCCGCTTCTCAAAGCGGTCTCAATTTTTGTGGGGATTGTTTTTTTCGCGGACCTCGTGAGTTCGAATCCGTATCGCTCCTTCTTCTCAAATTATGAGCGGATGGAAGGATTCATGATGCTCTCGCATCTCTATCTTTATTTTCTGATGCTCACGAGCGTGTTCAAGACGAGGCGCGACTGGCTCACGTTTCTTCATGTGTCGTTTGCGGCGAGCGCGGTTGTCTCGTATTTCGCGCTTCTTCAGAAATTGGGCTATCGGGTTTCATTGCAGGGAGGATTCAGGGTGGATTCAACAATCGGCAATCCGACATACTTGGCGGCGTATCTTCTTTTTCATGTGTGGTTGTTGGTGATAATGATGTATCAGTTTTGGAAGAAATGGTGGCGTGTATCGCTGTATGCGGCGCTTCTTGTTTTTGAATCCCTGATTATTTACTTTACGGCAACGCGCGGAGTTGTGGTGGCGCTTGTTGCGGTAGTTCCGTTATGCGTCGGCGCGTTGCTCTTCTTTTGGGATCGGGCGCACGGAAAGGATCGCAAGGCCCCTTGGGGCATGGGAAGAAAATATGCCGCAGGGATGCTTGCGGCGGTCGTGGTGATACCGTTGATCTTTTGGATTGCGCGTAAAAGCGATTTTGTGCAGTCAAGCCAGGCGCTCCGCCGGCTCACGAACTATTCACTGAGCGAGGGCACGATTCAGGATCGTTTCAAAATTTGGGGCATGTCGCTTCGGGGGGGCTTGGAGCGGCCGGTCTTCGGCTGGGGGCAGGAAAATTATTATCTTGTTTTTCAAAAATACTTTCATCCGAAACTCTATGGCGCGGAGCCATGGTTTGACCGCTCGCACAATGTGTTCCTCGACTGGTTTATTCATGCGGGAATTCCGGGGATTCTCAGTTATCTTGCGATATTCGGAATTTTTTGCTGGCAGATTATCCGGCACATACGGCGCCGAGGCGCGCTCCTTTTTGAGGGATTCATGTTTCTTGGACTTACCGCAACATATTTCCTTCAGAATCTTTTTGTATTTGACAATCTGAATACCTATCTTCTCTTTTTTGCAGTGCTCGCCTACGGAAGTTTTCTTATGGAGGATTCTCGCGAGGCAGCGCGTCATGATGAAGTGAAGTCCGGAGGGCGTTCTTTTGATGTTTCCATGCAAGCGTATGCGGTGAGCGTTGCGCTCGTGGCGGCAGTCGCAGTCGGAGGATATTGGCTTCATCTCAAACCGATCCGTGAAGCGCGGTCACTTATCAAAACACTTAATTTTTATCAATTTCAAAGATCGCTTCCGGACTTGAGGGCCGCATTTGAAGAGACCTTATCGTATCGAAGTTTTGGCGATACTGAAGCGCATGAACAGCTTGGGAACGTGACGCGCCAAATAGCGAGTGATACAAAGTACACGCCCGAAGAGCGCGCACGGTTCGTGGAATTTGCGACCCCCGAAATTCTAAAAGAAATTGAACGACCGGCGCGAGACGTCAAACATCTCCTTCTTCTCGGTTCTTTGTATAATCAGGCGTTGACGCTTGATACGAAATATGCGCCGGATGCGGAGAAAATGCTTCTTGAGGCGGCGCGTCTCAGCCCCCGGAAACAGCTTATTTATTTTGAGTTGGCGCAGCATTATTTGATGCTCGGCAATACTGATCGCGCGGTTCAGGCGCTTGAGAAAGCATGGCGGGTTGAACCGCGTTATAAGCTCGCTGCCGCAGGGCTTTGGACTGTTGCGGCGTTCGCGAAAAAACCGGAGATTATTGAAGAGATACAAAAGTATATCCCCGTCACCGATCTTGACGAGGCGGATCTTGCAAAGATTGCGACTGCATACCAGCGCGCCAAGGACTATGCGTCCTCAATTAAATATTTTGAGCTGCTCGTCAAGATGAGTCCGAAAAACCCGCAATATCGCGCGATTTACGCGGCGCATCTTGCGCATTTCGGAAGGACGAAAGAGGCGCGGGCAGAGGCCGCTGAAGCCGGGCGTCTTGACCCCGCCTTCAAACAAGAAGGAGATCAATTTATTAAAATGCTCGAAAGAGAGTAGAACCCATCTCAAAAATCGCGTATCGGAGGCGAAATGGAATTTTGAGATGGGTTCTCGCGTCTCGCGAGTTTATAATAAATGTATGCGTATTGTTTTTGCCGGCGGCGGAACCGGCGGTCATTTCTATCCGATCCTTGCGCTCATTCGGGAGGTAAAGCATATTGCGGAAGAAGAGCGGATTGTTGATATGCAGTTGTTTTTAATGAGTCCCTCCATTTCCGATGAGAGTGTCCTTCGCGACGAGGGCGTGGTGCCGATACGGGTGATGAGCGGTAAATGGCGCCGGTATTGGTCGCTGCTCAATGTGGTTGATCTCGCGCGTCTTGCCGCGGGCAGCATCTCGGCATTGTGGAATATGTATTTGATCATGCCGGATGTTGTTTTTTCCAAAGGCGGGTACGGCGCGCTTCCTGCGGTGATTGCGGCAATCATTCTTCGGATTCCGCTCGTGATTCATGAGTCCGATGCGGTGCCCGGAAAAGTTAATCTATTCGCGGCGCGGTTCGCGCGGCGGATCGGCATTGCGTTTAAGAACGCCGCTCCCTTTTTCCCGAAAGAGAAAACCGCACTCGTCGGGGTGCCCATAAGAAAGTGGATATTCGGAGGAGAGGAACGGGAGGCGCGCGAACGGCTTGACGTATTTTCCGATCTTCCGGTAGTTGGGTTCATCGGCGGCTCGCAGGGCGCGCAGAAATTGAATGCGGCGATTCTCGGCGTCCTTAAAGAGCTGACAGATGAATTTGAAGTGCTGCATCAAACCGGTCCGGTTCAATTTGCGGATGTGAGACAGGAAGCGAGCGTGATCGTTGAGTTTGCGCATAAAGAGCGTTATCATCCTTTTGGTTTTTTGGATCCCGACAGCCTGCGCGATTTTTATAGGACATCCCGCGTCATTATTTCTCGTGCGGGGGGCTCCGCTATTTATGAGATTGCCGCGTGGGGGAAGCCTTCGATTCTCGTGCCGCTTGCACACGCGGCGCAAGATCACCAGCGGCAAAACGCGTATGAATATGCCGCCGTAGGCGCCGCACATGTTCTTGAGGAAGAAAATCTTACGCCGCATCTTTTGTATGCCGAAATTAAAAAAGTACTCAATGATGAAGCTAGCCTTGAAAAAATGGGGACGGCGGCAAAACAATTTGCGCGCATTGACGCAGCAGAATTAATCGCGAGGGAAATTTTGAAAATAGGTCTCCATTAATCATGACAGGTATCCGTGTGCGCATTGCGCCAAGTCCGACGGGTCCGCTTCACATCGGTACTGCGCGTACCGCGCTTTTTAACTATCTTTTTTCGCGCCGATACGGCGGGCAGTTTATTATGCGCATTGAGGATACTGATCTTGAGCGCTCCGACGCGAAGTATGAAGAAGATATTCTCGAGGGGCTTTCGTGGCTTGGCATTGCATGGGATGAGGGGCCCTACCGGCAATCGGAAAGAATTGAAATCTATAGAAAATATATCGAGAAACTTCTTGCCGAAGACAAGGCATTTTATTGTTTTCATTCAGTGCGGGAATTAGAAGAGGAAAAGCAGAAGCTCATGGAGGGGAAAAAGCCGGTCCTTCATTTATGCGAATATCGGACAATGGGCGCCGGCGGCAGGACTGCGCCGAAAGATGGAAAAAGTGACTCTATTGTGAGATTTAAAACGCCGGCAGGAAAAAAGATTACATGGCATGACGCAATTCGTGGCGATTTGTCATTTGAATCTGATCTTGTGGGCGATTTTTCTATTGCCAAGAGAGTTGATGTCCCGCTCTATAATTTTGCCGTCGTGGTTGATGATTGTACCATGGAAATTTCTCACGTCATCCGAGGGGAGGACCACATTTCCAATACTCCGAAACAGTTGTTGCTCATTGAGGCGCTCGGATTTCCGGTGCCGCAGTATGCGCATCTGCCGTTGATTCTTGGTTCGGATCGCTCCAAACTCTCAAAGCGTCATGGAGCAACTTCAGTCGCGGAATATCGTGCGCAGGGCTATTTGCCGGAGGCGCTTTTTAACTTCATGGCGCTTCTTGGCTGGAATCCGGGAGGTACGGAGGAGATTTTTTCAAAAGAGGAGCTCGCGAAAGAATTTTCACTTGAGCGCGTCCAGAAATCAGGCGCCGTGTTTGACATTAAAAAGCTTGATTGGATGAACGGGGAGTATATCAGAAAAAAATCGCCTTCGGAACTTGCGTTTTTGGCGAGATCACATCTCGATTTTGCTAAAGTATCCGACGAATATGTTGAAAAAGTGGTCGCGCTCGAACAGCCGCGGCTAAAAAAACTTTCTGAAATAGGGGAGCGAACGGACTATTTTTTTCGCCCGCCCCGCTACGAAAAGGAATTGCTGAGATGGAAAGACATGAGTGATGCCCAGATTCAAGAAGCGCTTGAGAGGGCAGAAAAAATAATTTTCAGTTTTCAATTTTCAGCTTTCAAAAAAGGGGAGCTGCAAAAAATATTTTTCGAAACGATGGAAGGAGAAGATAGAGGTTGGTTCTTATGGCCGCTCCGCGTTGCGCTTACCGGCAAGAAAGCATCACCGGGGCCTTTTGAGATCATGGAAATTTTAGGCAAAGAATCGTCGCTTGAACGCATCAGCGCTGCGAAGAGAAAATTAGGCATCGAATCTTAAATATTGGTATGATGGAGACGTGAGGCGTTATGTTACTCGCCATGGCCTTTTTCTTATATTCGCACTCGCCTGCGGCGCTCTGTTTTTTTTGAACCCTTTTTCATATGTCCTCGGCGCGGCGGTTGACGACTTGAGGCGCGATATTGAAGAAAAGAATAGCGAGATTAAAAAACTTGAGGAAGAGGTGCGCGAGTATCGCGATGAGATTGCGGCAAAACAGGAGAAGGGAAAAACGCTGAAAAGCGAAGTCGCGAGAATCGGACGCACGATCACAGAGCTCAAGCGCGATGTAAAGCTCACTGAAAAACGCATAGAGAAAACCGAACTCGAGCTGGATGAGTTAACACTTGGCATTCAAGAGAAGAAGAGCTCAATGGCGACGCTGGAGCAGGGACTTTCTTCGGCCCTGCGGGTGTTTTTTGAATATGATCGGCGTTCCGCCCTCGAATTATTGATGCGGCGTCAAGGTTTTTCTGAATTCCTCCGCCACGTGGAGTATCTGACGCTTTTGAAGGAACGCGCGCTCGGATCGCTTGAGCGTCTCCGCGCGCTTCGCGACGAGCTGGAGATAAAAAAAGCCCATGCCGAAGATAAAAATGAAGAGCTGAGAGAGCTTGGAGTGTCGCTGCGCGACCGCGCAAAGATTCAGGACGCAATGAAGCGCGAGCAGGCAGAGCTTCTTCGCATGACGAAAAATCAGGAGGCGCTCTATCAGGAGCTTCTGCGGGTTACAGAACAAAAGCAGGAAGCAATTTTACGCGAGATGGAGGAGTTGGAAGAAGAGCTCAGAAAACTCGTTGATCCGTCCTCGCTCCCGACGCCGCGCAAAGGAATTTTACTCTGGCCCGCTGATGGAAAGTTAAGTCAGGGATACGGAGAGACGCCGTTCACCAAATCGCGCAGGGGGCGGCATTTCTACAAATTTCACAACGGGATTGATCTCTCGGCATCCATGGGTGCGTCTGTGCGTGCGGCGGACGAAGGAGTCGTGCGCGCGACGGGAAATACTGATCAGTTCTGCCCTCGCGGAGCGTATGGAAAATATATCGTTGTTGATCACGGGAATAACCTCACGACGATGTATGCGCATTTGTCGCTTATCCGTGTGAGTCCCGGCGAGAAACTGGAGAGGGGAGCATTGATCGGCTATGTCGGGAGCTCGGGTTTGTCCACAGGGCCGCATCTTCATTTTACGCTGTACGATGCGCGGACTGTTGAGATCCGGCTCGGGAAGATCGGCACATGCGGCCTCCTTCCATTTGGCGGTTCGCTCAATCCGCTCGTGTATCTCTAAATAATTACCATTAAGCATATTGTTCGTATGAATGGAGATATTGCGATTCTCATTGCACAGTTCTTTTTTGCGGCAGGCGCGCTTTTCTTGAAAAAACTCGCGCAGGCGACAAATCCTTTTCTTGCGAACGCCGTCGTGGCGCTTCTCGGCACCATCGCGATGATTCCGCTTTTTTTGTATTTCTCAAAGGAAATAAAGATTTCTTCGCATGAACTTCTGTGGGCGATTCTCGTGAGCGTCCTTTCACTCGTCATCGGCGGGGCGCTCAACACGTATGGTCTCTCGAAAATTCCCCTTTCGCATGCAGCGCTTCTCGTCCTCGCATATCCGTTTTTCGCGACGCTTCTCGCGGTGCTTTTTTTGGGGGAAGCGATTACGACAAAATTTGCCGTGGGCAGTTTTTTTATTGGAGTAGGATATCTCGTGCTTACCGTATTATAAGTTTTTTCCGCTGTGGAATGCGCGATGTATATCGCGCAGTCTCTTGGAGGTGATATGGGTATACACTTGCGTCGTCGCAATACTGCGATGGCCAAGAAATTCCTGCACGGCGCGCAGGTCAACACCTTGCGTTAAGAGATCCGTGGCGAAGCTGTGGCGAAGCGTATGCGGAGTCGCAAGAAACGGCAGACCGGCTTTTTGAGCGTAGTGCCGAACGATATGTTCAATCGCGCGCGTCGTAAGACGCAGAGGAGCTCCTGCGGGGCCTGCCGTTCGGATAAACAGCGCCTTGTCGTCATCCGTGCGTCCGTGAAGATAATGTTTGATCGCGCCGAGTGCGCGTTCTGAAAAATATACGACGCGCGGATAATTGCCTTTGCCGGTAATGCTTAGTTCATAATCTTTTTTATGCAGGGTGCCTTCGAACTGAGTGCGGTCGAGAGCGACGAGTTCCGCAACCCGCAATCCCGTGCTGAAGAGAATTTCAAGAATTGCCTGATTGCGCGTGCCAGTGATTGTGCGAGGGTCGGGAGCGGCGAGTAACTTTTTTATTCCGTCAATGTCAAGGAATTTCACGGAGCGCTCCCTGCGTTCTTTCGGAAGTTTGATTTTCTCCGTCGGCAGGGAAGGGATGTTTTTCTCATGGAAATAGGCAAGAAGTGACCGGAGCGCGATGAGGTAACGCGCCTGGGTCGTTGTGGAGAGTCCCAGAGAAGAAGGAAGCGTGCCGACGAGACGGCGCGCGCGCGCGAGCCAAATCCGATAATCCCAGATATGTTGTTCGGTCAGTTCCTGCGGGAGAAGAGCGGATTCGCCGCGACGTTCAAGCCACAGAGAAAATTTTTTGAGAAACCGCGCATAATTTTTTACCGTGTTATGTGCGAGTCCTTTCTCGACCTCGCAGTAGGTCAAAAAATCAGTATAAAAAGAGGGGATTGATTTTGTCATAGGATGACTTCGCTTTACGTACATTATACGAAGTGTCGTCGCTAATAAAAAGAAGGGGTTATCCACAGTCCCCTTCAATGAATGAGATGTTAGAAAAACATCTCTTCTTTAATGTCTTTTACATCAAAACCGAAAAGAAGCAATTTTCCGAGCGACGGGTATGCCGGTGTGATCTTTTTATTGCCGAGATTCCTGATCATGCCCTCGTTGCCGCATAGATAACACACTGTTTTTCCGTCAGGCATGATCCCCCAGTGTCTCAGTTCATCTATCATTATATTGTTGACTCTGCCGGTGAGCCCCCGCCATTCTTTATTTCTTTCTTCGGCGGGCCTGCTTACGGTTGGGCGATAGATGATGAGGCCTTCGGATTGATACCGGAGTAATTCAGGAGCATACCCCCCGAATTCATCGCAGTAGCTCGCTCCGTGAAAAATAAACCATCGTCGCGGCCAATCGCGCTGATAATATCCCGCGCGTCGAGCGCGGATCATGCTTACGGTCGGCGCAATTCCCGCAACCGTGCTGCCGAAAACCTGTGTATCGTATTCAGGAGCAAGCGTAAAGGTTCCTTTTGCTTTTGGGCGCAGCGTCACGCAATCCCCTGTTTGAAGCTGCCAGAGAAGAGGGGTGAGCACTTTCCCGATGCGGAACTCTTTGGGGATGAGCTCAATGAAAAGCTCAAGATACGGCTCGTGAGGCGCGGAGACAATGGAGTAGGGGCGTTCTATGCCCTCAAGGCCGATTGTACAGTACTGGCCGGGCGCAAAGGGAAACGGCACTGACGGCTCGAGAAAAAATATTTTCAGATCGTCAGGAAAATCGTCGCTGCCCCCGCCTCGTATGTCAACGACTTTTGCGGATGCTCTTTTTGGAGAGACCATGTAAAGATCCTCCCTTTTTCGACGAAAACTATAGAAATTCTGATGACCATGCAAGTTCTGGGTTTAAAAGGATCGGCGAGACATAGCCGCACATATCAAGGAGTGGTCTGATTGAGACAATGAGTTCGTGCCGTTGAACGTCGTTGCTGTCTTTGAGGTTATATTTTTTGTAGAGCGGCAAACTTTTGCTCGTTGCGTCAGGCGCGCCGAATGCCCGTAATGCCCGCGGGAGCCACTTTTGAAATGCGAGCTGCAGGAGATATTTTCCACGGTTCGTACTTGATAGTTTTTTCACCCAGCGCTCGCCGTGTTCCCGGTGGCCGGTTTCTTCGGCCTCAAGCCGTTCGATATCCACACTCCATTTTCCAAAAGGTCCTTGCTTGAATCTCTGGAGTTGTATATCGGCTCCCCCGTCTTGTACGACGTTGAACGCGACCACATCCGCCCATGAGATAAACTCTTCCGGATGCGTGAAGATCTCCAAAATCGGTTTCTGTTCCTTGGCGGAAGCGGCGAGTTGCGCGAAGAAATCAACGCCGAGGGCCGCGAGCGACCCTCTCGCGAGGATATGGGCGTGCCCCTGTTCTTGCCTGCCGAGCTCGCGCATATACTGCCTTTCTTCCGAAGTGGGCGCGAGACGCACGCATTCGAAATATTGCGCGCCTCCCCACCATTCGTCGTTTGCCTGATCAAGAATTGTTCGCGTCAAGAGCGCGTGGAGCTCCTCGGGGAGTTCTTCTAAATTCCAAATCCCCTTTCCTAGTTTGATTTTTTCCAATACTTCTTGCTGACGTTCGCGTTCGAGGCGTTCTTCGCGAAATGCAAAAAAGGTCATGATGTTACTCCTTTCTTTCGGACGGCTTTAACGGCACGACCGCGTTTACTTCGGCATACTCGACTAAGGGATGCTCGAGATATGCCTTGATCGCTTCTTGCACGTCAATTCCTTGTGCGACAGTAAAAAGATACGACCGATTGAGTTGACCGCTTAGGAGAGGCATCAGTTCTTTGATTCTCACTACCTGGAATTCCATGTTCAGTCGGTCAAGAGTGATATTGCCGGTGAGTGCAACACTACAGCCCATAGAGAGTTTTAAGATAACCCCCTCTTTAAATTTAATAAGAAACGAGGGTGATCCGATCTCTAAATCTTTATCCAAGGGGAGCGGCTGGGCGGATACGCTCGCATATGCTGCAAAAAATAGTACGAGTCCTGTTGCCACGACGAGAGTACAACGGTTCCATTGAGCCATCTTCTGTCCTCCTCCATTTTGCTGATATTTGCCCTCTACGATGTAAACGAGCTACCATGACGATACCATGAGAATCTCCTATTCTGCAATAGAGACGTATCTTTCGTGTCCACAGAAATATAAATTTCAGGAAATAGACCGAATCCGCGTGCCGAAATCCCGCGAAGCGCTTGTCGGCACGCTTATTCACGATACGCTCAAGTTCATGTTCACGCGCGATCCCCTGTTTCCGACGCTTGACGAAGTGGTGAGTTATTTCAGAAGCCGCTGGCCGTCACGGGAAGTATTTGAGGCAGAATCAAAACAAAATTCTCTTGCGCGGCCGTGGACCGAACAGGACGAGCGAATTTATTTTGAAGACGGCGTGCGGATGCTCACGCGGTTTTACGAACGGAATGCCCCGTGGAATTATACAATTCTTGATTTGGAATCCCACTTTGAAGTTGCGGTGGCCGATCCCGCAAGCGGCGAAGTCCATATTCTCGCGGGAAAAATTGACCGCATTGACAAGCGTCCAGACGGCACGTACGAGATCATTGATTACAAAACCGCGCGCCGCATGCCGTCACAAGCGGACGTGCATAAAAATCTTCAGCTCGCGCTTTATTCGCTCGGCGTCCAGAAGCGCTGGCCGCATATCACGCCGGAAAATCTCACCTTGAGTCTGCATTTCCTGAAACACGGGGAGAAATTAAGCGCGCCTGCCACACAGGCGGCGACGGATGAGGTCGCGGCACGGCTGCTTAAAACCATTCGGGAAATTGCCGGGCGCATTCGCTCAGCCAAAAATTTCGAGCCGGCGCCGGGGCCGCTCTGCAACTGGTGCGGATATAAACCAATGTGTCCGGCATGGCGGCATCTCTATAAAAAAAATGAGAATGCAGACGGCCGCAATCAAAATGAAATAAAAGGAACTGTGAAGGAGTATTTTGACATCAAACACGCCGTTCAAGAGCAGGAAAGACGCTTGAAGGAATTACAAAACGCGATCAAAGAATATATGGCCGAGGAGGGCGTCACGAGAGTTTTTGGGGACGAGGGCGTGATTTCCCAAAAAACGATTCAGCGGTATCAGTATGATCTTGCAAAAATAAAGGAGCTCCTTTCGCCTCTCGGGAAATGGGAAGAGATTTTGAAAGCTGACGAGACGAAACTAAAGCGCCTGCTCAAAGAAATGCCGATCGAAGTCCGGCAGGCAGTGGAAGGGCACAGAAGCGTTCTCAAAGAGTATACTGTCCTGACCGCGTCTGCGGGAATAAAAAAAGAGGAGCGTGGTGGTGCCCCTTTTCTATAGCCCCTCACAATTTCCCGCGGGCTTGAGGCCGCGCGCCTCAGCCTCTTTTTTATCTTGAAACCATATTTTGTTTGAGTCTTTGATTCTTCGCGCTCCAGGACACCATGGGAGGTGGTAATAGGAGCCCGACTTTGAGGCAACGTATCGTCCCGCTGCCTGTGTTGTCCGAGATTGCGGCATAGTGCTTTTTTCCTCGCCTTCCTTTTTGATGGGAGCTTCTGGGAGGTCGGTCTCCAGATACGATTCAATAGCGATCGGTTCTTTCTTTGGCCAGACTATTGATAATCGTCCCAAGCCAAAACTCGCCATGCCGACGAAAAATATAATGGAGGCGATATAGAGGTCGGATTTGTAATTGACGAAGAATTCTTTGACTTTTTCCAGATAGTGATTTACCATGAGGCTCATAGTTGATATTCTTCTAGGGCCCATCTCAAAATTTGCTTTCAAGGCCGGGATACGAAATGGAATTTTGAGATGGGTTCTAATAAAATATGGCACATACCAAATCCGCGGGCGCGGGTAAATACGGCCGTGATTCCCATCCGAAATATCTGGGTGTTAAAAAATCTGACGGACAGCGGGTTAAACCTGGGGATATTATCATACGTCAGCGGGGAACTCACTTTGTTGCAGGAGACGGCGTACGGCGCGGCAGAGATGATACTATTTTTGCAATCAAAATAGGAGCGGTCAAATTTCTTACGCGCCGCGCGATGGGATTTGACGGCTCGCGCCGCATAAAAAAAATGGTGAGCGTTGTTTAATTTTTCCGTCCTGCGGCGCGTATGAATTCCATATAGAGCGGGTGGGGGAAAAGCGGCCTTGATTTGAATTCGGGGTGGAACTGCGTCCCGACAAAGAACGGATGACGAGGGAGTTCAATGATCTCGACAAGATTTCTTTGCGGATTGATGCCGGCAATGACGAGCCCTTTTTCCTCGAGGCGGGCGCGATACGCATTATTTAATTCGTAGCGATGACGGTGGCGTTCACTCACCGTCATTTTTTTTGCGATTTTTCTCGCGCGTGTGTTCGCATAAGCGCGAAAGCTCGCGGTCGCGGGGATCAGGGCGCACTCGTACGCCCCAAGCCGCATTGACCCGCCGTAGTGTTTTTCTTCGAGCAACTGCTGCTGTTCCTCCATGGGCGTGATGACCGGATGGGGCGTATCGGGGTTGACCTCCGTGGTATGGGCATTTTTAAGACCGCAGACTGTGCGCGCAAATTCAATCACGGCGAGCTGCATTCCATAACAGAGTCCGAAATAAGGAATCGCGTGTTCCCGCGCATATTGAATCGCAAGGATTTTTCCTTCGACGCCGCGCGGACCGAAGCCGCCCGGCACGATAATGCCGTCATAAC
The DNA here is from genome assembly GCA_964361495.1 of uncultured Candidatus Saccharibacteria bacterium. Classification (GTDB taxonomy): domain Bacteria; phylum Patescibacteriota; class Minisyncoccia; order Sungbacterales; family HO2-52-23; genus CAYFJB01. The sequence goes on along the minus strand of CAYIAH010000001.1, from coordinate 49,161 downwards.
CGTCAAGCTCCTTCAGTTGTTTAGAATTTTGTTCATACGTCTCGGCATTGAGCCAGTGAATTTCCGGCTTTCTATGATGCGCCCATGCGGCATGTTTTATTGCCTCGATTACGGAGATATATGAATCGGAAAGAGTGAAATCGCCGGTTTGGAAATATTTGCCGACTATCCCAATTTTGACCGGCGAAGAAACGGTCCGGATGACGGCGACAAGTTTCTTCCATTTGCCCAAATCCCGTTTTTGCGGCGTTTCGTGCGCGAGCGCAAGAAGGGTATCCGTGAGTCCTTCTTTTTCAAAATTGAGGATCACCTCATAGACCGATTTGACGTCGGGAGCGGAAATGACCTGGTTTTTGGGAATATTGGAGAAAAGCGAGATTTTCTCTTTGCGTTTGGCATCAAGCGGAACCTCGGATCGCGCAAGAATAATATCCGCCTGTATTCCCGCTTCGTTGAGAAACCTCGCCGCCTGCTGGGTCGGTTTCGTTTTCATTTCCCCGATCATGGGCGGCACCGGCACGTATGAGACGAGTACAAAAAAAACGTTGGCGGGCGCCTCAAGATGCATCATACGTGCCGCCTCAAGGAATACGAGATTTTGATATTCGCCGACCGTGCCGCCGATTTCAATGAATACAAAATCGGCGCGGCTCTGTTCCGCAACGTTTTTAATCCGCCGGATCACTTCCTGCGGAATGTGAGGGATCACCTCGACGTCTTCTCCGTCATACTCAAGATTTCTTTCTTTTTGAATGACCGTAAGATAGACCGAGCCGGTCGTCATGTAGTTCGTGCCGCCGATGTCTTGATGAAGGAATCGTTCGTAAATGCCAAGGTCCTGATCGCATTCCATTCCATCATCGGTCACAAACACCTCCCCGTGTTCGGTCGGCCTGATGGTTCCGGCGTCAACGTTGAGATACTGGTCAATTTTGATTGCGGTGGCTCGAAACCCGCGTGATTTGAGGAGTGCGGCCATTGAGGCAGTTGCAGTCCCCTTTCCAACACCCGAAATGACGCCGCCGCATACAAAAATGTATCGTGTGGTCATAAAGATTATTAATTAAATGATCCCCTACACTTCTTCAATGCCCCCTTTCATATAAAATGTATCTTCAGATTTCTCGTCATGTTTTCCTTCAAGGATTTCTTGAAATCCCTTGATCGCGTCCTCTCGTCTCACGAATTTTCCCGTCCGCGCGGTGAAGGTTTCCGCAACAAAGAAGGGCTGCGAGAGGAATCGCTGAATTTTACGGGCGCGCCCGACCGTTCGTTTATCGTCATCCGAAAGCTCTTCCATGCCAAGAATCGCGATGATGTCCTGCAGTTCAACATAGCGCTGAAGGGTTTTTTGAACCTCGCGCGCGACTCGATAGTGTTCATCGCCGACAATAGATGGATCGAGCGCGGAAGACGTTGATGCGAGCGGATCCACCGCGGGATAGATGCCGAGTTCCGTGAGCTGGCGCGAAAGAACAATGGTTGAGTCAAGATGACTAAAGGTTGTTGCGGGCGCGGGATCAGTAATATCATCCGCGGGAACATAAATCGCCTGGACCGAGGTGATTGACCCGGCTTTGGTGGAGGTGATCCGTTCCTGCAGTTCGCCCATCTCCGTTGCGAGGGTCGGCTGATAGCCCACTGCCGAGGGCATTCTTCCCAAAAGCGTTGATACCTCGGAACCCGCCTGTGAGAACCGGAAAATGTTGTCAATAAATAAAAGCACGTCTTTATGTTCTTCGTCCCGGAAGTATTCCGCCATGGTGAGCGCAGTGAGCGGGGTACGGAGCCGCGCTCCGGGCACTTCATTCATTTGTCCGAATACAAGCGCCGTTTTTGCAAGTACACCCGATTCCTGCATTTCCCGGTATAAGTCGTTTCCTTCGCGGGTGCGTTCTCCAACGCCCGCAAATATGGATACGCCTCCCGATTCTTCCGCCACGTTCCTGATCAGTTCCATGAGGAGCACGGTTTTTCCAACTCCCGCCCCGCCGAATAAACCGATTTTTCCTCCTTTGATAAAGGGCGCCAAGAGATCAATCACTTTTATTCCTGTCTCAAAAATTTCTGTTTTTATTGATTGATCTGCAAGATGCGGGGCGGAGCGGTGAATCGGCCAATAGGCGCTGAAGTGCGTTTCTTTGGCGTCAATCGGCCGTCCCGTCACGTCAAAAAGCCGGCCAAGCACGTCTTTGCCCACGGGCACGGAAATTTGTCCGCCCGCATGTTCTGCCTCCATTCCCCGCCGAAGGCCATCAGTCGAGGCGAGTGCGATTGCGCGCACGCGGCGCGAACCAAGATGGCGCGCGACTTCAAGCGTGATCTCGCCGCCGGCCGCGTGAATTTTCAGCGCATCAAAAAGCAACGGAAGCTCTCCTTCGTCAAATTCAATATCAACGACCGGGCCGACAATTTGTACGATAATACCTTTGCGCATATAGGGTTTCTTGACTTATTCCTCAAGCGCTTCTTTTCCCGCGGTGATTTCCGCGAGTTCTCTGGTGATCCCCGCCTGACGGAGTTTATTGTATTCAATCGCGAGCTTTGAAATCAATTCCCGTGCATTATCCGACGCATTTTTCATGGCAACCATTCGTGCGGAGTGCTCCGACGCATTGGACTCAAGAATGATATGATGAATATGCATCCTGATTAATTCGGGGACAAGCGCATCAAGAATTTCTGCGCTTGAGGGTTCAAATTTGTATTCATACTGATAGGCGGGAGCCCGGAGACCGGAATTCGGAGCTTGAGATTCTGCAAAGCGTCCTCGTTCGGGCAGAATGCTTTGGACCGCTTCTTGCAGTCCTGTGGGCGTCGCCGGCAGAATTTTTTTTATAACGGCTTCCTGAAGAAGCGTGGTGCGGAAATTGGTATAGACCGCATACGCCTCATCCCAAGAGCGGTCCAGAAATCCTTTGATAACTGTGTCGGCGATTCCGGCGGTCTCGGCTAAGGTCGTATAGTCGCCGTATCCCCAGAAGCTTTCGGCAACCGATTCCCCGCGGCGCTGGAAATATTCTTTCGCCTTTTTCCCCACGGTGATAATATATGGTTTTGCGATGTCTATAGATTGTCCGGAGAGCCACTGCGTTGCTTTACGCAGGACATTGGCGTTGAATGCTCCCGCAAGTCCTTTGTCAGAAGTGATGACGAGAAGCGAAAACCGCTTGATCTCACGCGGCTTTAAGACCGGAGGAAGAAGGTGATCGGGCGTGCGCTGCAAGAGATTCCGGAGCAGTTCAAGCGCCGCTTTCGCATATGGGCGCGCGTGAAGAGCAAACTCTTGGGAGCGGCGCATTTTAGTTGCGGAAACCACTTCCATCGCTTTGGTAATCTGCGATGTGCTTTTGATCGACTTGATGCGCCGCATAATTGATTTTCGTGACGCCATATTTTTAACTTGGAGGAATCTCCATAGAAAGTTTTTTGAAGGTTTCAAGCGCGGCGCGCAGCTGTCGCTCTGCCGCATCAGAAAGATCGCCGGATTTTCTGATCGGATTAAGCACGGTCTCGCGATGCAATTTATTGAGATATTGTCGGAGGGACGCGGCGAGTATACCCATGCTGCCTGCGGGAATGTCGTCAAAATATCCTTGTGTCGCGGCAAAAATAAGGACTGCCTGCTCTTCAAACGGAATGGGCGCTCGCTCGCTTTGTTTCAAAAGTTCGGTGAGTATGCGGCCGCGTTCAATCCGGCGGCGCGTACCCTCGTCAAGTTCAGACGCAAACTGCACGAATGCGGCAAGTTCACGGAATTGCGCGAGTTCAAGCCGCAGTCGTCCCGCCACTTTTTTCATTGCTTTCGTCTGCGCGGCAGACCCGACGCGTGATACCGAAAGACCGACGTTGACCGCAGGCCGCACGCCCTGATAAAAAAGTTCGGGTTCGAGATAAATCTGTCCGTCGGTGATTGAAATAATGTTGGTTGGAATGTATGCGGAGACATCGCCGAGTTGCGTCTCCACAATCGGGAGTGCGGTGAGCGACCCGCCCCCCGCTTCTTTATTGAGCTTTGAGGCGCGCTCAAGCAGTCGCGAGTGAAGATAGAAAATATCGCCCGGATATGCTTCCCGGCCCGGCGGCCGGCGAAGGAGCAGCGACAACTCGCGATATGCCCATGCATGTTTGGAAAGATCGTCATAAATGACGAGCGCGTCTCTTCCCTGATCCATAAAATATTCGCCGATTGCCGCGCCGCTATACGGAGCAAGATACCAGCGCGATGCCGAAGTTGATGCGGACGCAGAGATTACAATGGTGTATCGCATTGCATCTGCCTCTTTGAGGGTCGCAATAAGTTTCGCGACTTTTGATTGCTTTTGGCCGATGGCGACGTAAATGCACACGGGCGTCGGGCGCCCCGTGTCGCGTCCCTGATTGATGATGGTGTCAATAACGAGAGATGTTTTTCCGGTTTGGCGGTCGCCGATGATAAGTTCGCGCTGGCCCCGGCCTATGGGAATCATGCTGTCAATTGCCATGATGCCGGTATGAAGCGGAACGTTGACGGGTTCGCGTGCCGTAACCGGCGGCGCGCGCCGCTCGACGGGATACCAGGATCCGCTTGTCTCGTCGGTGAATATGGGCCCGGCGTCGTCGAGCGGCCCTCCGAGAACATCAATGATACGTCCGAGAAGCTCTTCTCCAGCCCGTATGGAAAGCACGCGTCCGGTGGGGCGGACGAGCGTGTTCTCGCGGATGCGCTCCTGTGCCGTAAGGATTATTGCGCCCACGCTATCCTCTTCGAGATTAAACGCGATACCCGCGCTCGTCTCCTCGCCGGTTTCAAATTCAAGCATTTCTTGCGAGCCGACTCCGGACAATCCGGAAATCCGCGCAATCCCGTCGCCCACCTCAAGCACCCGACCTATTTTTTCTGCTTTAATCTCAACCCGCGCCCCCTCAATTTCTTTACGCAGTTGTTCGATAATAAAATCCTTTTTCATATACTATTTACTATTCTGCACTATACCTATAAGTGGTCCGGCGCGCAATAACTGGAATCCATCTTAAAAACGACAATTAAAAAAGTCCGAAGATTGTCTCCTCGGACTTCCTATGCCTGTTCGATCTTGTTAGTAATGAGCCGCGATGTCTTTGTATACCCGTATCATGTCTTCTGCGCTATTGCCCTTTAGGAATTTTCCATGGGCCACGGCAGCGATTTTTTTAAGCACGAACTCGTTACAGTCAGTTCCAATGCAGATCGTGTGAATCTGCACGCCCCGCGGATCGTGTTCCGCAGGTTTGAGTTTTTCTTCAAGCTGCGTGAGCTTTCGGGAACTTGTGGTGTCCTCCCCGTCAGAGAGAACGACAATCCCATACCGAACCGTATCCTGATATTTTTTCCGGAGCGCCTCGAGTTCTTCCATTGAGGCAAATACTGCATCGTAGAGCGACGTGCCTCCGCCTGCACCGGTCGCACCAATTTCTTCCACGAGCGACTCCCCGATCGCGGCTTTCGTTCCCCGCGCTTTTCCCGTATAGATGTTGTTGTCAAAGGGAATCCATATGAGCGTGTCCTCGGAATCCATTGAGCGCACAAATTCTTGGGCGCCCTTGATCGCGGCGGCAATTTTTTTCCCTGCCATGCTGCCTGATTTGTCGAATGGAAGCGCGATCACTGATTTCTTTTTATTGGTATGCCATACCTCCGAGATTCGCTCAATAACGAGCGTATCCGGAACTTCAAGTATATTGAGTCGTGCATTTGGATTCGCACCCATGCTGTGTTCAATTGGCGCGCCGAGCTTTACTTTTGGGTCTGCGGGGCGCAGGCCTACGTTGAGCACCAATTCTTGCTGCTCATGGGCGAGAAGGAATTCTCTGAAAATCCCTGCGGCTGTGCTCTGATCCGGCGTGACCCACGGCGCATTACCGAGTACACCGAACGGATGTCCAACGACGACCGTTCCATCCTGCGGATATGCGGCTACAAGCGACTCTCGTAATTCCTGTCCGTATTTTCTATTCATCAGGATTACGTTTGACTCATACGTAATCACCGCGTCGAGGTATTCAGGCCCCCCGTGTCGCATGCGTTCGAGAAGCCACACATCCGATTTTCCAGAATGGACCTTGCCTCTCTCGATCCCCGCGATAAATGCGCCGCAGCCGTTCTTGGGATCGACATCGTTCAACGCAAGGCCTTTTGTTTTCTTGACGCCCGCCATACACATCGAGATGATGCCGAGCGTTCCGGAGTTGGACTCTCCGAAGTATCCATAGCCGAATTTGAATTTTCCCCACTCGGGCCTCCCGAGGGATTTCCAGCCATCAGGGTGTTCTGCGAGCGCCCTAATCTTTCCCCATGTGCATTCCGGATTCGCTTCAGGCCAGCATCCAAGCGCTTTTGCCCGTGATTGCCACATTGCAACAGCGAGGGGCGTGCGCACCAGCACCGGCGCGTCTCCGCGAAGCGCTGACGAACCGTGGGTGATCTGCCAATCCTTTTTAAATTTCTCCAACCACGATTCTTCGCCCGGAGACAGGATGGTAGGTTTAATCTTGCCTTTGATGGTGTCGGACACCATGGTACCAGAACGATAGTCCACTGGTTTCCCGTCGATTATTTCCTTAAGAACTTCAACATTGATCGGGACTCCGTTTACTTGAAGACGCGTCTCGCTCATCGATGCAGTATTAAATTTCTCCACTGCTTCGCGGAGCCAATCCTGTTTGGTATTGGAACTTGCGATGGAGATCGTGATGGGTTTTACCGACCCCGGACGCGGTGATGGCGTTGCGATAGAACTCTGGGGTTTCGTCTCTGTAACACTGGCCCCATTGCTACTTGTCGGCGCCTGCTGCTGTTGATTCGTGGAGACCAATGATCGAGCAGTCATGACCGCGATAATCACGACGACGAAGACCACGCTGATCCAAAGCCAATGTCTTCCTTCCATTTGAAGTTTTCTCCTTTCTTGTTTCTTCTTGTCAGGCACGGTTAGGCACGAACGTTCGTACCAATTCTTGCGCGGTTTCGTGCCGCGCATTCACGACCGCCTGAAGGCTTTTGAGTGTCTCCAGGGCTTCATGGGCGAGCTGTTCTTTTTCGACGAGATCGCTCGCCTTCTGCTCCATCTGCGCGACTTGGAGAAGAAGCGTTTCAAGAGCACCTTCGATTTCCATCACTGATATAGTGATTTCTTCCATGCTCTTCTTGATTCGTTCAAAGTTTTCGTTGCGTAATGCCGCAGTTCTGTCATCGCGTGTCCTCTTCTTTGCGGTTCCCACAAGATCAATGATCCGTTCCAGGTCTTCAATTTGGCGGATTGATTGAGTCTGCAATAAAAGCATGCGGTCCGTCTCGGTGAGCATTCGCAGGAGTTCTATGTCTTTTCCGTGTACACGTGCGGTGTCCATAATTTTCATTATGATTTCCACCGCATATGCACTGCTTCGTTTCGTATCTATCTTCATTGATTGATAGATTCGTCTTTCGAGAAATTCACGGATGAGCTGTTTAGAGAGTTCCCGATTGCCTAAGGCCTCCATGACTGTAAGCAAGAACGCTCCTGTACACATCGCGATGATAAGGAGGCTGATGCTGACGAGACCGAAAATTCCGCCCGCAACTCCCGCGCCAATGACTCCTACGGCAAGTAACGGCCCTCCGACTCCTTTATTGAACACATAGCCGCAGAGGCCTGCGAAAAGACGATACCGAAGCATACTATAGCTCAAAAGCCGCGGCATCTTATCTCCTTTCTTCTGTTTGCGTATTAGTACTTGTATGTTATCAAAGAGCTCGCCGAGCAGCCCTGACTATCATTTTTTTCTTAAAAAAGTATTGCATATAACGGAAATCCTGTCAAGGATAGAACGGTCTTGACAGGATAAATGGTTTCTGCTACCCGTGGAATGGTACGTTGACAACCCGCATATCAGTTAACAATTCGAATCGCTGAAAAGGAGGGTAGAAGCCATGCTTATTGTCGGGGGAATCGTTTTTGGAGTCGCCTTTCTCGTGACCCTTGCGCGGCCGCAAATTTTTGGCACTGCATGGGTTCGCTGGACCGGATTTCTCCGGATCTGGGAGCGCCGGATGGTTCAGAGTAAACAGGGATACATTGACATCAAGGAGGCAAAAATTGAACAGTTGAAAGGTCAGCAGAAAGCGGCCATCGATACCCTCGCGGCTCAACGCACCGAATTGAAACGGCTGCAAAGTCAGCATGCCGCGCTCGAAGGCAAGGAGGATCTCCTGATTCAGAGGAAAGAAACGATCATGATGGATTTTGAAAAACTCTCTGAAGGAACTCAAGAGTATTCCCAAGCAGTGAGCGCGTATGACAGGACCGAACGGGAGCTCGCACAGGTCAAAAGCCAGCAAGCGTTTCTCGAGGAAGAGCTCACGGCGCTCCAGCAGGAGATTGAACAAGTCGCGCCCTATATCGCGGAAATCGCCGACAGAATCCAGAAGACCAACATGGAGAAACAACTCGGCGCGCTTCGGCATGACGTGGCGCATCTTCGCGAGGAACGCGCGAGCCGCATGAGCCATCTTTCCTTGAGCGCTGAAACAAGCGTGGATGCGCTGGAGCAGGAAGCTGACAAATATCTTGAGGAGAAAGTTGAACGCGGAAAAGTCGTGGAAGAATACGCAGGCGCCACAAGCCCCGCAGTAGATAAATACGATCGTAAAGCACGGGAACGAAGCGCAGCAGAACGACTCAAGGTAGAACTTGCGGCACGTCGTGCCGCGAAAGAGGCAGTTCCGCCTTCGGCAACGATGCCCGAAACACTCACCAAAAGGAGCTAATGATGATCACACATGTACGAGGGTTTATTGAGTACGAGGATACGCGGAACGTTGCGCACTATCACAAGGGCGTGGATCTGGCAGGAATGATTAATTTCCTCGCAGTGACTGTTGGTCTCCACGGCTTCTATGAAGAAGAAAAAAGTCGCTCCACACTGACGAAATTCCTTCCATCTGCACCGCGTGGACTCCCTAGGAATTTGAGTTTGCGGGGAAGAGAGATACGCGCGACATGGAGTTCTGACGGCTACTCAAGTTCATGGCTCACACTTGAGGAGCTCTATATACTCATGGCATGGTCCGCGGCTATCTTTGTCGAGGGTTCGGCGACAACAGCAGTTGGCGCATGCGCGCTCATATTCAAAACAGTAGTTTCTGAAGTGGCGAAGATCAGTGAATCAGGGATAGGCGTCCCGCGTCTCGTTTATTGGTTTGAAACCGAAGATTAAACAGGGCATGACCAGTCGGGAAACGACTGGTCTTTTTCAAAACAAGAGAGGACAATCAGAAAAGGAGCGGATAGGATGATAGTACCTGCACCCAGCTTTCTTAAGAAGATGAATTTGAGTTACGGCGCACGGGCAGGAAATATATTCTTGCTTCACGGAAATGTCCATGATCTTTTTTTCGCACTTGATGAACGATGGGTTCCTTTGGTGTCTCTTTTGGTTCAAGAATGCGCGGCACCGGATAGGATGCTTCTTCATCTTGATTTGTCGAGCGGGCTTACGATACTGCATCCTGATTCCCATACTGCATTCAACTTTTTGAGTGAACTTTTCAAGAGACAGAAGGATGTTTTTGAGAAGCTCTATAAGGAAAGCGCAACTTCAGTTTTTGCAATGTTGACACTTGCAAAAGATATCACTGCACGTATACAGCAGTCCTCTTACGACCGAAAACTGGTTTTCATCATGAGTGAGATTAACACCGTGGCGCCCGCACAGAGTGAAGCACACCTGTCCGAAAATGATCGCCGGTGCATTCAATTTCTTCAGAAGTGGTGCACATCAGAAGATTTTCTCAACTCGCGTCATGCACTGATCATGATCAGTGAAAGCGTTGAGGCCGTGAATGCGGCAATAAAAAATCTGCCGCATATTACGCCCATTAAGATTCCGCGGCCGGATGCGGCGTTGAGAAAAGTATTTCTTGTTCATTACACAGAAGATATGTTGAAGAGCGGCGTCGCAGCGAGCACAGACGAGCTTACTGAAGCAACAGCTGGTCTTACGCTATACGACATTCGTCAATTTCTTCGCACTGCGGCATTCCGCACGGATACCGAAAAGGGTGATCCTCCGGCGTTGACTCGAGATGCCGCGCATGAACGCGCACGGGAGATCCTTGAACAATCCATCGGCGGCTATGTGGAATTTGTTGAATCCGATTACGGGTTTCAACGAATCGTGGGCCAGAAACGATTGGTTGCGCATCTGAAGCGCCTCGCCGCTTTGTTTCGATCAGGAAATACAGCCGCAATTCCTCACGGTATTCTTGTCCCGGGCCCAAACGGCAGCGGCAAAAGCTTTATTATGAAAGCATTTGCAAAAGAGACTGGTTGGCATGTGGTGCGACTCAAAAATCTTCGAAGCATGTGGTACGGAGAGACGGAACGAATCTGGGAGATTATTGAAGAAATCATCGAAGCAATCGGCCGCGTCATCATTATGGTGGACGAGGGTGATACGGAACTGGGCGGGCGTGGACGTGAGGTACACGAAGTTGATAAACGGCTGTTTGGAAAGATTTTGCGCATGATGGAAGATAAAAGAAATAAAGGGCGTGTCTGCTGGATTTTGATTACGGCGCGACCGGACAAGCTTGAGTCGGATATAAAGCGTTCCGGAAGGGCGGGACGCCATTATCCAGTATTTGCGCCAGAAACCCCCGAAGAACGTGAGGCATTTGTCGATCATGTTCTGTTAGAGCATTTTTCTCTTGCGATCGAAGGTGAACAAAAAAAGGAAGTGCTTGAACTCACTGAATCCTACTATCCGGCAGATTTTGACCTTCTCATTGAACAGCTTGAGGAAGCAAAAACTTCAGCTGGCATGGAAAAACTTAATCCAGAGATATTGCTTGAGGAGGTGCGCGTCTTTCATCCCGCAGACCCCGTTGTGCAACGAAAACTCCAGATTCTCGTAGCACTTATGGAATGCACTGATGAGCGACTCATACCGGACACGGATATATGTAAGCAACTTTTTTGGGATCGCGAGGAGCTGATGCGTCAAATCATGCGACTCAAACAATTGAGCGGTGAGTCCGTTTAAGGTTTCGTTATGGAAACAAAAAACCGTCTCGGTAGCCATCGGGACGGATTTTTATTATCCACATTATTATTTCCTAAACATCAGTCGGAGTGCGTTTTGCGCGCTCGCGTCAATAAGGAGCTCTTCATCAATAAAAATTGAAATGCCCGCAAAAAGTTCGGGAGCGATTTTTTCTTCAATGTGCGCCTTTCCTGAAAAAAGAGAAGCTATTTTTTTGTGCACGGTCTTCGGCAGCGGCGAAGCGGACATAATCATGATTTTTTTGATTCCGCGCGCCGCGCGCTCCTGCATTTCTGCTTCATGAAGAATTGCTTTGAGCCAATGGGTTTTCTGATGATGCCGCAGCGTCTCTAAAAAACGTTTTATAACGGCGCGCCGTTTCATGCCGGTTTTATCTTGGAAAGAATACCGCAGGGCCTCCGCATACTGACGGATGGTATATTTCATACGGTTTTCTCCAATTCGCGGAGCGCCTCTTTAATGAGCATCTGATCACGATTCTTCGCGGGAATTTTTTGAAGCACGCGCTGAACGCCGAGACGCACGAGCTCTTTTGCGTCATCATAAAGGGCGGCGGTCATTGCTGCGCGTTCTTGGAGAATTGCGTGTTTTGTCTGGGCGCGGATACTCTCGGCTTTCGCTCCCGCCTCTGCAACGATTTCTTGGTGCTGCTTTTTTGCGGTCTCGCGGGCATGATCTATAAGAGATATGGCCTCGCGTTCCGCGTTTGAAAGAATTTTTTGTTTTTCAGAATCAACCTCCCGAAGATGTTTTTCAGCTTCGCGCCGCATGGCAATCCCCTCTTGAATTTCGGTGCGTCTTTTTCTGAAGAGTTCAAGAATGGGGCCGTAGGCAAATTTTTTCAGGACAAAAAGGAGTATAAAAAAATTCACTGCCTGCGCGAGGAAGAGTTTCCAATCAATACCAAAATGACGGATGAATTCAGCCATCAAAGTCCCGTTCGGTCAGACGCCTACGGGCTTATACGAATTTAATGATGAGCGCGACCACGAGGGCGTAGATTGCGATTGCCTCGGCAAATGCGATCGCAAGAATCATTGCGGTCTGCACTTTCGTCGCGGCTTCCGGATTCCGGCCGATCGCCTCCAATCCCTTGCTGCCGATAAGCGCAATGGCAAGCGCGGGCACCGTGGTGCCGCCGACGATCGCTCCGGCCGTCGCAAGCAATTTTATGGTTTCTTGCTCCATAATAGTATAGTGTAGTAAACGGATAACGCGGATTCGACGAATTTTAATGATGTTCCGCCGTGGCAATGCTGATAAATACGGTGGTGAGCATTGCGAAGACAAGCGCCTGAATAAACCCGACAAACAGTTCAAGCATCAGAAATGGAATCGGCACAAAGTATGGAATAAGAAATGCGGTAATCACGAGCAATACCTCTCCCGCAAATATGTTGCCAAACAGGCGGAACGCGAATGAAATAATCTTAGCAAATTCCGAAATAAATTCAAGTATGCCCACAAAAAACTCGATCGGGCCTTTGAAAGAGATAAATCTTGACACGTATCGCCACACGCCCGCGCTTGCAATCCCCATGAGATTGATAAGGATGACCGCGATCGCGGCGAGAGCCAAAGTCGTATTCACATCGCTTGCCGCAGAACGAAGAAGGGGCACAAACACGGGGCGCCCCTCGTGTTCCTCGATGAGCCCCAAAGAGCCGACCCCCGGAAAGATGCCAAACCAGTTGGATATGAGGATAAAAATAAAAAGAGTTGCCACAATCGGGAAATAGCGCTCTGCTTTTTCACGCGATCCGATGACCCCCTCCATGAGGCCGAGCAGTTTCTCGACAAAAAATTCTGCGATATTTTGCGCGCCCTTCGGGACGCGCGTGACGCGCTTTTGAAAAAGAACGGCCGACAGCACCAAGAAGCCGACAACGATCCAGCTCGTAATGAGCGTGTTCGTGATCGGCATTCCAAATAATTCAATGAGTCGCTCTGCGGCAATTTCGATATGCGGCATGATTCATCTTGGAGGAGGAAACCCTCGCGCTTCGCGCGCCGCGAGGCGCAAGGAGATAATGCTCTCACCCCCCCACGGGACTTTGTTTTTCTCGTTTCAGCAGATACGCATAGGCGGCGAGCGCCGCTTTTACGGCGTCCCCCGCCGAAATGTTATTTTGTTTATAGGGGTCGTCGGTAATGTCGCCTGCGGCAAAAATGCCGGGGTGAGAGGTGGAAGCGTGCTTTGAGTTAATAATAATCTGCCCCCACTTATCCAGATCAACAAGATTTTTCACGATCTCGGAATTCGGCACTGAACCGATTTCTACAAAGACCCCGTCCGCGGGAAGAAATTTTTCCTCCCCGCTTTTTTTATCTTGATACTTTATGCCGTTCATAAACTGGTTTCCGGTCACTTCAATGGTTTGGGCGTTGAAAATAATGCCTTTGAATTTTGGATTTTTTTTGATCTCTTCTTGGGTGACCGGATCTCCCTTGAGCGCTTCTCCATATTCCAGAAGGTATACCTCGGCGGCATACGGAAAAAGATCCTGCACCGCTTCAAGCCCCGCATTGCCGCCGCCGACGACGGCGACTTTTTTTCCGGAAAAGAGCGGCGCATCGCATGTTGAACAGTACGCGACGCCCTTGCCGTTAAAACGATCCTCTCCGGGCACGTTAAGTTTTCTGCGCCGCGCGCCCGCGACGACAATAACGGTTTTTGTTTGGTAGGTATTCCCCTGATCGGTCTTGACTTCAAAATCGCATATACGATCAACCGCACTGCATTTGATTGAGCGCACCTCAATTACTTTTTCGGGCATCTTGACCTCTACATTCTCCGGATACGCGCGTATATGCGCCTCAAATTTTCGGGCAAGATCAAGACCTGAGATGTGCGGTTCGCCAATCCAGTTTTGAATATCGTCGGATACAATTGATTGGCCGCCGAATGATTCGGTAATGAGGGCGGTTTTCAGTTTCTTGCGCGCCGCGTAGACCGTTGCGGCGCTGCCGGCGGGTCCCCCGCCGATGATGATGACGTCGTACATTGGAATTATTTATGGAACAAATTCAGGGCCTTTATTTCGAAACGCTTTGATGAACCGCCGAACGCGCTCTTCTGAAAATTCGCGAGCGCTGAATGTGTCAAGCCGCGTCCATGCGGCGAGCGCCACGTCAGCGTCATTCTTTGCGCGCGGTGTCACGATAATCTTTCTTCCGAACTCTGCATAGAACCCCTCCAGTTTCTTTTTGAGTTCCTCGGCAATGTCGGGGCGATACGAAATCCAGACGCCGCCGTGTTCAAGATTATGGATCAACGCTTCGTCGAGAAGCTCGTCTTTATACACGCCCCAGTCAATTGGACTCGTAAAATGCGGTCCGGAAGTCGGCGGGTTGGAATTATAGGCATGCGGGTGGCCGGGACCCACGTGTTCGCGTCCCTGCTCTTCAAAGGCGACTCCCGGAAGATTTTTTGTCCGCGAGCGGCGGTATGCAATAGCGCCGTATATCGCGCCGCCGACGAGGCATACTATAATGAGCGCGACAGCGGCTCCCTTCATGTTTTTACGGCGCCGCGCTTCATCGTGGCGAGTTTTTTTGAATTCCGCTTTCGTGCCGGATGATGAATTTGGATTTTGTATTTCAGTTGGTGTCTGTTCCATGTAAGGTGATTCGTTTTTTAAGTTCTTCGACCATGGGCACCTCTTCGGGTTCGACCCCATAGTAGAGCGCGGTGTAATACGATGTCCAATCCGCAATTAAAAGCGTGGAAAATATCGTATAGAATCCGATCCCCTCTTTGAGGGTAAGCGCTTCCACCGACACGCCGCGTTCGCGAAGCATTGTCGCGGTAATATCCATTCGTTTTTGCACTCTCTCCCCGTCACGGGCATCTTTCAGCATAATAACACACATCCGTTCTGACAAGTCGCGGGTCGAGGCGGCCCGATCAAACCCCGTCATTTCGTTATGACTCAATTCGGGAAAATTGTTGCAAAATGCGGGAATTTTGGCGGTCTCATTGAATTTTATTTTCCATGCATATCCGAGCGGCGCGTTGCGGCGCGAAGTATAGATGAGCGGAATTTTCCCGCGGAGGCGTTCGGCGAGCGCTTTTCCCTGTTCTTCGAATTCTTCGGGTTTCAGATGTTCGCCAAGTGAGCGCGTCTCATGGAGCGCCGAATCCTCGCGGAATAATTTGAGCAACGCCCTTGTGCTGAAACCGAGGGCTGCGCGCGGCTGGATGCCGGTGTCGGGCAGTTGGATAAACGGCACACGGTCTCTTCTCGCATAGTCAAGAAGTTTTCCTCCAGTGCTTATTGCCGCGACCGCATATTCTTGCGCGCGCGCTTTCTCATAGGAGTCAAGGGTCTCTTCGGTGTTTCCGGAATATGAACTGGCAATGAAAAGATTTTCTTTATACGCATCCTTATCAAACAGCGGCAGTCCATAATCGTGATGCACGGCAAGTTTCAATTCGGGAATACGTATGTTGATAAGATCCGCGGCAAGATGCGATCCTCCCATGCCGGCGACGACAAAATGGGTCGCGGCGGGAAGCTCGGTTTCATTTTCAATTTTCGGCTCAAATAAAAATTGGGCGGAGAAATTTTTGATCGCTTCGTACATGCGAAATTGAACTCGGAGGGAGAACTGTGCGCGCTTCGCGCGCCGTGAGATTCTCTCTCCGAGATGAATTCTAGGCGCGCGCGCGTTCAATCCGGAGACGCGCGATACCCAGAGCAGCAGTCCGCGCGCTCACGCCTTCCTGCAAACTTTTTGTAAGCACTTCCCGTACCACTTTTTCAATGCGTTCTTCAACCAATGCGAACATTTTTTTTGGAGAGTATCCCCGGTATTCGGCATATGAAGAAATGACGCCGCCTGCATTTGCGATAATGTCGGGTACCACGAGTACCTTTCGTTTCCAAAGATGTTCTTCAATGTGCTCTTTCATGGGGATATTCGCTCCTTCGACAATAATCTTTGCCTGGATTTTATTTTTATGCGCATCGGTGATCACATCCGTGACCGATGCGGGAATAAGGACATCAACCGCAAGATTAAAAAGATCGTCGCGGGATAATTTTTTTCCATGGGGATATTCAGCGACTGATTTTCCCTGTGCTTTCAGAAATCGCAACGATTTTGCGTCCAGTCCCGGATCATGGTAGATGCCGCCTTTTCGGTCGACTGCGGCGACCACCCGAATCCCCATTTCCTGCAGGAACTGATGAGCAAAGCTTCCCACATTGCCGTAGCCCTCAATGGCGGCCGTCGCTTTTTTGATAGGTAGTCCTTTTAGTTCCAGCGCAACGCGAGCAGCATGCGCAACTCCAAAACCGGTGCTCCCCAATTCATGCGGGAGGCCGCACTTCTTTTTCCCCGAAGAGGCAACGAAACAGAAATCAGACGGTTTTCCGGTTGCCGCGTTCCATTTGCCTATCGCTTCCGCGAACCACCGCATTTCTTCAGCGCCGCTATTGACATCAGGACCCGCAATATAGAGTTTTGGAATGAATGGCGCGATGCGCCGCGCAAAACTTTGTACATACTCTTTTTTGCGGGCAGATGCCGAGTGGGCATCATTTTGTTCTGAAGCATTCCATTGAATCCCCGCTTTCGCGCCACCAAAAGGAATGCCCGCAAGCGCATTTTTCCAGGTCATTGCGCGCGCAAGACGCGCGACCTCCTCCGCGCTTACGTCCTCGGTCATGCGAATCCCGCCCTTGCCCGGCCCGAGCGCTGTGTTATCAATGACAAGAAACCCCTCCATACCAAGCGAGGGATCATGTATCTCCACGAGATATTCTGGTCCGTATGAATCTTTTTGCAGTATTGAAACCATTCCTGTCTCATTATTTTTTTCTTGCGATGACCTTTTTCACCGCGGCGGCAATATCCTTTACGCCAAGACCAAACGCTTCAATCAGTTCACTCGGATTTCCCGATTCGCCGAATCGGTCGCGCACACCGACAAATTCCATGGGAGCGGGAAAATGCAGAGCAAGAACCTCGGCAACCGCAGACCCCAGTCCCCCATAGATTTGATGTTCTTCAACGGTCACTGCGGCGCCGGTTTTTTTCACGCTCGCGACAATCGTATCCGTATCAAACGGCTTGAGCGTCGGACTGTTAAGCACTTCTGCGTCAATCCCCTCTCCGGCGAGCTGTTCCGCGGCGGTGAGCGCATTATAGAGAAGCATGCCGCAGCCGATAATTGAGACATCTTTTCCTTCCCGGAAAACGACTGCTTTGCCGATGGCGAACGGTGTTTCAGCCGTGGTGAATACTGGCGACTTCTCCCGGCCGAAACGGATATAGACGGGTCCGGGATGAAACGCGGCGGCAATCGTCGCCTTTTCTGCTTCAATCGCGTCACAGGGCACAAGGACTGTGAGCCGCGGCATCATGCGCATGATGCCCGCGTCCTCAAGCGCCTGATGCGTGGCGCCGTCGGGTCCGACTGAAATTCCCGCATGCGCCCCACCTATTTTTACGCCAAGGTTATTGATTGCAATGGTCGTCCGAATCTGCTCATTATTTCTGCCCGGACTGAAAGCGGCATATGAAGAAATAAAAGGAATTTTTCCGTAGTTTGCAAGACCTGCCGCGACCGTCGCCATATTTTGTTCCGCAACCCCCAATTCTATGTAACGATCCGGAAACTTTTCTTTGAACCAATGCGATCGCGTTGATTCGGCGAGATCCGCGCACAAAACCACGACTCGCTTATCTTTCTCGCCAGCCGCAACAAGCCCCTTGCCATACCCGTCGCGGGTTGGTTTTTGCTCCGCCGGTTTTATTAAAAACGGATTATTCATGTTCGCTTTTTATTTTTCCTCCCAAGGTGCGCAGTTCCGCTAAGAATTTGTTCGCCTGTTCTTTATTTGGCGGAATGCCGTGCCACGCATAGTCAAATTCTATTTCCTTCACTCCTTTGCCCGGAATCGTATGCGCAATGATGACTGTCGGTTTTTCATACACGGCTTTCGCCTCTTCGACCGCGTCAACAATATGTTCGATATTGTGCCCGTCAATTTCGAGTACATGCCAATTAAATGCCTCGTACTTGGCGCGGAGGGGTTCGAGCGGCATCACATTCTCGGTCATGCCGTTAATCTGGATGTTGTTGCGGTCAATGAGCGCGGTAAGATTATTTAATTTATTGTTGCCCGCGAACATTGCCGCTTCCCATGTATTACCCGCCTGCTGTTCCCCGTCGGACATGATGCAGTACACGCGGAATTTTTTCCCGTCCATGCGCGTCCCGTATGCGTAGCCGGCGGCTTGCCCCAAACCGGATCCAAGCGGCCCTGATGTCGTCTCTATGCCCGGAAGCCGCTCGCGTTCAGGATGCCCTTGCAATCTGGAGCCCAGTTTCCGGAGCGTCTGGAGTTCCTCGATAGGAAAATATCCCGCATGCGCCATGGCGGCGTAGCGCACCGGACAAATATGCCCGTTTGATAAAATGAGGCGGTCGCGCTCCGGCCACTCCGGATTTTTTGGATCATGGTTAAGAATATGAAAATACAGCGCCGCAAAAATATCCGCCATGCCCAGAGGCCCTGCCGTGTGTCCCGAACCCGCGGCGACGAGTGACTCAATCACGCTTTCGCGAATCTTATTCGCCACCTCCTCAAGCTCTTTTATTTTTTCATCGTGAATATAATGAGACACAACGGAAAAAATTTATAGATGCATCACGACTCTCCGTACATGTTCAATGAGTGTTGCCGTGTATCCCGCTTCGTTGTCATACCATGAGAATAACGTCACAAAGTCGCCGTCAACAATTTTCGTGAGCGTGAGGTCAACTATTGCGCCGTACGGTTCGCCGATAATATCAGTTGAGACCAGTTCATCTTTTGTGACCTTGAGGATTTTTTGCCATCGCGGCGTTGCCGCGGCGGCTTCAAATATCTCATGCAGTTCATCACGCGAAATCACGCGATTCACCGCTACCGAGATAATACTCAAGGATCCGATCACGGTTGGCACGCGGACTGCCGCCGCATCGAATTTCCCCTTTAATTCGGGCAGCGCCTGGATAACCGCTTCAGCCGCACCGGTCGTGGAGGGGACGATATTGACTGCTGCGGCCCTCCCGCGGCGCCGGTCTCGCGCGTCAATCTCATCCACTGCCCGCTGGCTTGCGGTATACGCGTGCACAGTGATCATGCTCGCCTTTTTGATTCCCAGCGCTTCATGCATAACCGCAAGCACGGGTGCCGCGGAGTTTGTGGTGCATGAAGCATTGCAGGTTATTGCGCCTGCAGTGGCGAACCGATCGTCATTGACACCGATCAATGCGGTGGTGACGCCATCGGATGCGGGCGCCGTGATGACGACACGCTTCGCGCCCGCATCAAGATGCGGCTTTGCTTTTTCTCCGGATGCGAATTTACCGGTGGATTCAATAACGATATCCACTCCAAGTTGTTTCCACGGAAGCTTTGCGGGATCCTTTTCCTCAAATACCGCCACTTCCTTATCCCCTATGATAAGTTTGTTTTCGCCCCACGATACAGAATGCCGGTATCTGCCGTAGACCGAGTCGTATTTCAGGACGTATGCAAGTGTTTCAGGAGGCGCAATATCATTGACCGCAACAATAGTGAACTCGGGAAGATCAAATGTTTCCCGAAGAAAAGAACGGCCGACCCGTCCAAATCCGTTAATGGCGATGCGTGTGGCCATGAAATTAAATGTTTAAACTTTAATGTTGAGCGCTTCTTTCAGTCGCGTTTGATCAAAACCGATGATGAGCTTGCCGTCCACGTCAATCACCGGCACGCCCATCTGGCCGGAGCGCGTAATCATGTCTTGGCGCGCCTTCTGGTCCGCGGCAACATCCCGCTCTTGATAGGCGATATTATTCTTTTTAAAAAATTCTTTTGCCCTCGTGCAGTACACGCAGGTTGGCGTGGTAAATATGGTGACCTGATGCATAGAGGCAGTATACCACTAAATTAAAAAATCTTCACGATATCGCGATACGTGACCAAAACCATGAGGAAGAGAAGCAGCGCAAAACCGATGCCGTGGATAATATTTTCGACGCGGGGATTGATCTTTCGTCCCTTCGCTTTTTCAATCAAAAGAAAAAGAACTCTTCCTCCATCGAGCGCGGGAATCGGCAGAAAGTTAAGAATTGCGAGGTTAATGGAGAGCATCGCCGCAAACTGCATGATATACGCGGCGCCCAAACCAAAGGTATCGTGGGCAAAAAAGAAAATCCCGACAGGGCCCGATATTGCCATCGCGGTTTTTCCGTGGGTCGCGAGATCGCGGATGACTGAACCGAAACCAAATACAATTGCGCGGGTGCTCTCGGCCACGGCGAGCGCGCCGTCCCATGGCGCCCGATACCACGGCACGCGGCGGATCACGAGCCGCGCCATTGCAATGCCGATCGGCCCTTCTCCCGGCGGAAACGATGCGCGCGGGGTAAGCGCGACCTCCCGTGTTTCTTTGCTGCGGCGGACAACGAGTATAATTTCTTCTCCGCGATAGGCATCAACAAAATCGCGCACATCTTTTTCCGAGATAATACGAAGTGTCACTTCCGGCGCGCGCAGCTCAATGATTTCGTCTCCAAAACGAAGTCCTGCCGCAGCTGCGGGAGAATTGGAGGCAATATCAATGATGGAAACGGGCGCCGCGCTGTTTTTTTCATCTTCCGCCGCTGGAACCCCGATAGCCGCGCCAAAAGAAAAGAGGAGCCATGCAAGCACAAAATTCATCCCGACGCCCGCAGCAAGAATGACAAATCGCTGCCATGCGGGACGCGAAGTGAAGCTTGCGCGCTCGCCTTCACCTTCGCCGTGTTCTCCGAAAATTTTTACGAACCCCCCGAACGGCAAGAGATTCAGCGAGTAGCGCACGCCCTTTTTGATGCGCGAAAATATCCGCGGCGGAAAACCAAAACCAAATTCTTCAACCCGCACGCCAAGCCGCCGCGCCGCATAGAAATGTCCCCATTCATGGATCAAAATGAGAACGCTGATTAAAATAATGACAATAAGGAGAGTAATGATGTTTGTTGAGAACTCAATCTCAAAAATCGCGTCGCGGAGGCGAAATGGAATTTTGAGATGGGTTCTACTCGGAATCAGTATCCGAAAACCGAGTTTCCAGGGCGTAATCCGAGCCGACTTATGCCGCTGATAAGTATATCGTGTGTCACTATGCTATACCGCCGCGATTTCTTTCTCTTTATGCGCCGCCGTTTCAAGAATCTTTCGATTCGCTTCGTCAACTTTTTTTTGAAGTTCGTTCTTGCGTCTGAACTTTTCATCTTCAGAAATTTCCTTCGCTTTGTAAAGACGATCAAGCTCCCTTAATTCATCTTCGCGAATTTGTCTGATCTTGATTCGCGCGTCCTCAGCCCGCCGTCCGAGAAGTTTCGCGAGCTCTCTGCGTCGTTCTTCGGTGAGCGGCGGAATTGAAAGGCGAATCGCTTCTCGATCAGTGATGGGATTTAAACCGACGGGAGAACGCAGAATCGCTTGTTCAATCGCGGGTATCGTACTTTTATCCCACGGTTTTATGACGAGAGCCCGAGGCTCTGGATTCGAGATTGACGCGATTGTTTTAAGCGGCACTTTCGAACCATACTGTTCAACTTCGAGATCTTCGACAAGCGCGGGCGTTGCGCGCGCCGTGCGAAGCAACGTAAGTTCGCGGGAAAATTCATTAAGAATTCGTTCCAATTTTTGGGCAAACTCCATAGTATATATAGTAATGATATCCGATTTATTTTTCAGTGCACTGCCGCAAATATGACTTTTTCCCGAAGGGGATGCATGAATAGTTTGGTAATGCGCTCGCCCGAAGGAAATGTCGCCGCCCCCCAATTTTTCCCTCCGTCGATCGTTTTATGCAGATTTCCATGTGCCGCAAGAATGAGATGTCCGTCTGTTCGCGGATCGGCTGCAAGCGCGTATACCGGAAATTCGTAGGGCGAGAGAAGAAGGTCCATGGTATGCCACGACCGCCCGCTGTCAGAGGATTGATATACCGCACTTCTTGAACCGTAATAGAATGTATTGCGGTCACGCGAATTGCGTTCAAAGAGCGGCATTCCCGTTAAAAATGCCCCGCGTGAAAAAATCGTCCATCCCATTCCCGCGGCAAGAAGTTCTGTGTCTTCCATAGCCCCGCGAGCAGGCGTGATCGCTTCCCAGCGCATCCGATGATGCGGCAGTCCGAAAATCTCCCCGTGCTGCGTCATCACCATGAGTTCGTATATGTCACTCTCTGCATAGATATGAACGACCGGATTGTCAAACCGCCGGATAGCCCGCCACGATGCGCCGCGATCATTTGATTCAAAAAGCCCTCCGTCGCTTGTCGCAAAGAAAATCCCGGGCGAGTCGCCTCGCTTTACCTCCAACGCCGATATTCGCACGCCTTCGGTTGTCGTAAAATAGAGTTCTTCAAATGTCCGTCCGTCATCAATGCTTTTTAAAACATGTCCCCGCCGTTTTTCATAGATCGCGAGATGAATCGTCGCGGGTTTCGCGGGAGTAATAATCACTCGCGAGACGTCGCTCTTTTTGCCCAAAAAATGTTTTTCGTCATTGATGCGTTGCCATGATTTTCCTTCATCGCCGCTTTTCCACAAGCCTCTGCGTGTTCCTGCATATAGTATAGCAGAATCACGAGGGTGGAAGGCAAGATCGAGAATCGGGCGCCCCGATTCTTTTTTCTTTTCACCCGGAATACCTATTGGCATCCATGTGGCTCCATTGTCTCCCGAGCGCCAGAGGTTCGCTTGTGTCTCTGTTGCGGGAACGAACGCGTCTTGCAAAGAAACGATCGGCGCGCCGGCAAGCGAAAGCGTCAATGGGAAAATCACCACAAAAAATATAAAAAGGACCGCTGCCGCGAGCAGAAGTTTCAAAAACATGAGTATTTTAGGTCGTCTTGAGCGCTTCGATAAAGAGGGCGTCCATCGCAAGACGAGGGTTCACGTTGGTCGTTTCGATTGACGCCATGATGCGATGGATTTCTTTGAGCGCGCGGACTTTATTTTTTTTCTGAAGACCGTCTCCCGTGCGGCATGCGTCGCGAACGAGAGAGATCGTATACTCAATCGCACGGCGGCGAAGATCATCGTCGCTTGCCGTGCGCTGGGCAAGAAGAAACGCCTCCGGATAGGCGCGCCGCGTGAGGATTCCGGTGACCTCTTTTTTTAGTTGTGTTTCCCGTTCGAAATATTCTTTGTCAGAGATAAGACGTATAAGAATTCCGGGTCTGCCTCGGGCAAACGCGCGGAGTTCATCACGACGCGGCGCGTCAATTTTTTCACGAACGAGAAAGTCATCAAGAGCGCGCTCCTGCACAAGTGAGAAGCGAAGCGGGCATGCGCGCGAAATAATGGTCGGCAAAATCATATCAAGAGCGGGTGTGACGAGAATAAAAACCGTGTGTTTTCCGGGTTCTTCAAGAAGTTTAAGAAACGCATTCCCCGCCTCCCTTGTGAGACGTTGCGCCTCGTCAATAATGAAAAGCCGCTCCTGATTCGCGCGGGGCGCGAACGCGCACACGCGTTTCAGCTCCCGAATCGCCGCAATCGAAAGTTCTTTCCCGGGTTCGGGCGCAATAACTTCAATCTCCTGAAAACGCGCCGCATACTCTTTCGCGACAGTGAATTTCCCTATGTGCTCCGGTCCATAAAAAAGATAGGCGTGCGGCATTCGTCCCCGCCGATGCGCGTCTTCAAGATACGTACATTGTCTTTCATGACCGATAATCATATAAATTTATCTTTTTGACATGATACTTCTTTTATATATGTCAAGATGTTCCAAGACGATTCCCGTTCCTTTGGCAACGCATAAGAGCGGCTCCTCGGCGATATGCGCGGGAACACCCGTTTCTTGAAGGACAAGTTTATCAATGGCGCGCAGAAGCGCGCCGCCGCCGGTCAGCACAATCCCCTTATCCATGATGTCCGCGGCAAGCTCTGGCGGCGTTTCGTGAAGCACCGACTTTATTGCCCGCACCACTTCATCAAGTTCGTCGGCAATCGCTTCGGTAACTTCCGCGGAATGAATTTCGACGATTTTCGGCAATCCGCTCATAAGATCACGCCCTTTGATCTCCATAAAAAGCGTCTCATCGTCAAGCGCGACTGCGGACCCGATTTTGATTTTAACTTCCTCGGCGGTGCGATCTCCCACCGCAAGGTTGTAATTTTTCTTGATATACTCGGCAATTGCCTGATCAAATCTGTTGCCCGCGACTTTGACCGATGTTGCCGCAACAATTCCGCCCAGAGAAATCACCGCGATGTCGGAGGTCCCGCCGCCGATGTCTACGATCATGTGTCCGGCGGGTTCATTGATTGGGATTCCTGCCCCGATTGCCGCAAGCACCGGTTCTTTCACTACATACGCGGCCTTTGCTCCTGCTTGGACCGTTGCCTCAATGACAGCTCTTCGTTCCGTTGAGGTCACGCCCGCCGGAACCGAAGTCATCACTTCGGGACGGAAAAGTTTGAAGCGGCCGCTCACCTTGTTGATAAAATAGCGCAGCATCGCTTCGGTGACGCGATAGTCCGCAATGACGCCGTCCTTGAGCGGACGGTAGGCAATGATACTATCCGGCGTTCTCCCGACCATTTCCCGCGCTTCATTCCCTACCGCAAGCACGCGATTGTCATCGCGCGCAACCGCAACAACCGACGGTTCGTTGACCACCACTCCCTTTTTAGGCACAAACACGAGCGTATTTGCGGTGCCAAGATCAATGCCAATTTTACGGATAAACATAAGGATCAATTTCTAATTAACCTAATTTCTAATTGGTCTAATCAAATCTCAATTCACGAAGACCCGCTATTGGAAAGTAGGTCAATTAGAAATTCGTTTGATATCCGCGCCCAATTCTTTTAGCCGCTCATCAATTTTTTCATATCCCCTATCAAGATGCTCCACTCCCGAGATAAGTGATTCTCCTTCTGCCGCGAGCGCCGCTATCACATGCGCCATTCCCGCACGGATGTCAGTGATGTGGATGTCAGCGCCCATGAGCTTCGTCGGTCCCGTAATCCGTGCGCTATGGTTGAATGTTTGACCGTTGAAACGACATGCGGTGTTGCCAAGACACTCATCAGACACGGAAATGACCGCTCCCATACGGTTGAGATCCTTTGCGTACCCAAACCGGTCTTCGTAGACGGTTTCATGAACGCGCGAAGTCCCGTTCGCCTGCGTGAGGAGAACCGAAAACGGCTGCTGCCAGTCCGTCATGAAGCTCGGATGGGGAGCGGTTTCAATTGAAACAGGCCGTTGCGCGAGGCCGCATTTGAAACGAAGCCCCCAACTGTGAATGGTATATGATGCGCCCCATGCCTCAAGAGCCGCGAGAAATGCGGTGAAATGCGCCGGTTCGGTTTCATACAGATTAAGACTCCCTTTCGTCGCGAGTGCTGCCGAAACAAATGACACTGCTTCATTTCGGTCGGGGACGGCGCGCGCCACCGCCCCTTCAAGATTTCTCACGCCCTGAATTTCAATACGGCGTTGGGCCGCGTCATAGTGAATGTCTGCGCCCATTGCAGTAAGCATATTAATCAAATTTATCACCTCTGGCTCAACGGCGGCATTTCCAATCACGGTGCGGCCGCTCGCGCATACGGCGGTAAGAAGGATGTTTTCCGTCGCGCCCACTGACGGAAAAGGAAGGGTTATGTCCGCGCCACGAATTTCATCGGCCTCGGCATAATATGAATGTTCCCTCCGCTCAATGCGCACACCCATGCGGTTCAACGCCTCAAGATGAAAATCAATGGGACGGTGACCGATCGGATCCCCTCCGAGAAAAGGAATTTCCACCTGTCCGGTTCGATGCAGAAGAGGCCCGATCGCAAGAATCGGAATTCGATTCCTTCGGGAGAGCTCCGGAATCTGCGAGGTCGTGATGGACGACGCGTGAAGTGTGCATGCATGCGCCTCCCGATCAAAAGTCACTGCGCTTCCTGCGCGTCCGCACAATTCGGCCGCAATGTCAATTTCAAGAGAGAACGGAATGTTTTGGATCACGCATGGCTTATTCGTGAGCAAAGAAGCAAGCATCATTTTTGATGCCGCGTTTTTTGACCCTCGTATGCGCACGGAACCGTCGAGAGCCCGACCGCCGCGGATAACAAAATATTCTGACGTCATAATCCTATACTCCCTAGAGTGGGCTAAGGTTCAATCCTTTTCAAGTTGACACATTTTTGTTAAGGTGATCGTATGATTCATTTGACCCTGACGGTCAGGCGGATACTTTTTTATTTCTTTATCGCGGTCTTTCTTTTCTCGTCGCCTTTCGTCGTCGTCTATGCGCTCGGCTATTCATTCAACATTCATACGCGCGTCTTCGAGCAACGCGGCGGCATTTTTGTCAAATCAAAAACTGGAGGACTCACGATTGCGCTTGACGATCTTACCGTGAAAGAAACGTCACTC
Source organism: uncultured Candidatus Saccharibacteria bacterium (assembly GCA_964361495.1). GTDB lineage: Bacteria > Patescibacteriota > Minisyncoccia > Sungbacterales > HO2-52-23 > CAYFJB01. Next base: position 22,675 of record CAYIAH010000001.1, on the reverse strand, counting down.
TTTTCCGGCAATGCGCTCATCACCGATGTGGAACCCGGTATGCACCGCGTGAGGATCGCAAAAGAGGGTTATCATTCATGGGGGAAAAAGATTTTGGTGATACCCGGAGTGGTGACTGAATTCCGTAACGTCATGCTGGTTCCCCGCGGGGTCCACATCACGACGGCCGCACCCGAAGATCAAGCGCGCATTGCGCGGCGCAAAGAATCACAAAAGAATGCGCCCCTTCACTTGAATGCGAAAAATGAGCTTCTCTACGCGGTCGGCACGACGACGGAAATCATTGCCCGCAATGTTCATTCTTTTGCGGTAATGAATGAAGGCCTAATCCTTTTTGTTGACCGCAATGGATTTCTTGCGCGTCTCGCACTCGCTTCCCGCGCACTCGAAATTCTCGGCAGGCCCGGATTTTATCTGGAGAAAGAGCCCGTCCGTTTCATTGCATCTTCCGAAGAGCGTACCGCCGCGATTATTGATTCGCTCGGCGGCTTATATCTCCTTGAGGAAGCTGAACAGCCGCGTCTAGAACCGCTCACCGGAGGCGTCAAAAATGCGCTCTTTGACGAGCAGGAAGAAAAACTTCTTCTTATTCGCGAGCAAGAACTTGAAGTCGCGGTGCTCAAAAAAAGTCCCGAGGGACTTTCTGAAAGAGAGGGCATCGGCGGGACTATTATTGAATCGCCTAAAAAAATAATTGACGCCGCATGGTTTTATGATACGGACCGGCACGTCGTGTTTGTCACGGGCGACGGCGTTTTTTTCACCGATATTGATCGGCGCGCGGAGCCGTATACCGTGCAGATTGCCGCTCAAAAGTTTCAAAAAGTATTCACGTTTCCCGAAACTCCGCGAATGATTTTTCTGGAGGACGAACGCGGCGTGTATACGCTCGAACTATAGTGAAATAACTATGGGGCGGCGCGTCGTCGTGATTTATTTATATTATCTTTGATAACCACTGTCCCGTGTATGATCGTTTTATTCTTGCGAGTGCGCGAGGAGGCCCTTCTCCAATAATTTCTCCGCCGCGCGATCCCCCGCCCGGTCCAAGATCAATAATCCAGTCGGCATTGCCGAGAATATCCAGCTGATGTTCAATGACCACGACCGTGTTTCCCCGCGCCACGAGCTCTTTGAGCACTCCGAGAAGCCGCCGGATGTCTTCAAAATGAAGTCCGGTCGTCGGCTCATCAAGAATATAGAGCGTTTTTCCTGTATCGCGCCGCGCGAGTTCCGTTGCGAGCTTCACGCGCTGCGCCTCGCCGCCCGAGAGCGTTGGCGCGGGCTGACCGACCTGCATATAGCCGAGCCCCACATTATGCAGGGTTTCGAAACGGCTGCGGATCGCTGGCAACGGACCAAAAAATTCCAATGCTTCGTCAATGGACATCGCCAATACGTCGGCGATATTTTTTCCTTGATATTCAATTTCAAGCGCCTCGCGATTGTAGCGTTTGCCGCGGCACTCCGCGCATTCAATATACACATCAGGGAGAAAATACATCTCAATTTTTTTCACTCCTTGTCCTTCGCACGCCTCGCACCGCCCCCCTTTTACATTAAAACTGAATCGTCCCGCGCCATACCCGCGCGCACGCGCCTCAATAGTCGCCGCAAAGAGCCCGCGGATGAATCCGAATGCGCCCGTGTAGGTTGCGGGGTTTGATCGCGGCGTGCGGCCGATGGGCGACTGATCCACCACGACCGTTTTATTGAGATGCTCCACACCCTCAATTGCGCGATGGGCCCCCGGAATCGTATGCGCGCCATGGAGACGCGCGAGGAGAGCTTTTGCAAGGATGTCATTCACGAGCGTTGACTTACCCGATCCCGAGACGCCGGAGACGCATACGAATTGCCCGAGCGGGATCGCGACATCGATATTTTTTAGATTATGTTGCGATGCGCCGCGTACGATGATGCGGTCTTCATTTTTTCTCTTGGCGATGTTCGCTTCTGAATCCGTTCCCGTGCTCCCTATGATTTTTCTCCCTGAAAGATACTCTCCCGTCGGCGTTCCCGCGTTCAGTAATGCGCGGGGCGTCCCGCTAAACAGCACCTTTCCGCCATGTTTCCCCGCGCCGGGCCCGAGATCAATGATCCAATCCGCTTCACGCATGGTCTGGGCATCATGTTCCACGACAATCACGGTATTGCCGATATCGCGCAGGCTTTTGAGCGTCGCGATGAGGCGCGCATGATCATGCGCATGCAGACCAACGGACGGCTCATCCAAAATATATAAAATTCCGGTGAGGCGGGATCCCAATTGCGTGGCAAGTTGAATCCGCTGCGCCTCGCCGCCCGAGAGCGTCGTTGATTCGCGCGAAAGCGCGAGGTACTCAAGCCCGACATCAGAAAGAAACGTGAGGCGCTTCACGATTTCTTTGATCAAGGGAAGCGCTATCTTCAGTTGGCCCGTGCCGAGTTTCACCGCGCGCCCCGCACTAAGCTCTTCAAAAAAAGCATGCGCGCTCTCGACGGTGCGATTGACAACCGATGCGATATTCTCGCTGCCGATTTTTACCGCGAGCGCTTCCGGACGAAGCCTTGCGCCGCGGCAGGACGGGCATACTTTAATCTCCATGTATTTCTCAATTTCGGCGCGGGTAAAATCAGAATCGGTTTCTTTCCACCGCCGCATGAGATTCTGGATCACGCCTTCAAAAGAACCCTTTGCTCCGGCGGCGTCTTTTCCCGCGGGCGCGCGGGCTTCTCCGAAAAGAATAATTTGGATCATCTCATCGGATAGTTTTTCAACAGGCGCATTAAGAGAAAATCCGTATCGGTCGGCAAGATCGGAAAGCATCCACCAGTACCAGCTTTGACGCCCGAGCCGGTGCGATGCCGAGGCCCATGGCCGTATTGCACCCTCTGCAAGAGAAAGGCGCCGATTCGGAATGACGAACGCCGGATCAATTTCGAGGGTTGCGCCAAGGCCCGTGCAATTGGGGCAGGCGCCATACGGACTGTTGAATGAAAACGTGCGCGGCTCGATTTCGGGAAAATTAATACCGCACGTCCTGCAGACGAACTTTTCGGAAAACATCCTATCCGCTGTGGCGCGATCGCGATCGGGGCTCTTCTCTGTCCCGTGGCTGACGATCAATACCCCCTTGCTGATTTTAAGCGCCGTCTCCACCGAATCACGGATGCGTGAGCGCTCAATATCGCGGCCGGTCGTATAGCGGTCAACCACGACATCAATAGAGTGTTTTTTGTTTTTATCAAATGACCGCTCGCGCGCCTCGTCAAGGAGTATATATGTTCCATCAATGCGCACGCTCAAGAACCCCGCCCGTGAGATTTCTTCAAGAACGCCCTTATGTTCTCCTTTCTTTCCGGAAATGAACGGCGCGAGAAGCAATACTTTTTGGCGAGAGGGAAGGCGGACAAGCGTCTCGACGATTTCATCAACCGTCTGTTTTCCGACGGGTGCCGCGCACTGGGGACAATGGGGCGCGCCGATACGCGCAAAAAGAATTCGCAGGTAATCATATATTTCCGTAATCGTCGCGACGGTCGAGCGCGGATTTTTTGAGACTGATTTTTGGTCAATGGAAATTGCGGGCGAGAGCCCCTCGATGGATTCCACGTCGGGTTTATCCTTGAGGCCAAGGAATTGGCGCGCGTAACTGGACAATGACTCCACGTAACGGCGTTCCGCTTCGGCGTAAATCGTATCAAAGGCAAGAGATGATTTTCCGGAACCGGAAAGACCCGTGATCACCACGAGTTTATTCTTCGGGATATCAACATTGATATTTTTGAGATTATGGACTCTTGCTCCGCGGATGCGGATATGAGTATCATGAGCGCGCGTCATGGCGTTATAGTATAAAGGAAAATGGGCCGAAAAACAACTGTTCTTATACGCGCGGGCCTGCGGCGGGATGCGATCCCTCGGGGTCCCGGCGTCTATATTTTCAAAATGAACCATCAGCCGCTCTATGTGGGCAAGGCGGCGAATTTACATACCCGCGTGGCATCATATTTTCGCGCCTCGACAAGCCGGAAAACCCGCGAACTTCTGCAGCGCGCCACCCGTCTTGAATGGATTGAAACCGCGTCTGAAATAGAGGCGCTTGTGCAAGAGGCCCGGCTCATTAAAAAATACCAGCCGCCGTTCAATGTCGTCATGCGAAGCGACATCAATTATTTCTTTGTTGCGGTCACCCGCGAAGAATTTCCGAGAATTTATGTGACGCACGAGTCCGCAACGAGCTCCGCGGATTCAAAAAATATCGGCCCTTTCACCTCCGGCCGAGAACTGAAAGTCGCGCTCAGACTTCTTCGGCGGATATTTCCCTACTGCACGTGTAAAACCGTCCATACGCGACCGTGCCTTAACACGCAAATACAACGCTGTCCGGGGATATGCTGTATGCGTACATATGGACAAGTACCAAAGTTGAAATCGTATGAATATCAGCAAAATATCAAAAACATCGTTGCAATCCTCAACGGAAAGAGTACAGCGCTCATGGCCGTACTCGCGCGTATGATGCGCCGCGCTTCGGCAGATAAGAATTTTGAGCGCGCGGCAATTCTTCGCGACGAGCTCGCGGGAGTCAAAAATATATTCGCGCATCGCCGCACGCTCGCGTCCGCACCCGTCTTGAAAAATGAAATGCGCTGGCATAAAATTGAACGAATCCTTCGCGCTCTCCTTGCAAGAGAACGCATCTCGCGCGTGGAAGGATACGATATTTCAAATATCTCCGGCACGGCGGCAACCGGATCAATGTCGGTATTTATCAACGGTGCGCCCGTAAAATCAGCATATAGGAAATTTAAAATTAAAACCGTGAGCGGGTCCAATGATGTAGAAATGCTTCAAGAAGTGCTTCGTCGAAGGATCGCTCATCATGAGTGGCGGTATCCGGAACTAATACTCATTGACGGGGGAAAACCGCAGCTCAATGCGGCGTTCCGGGCGCTTCGCAGTACGAAGGCGAGTCCGGGAATCGCGCTCGCCGCGCTTGCAAAAAAGGAAGAAGAGCTCTATCTCTCCGAGAAAGCGGCTCCTATTCGTCTTCGCGCCCTTCCCCGTCCCGTTATGCATTTCCTTCAGCGCGTCCGTGATGAATCGCACCGCTTTGCAAAAAAATATCACCATAAACTACGAGAGATTTCGTATCGCGAAGGTTGAGAAAAGCCCATCCAAAAAGCATAAAACCCCGTTGAAGGGGTTCTATGCCGGACAAATTTGAAGTTCTGACGTAATGTCAGAAAACACTCACATAAACACTGGTAACAAATCTTCAATAAAAAGTCAAGCGCATCTTATCCACAAGGGGCGACTCAACCGCGATCCGCGGCGTTGTATGCTGTATGGGATTGTCACCCAGAAAAATCCTTTATATCATCACAAAATCGGCCTGGGGCGGCGCGCAAAAATATGTATACGATCTCGCCACCCATCTTCCGAAAGAACGTTTTCAAATCGCGGTAGCGGCAGGCGGCAACGGGCCGCTTTTTCAAAAACTCAAAGAAGCGGGCATACGAACCTTTTTTATACCGGGGCTTGACCGCGATGTCAGAATGTTTAAAGAAATAAAGGCAGGGTATTCGCTTTTCAATATCATCCGCGCCGAGAAACCGGATATCATCCATTTGAACAGCACGAAAATCGGGATTCTGGGCGTGGCGGCGGCGGGTCTCTATCGCCTGCTCCAGTTCACCCGCGCGCCTTATATTATCTTCACGGTTCACGGTTGGGGTTTTAATGAAAACCGTCCGTGGTTCATCCGCGCGCTTATTTTTCTTGCAAGCTGGTGCGCGTCATTTTTTCATGACAAGATTATTCTGATAAACCGCGCTGACGCGCGGCAAGCGGAACGGTTTATCCGCTCCAAAAAATGCGCGCTTATCTTCAACGGGATGGCCCCGCCGGCGTTCTTCTCGCGCACGGAAGCGCGCGCATTCCTCGCTTCATATGTGAGACAAGAAATCAGCAATGATACAGTCCTTTTTGGCACGATTGCCGAGCTCACGAAAAACAAAGGCCTCATGTATCTCATCGAGGCGATTCGCGAACTTCGTGAGAAAACAAAAAATCTGAAGTTCAAAGCGCTCATCATCGGCGAGGGCGAGGACCAAATGCTTCTTCGGCGCCTCATCGCCCGATACGGACTTAGTGAGCATATCTTCCTTGCCGGCGCGCTTCCTGATGGGGCACGGTTCTTGAACGCAATGGATTGTTTTGTATTCCCTTCGGTCAAAGAAGGACTGCCCTACGCGATTCTTGAAGCAATGGCCGCCGGTATCCCTATTATCGCAACCGCCGTCGGGGGGATTCCTGATCTCATCAATCACGGAAAAACCGGATTTCTTGTGCCGCCGAGAGACCCGCATCGGCTTGCAGACGCGATCCTAGGATTAATCAAAGATAGAGAAACAGAGCTGCAGTTCGGCAAAAATGCGCAGGCGCGGTACCGCGCGCACTTCACGCTTGATAAGATGCTTGCTTCAACGATACATCTCTATGATCAGCTGGCAAACAAAATTCAGTAAAAAAACGCTTCTTCTTGCATTCGGCGACGTGATACTTTTCTATGCCGCGCTTTTTTGGACGCTTTTTATCCGTTACCACGGCGTCGCGCCCACCCCGAGAATCGCGCGTCTGCACCTTACCGCGTTTACTCCCGTTTTTCTTTTCTGGCTTCTCGCCTTTGGCGCTTCGGGGTTTTATGAACTGCGTTCATTCAAGCGTCTTAAAGTATTTTTCTATCGGCTGGCCCGCACCATGGCGATTAACGTCGTGATTGCGGTTGCTGTCTTCTATCTTTTTCCTCTCACGATCGAGCCGCGCCGTAATCTTGCCATCACCGCGGGTCTCGCGATGGGTCTTATTTTTCTTTGGCGTTATGTCTTTGCGTATATCACCGTCTCGGCGCTCTCATCCCGTGTCGTCCTTGTCGGCGAACACAAAGAACATATCGCGCTCGCGCGATATCTCTATCAAAATCCTCATCTCGCACATCACCCCGCGGCGCTCATATCCGCGGGGACGCGCCCGCCCGCGCTTATCCCGGAAATTCCTCATTATGAACTCGGTGCGGAAAATTTGACTCCGCAGATCAAAAAAATGGGCGCGGACATCATCGTTATATCGCGGGGCGCGAAAGAAGATCGCGCTCTTGTGAATATGCTCTATCAATTGATTCCCGCGGGAATTGCGGTCGTGGAATTTCCGGCATTCCATGAAATGCTCACCGGCAAGATTCCGCTGTCGCTCATTGAGGAGATGTGGTTTCTTGAAAACCTGATCGGCATCCGCAAGCCGCCGTATGAATTCTTCAAGCGGCTTCTTGACGTAACGCTTGCCGCGATTACTCTTGTCGGCGGAGCTTTACTGTTTCCGATGATTGCGTTCGCGATCAAATTCGATTCTCCGGGGGCAATACTCTTTCGGCAGAAAAGGATTGGACGGCACGGCCGCGTTTTTGAACTTATCAAATTCCGTTCCATGGTGGAAAATGCGCAATCTTTTGGCGGGCTCAAAGATAACAGCAATGGTGACGGCGGCGACCCGCGTTGTACTCGGGTCGGGACGTTTTTGCGCAAAAGCTATCTTGATGAACTTCCGCAGATTATCAATATTTTCCGCGGCGAGATGTCTTTTATCGGGCCGCGGCCGGAACGGCCGGAGTATGTAGAGGAACTCAAACAAAGAATACCGTTCTATGAGATGCGGCTTCTCGCCACACCCGGCATCACCGGTTGGGCGCAGGTCAACATGAAAAATGACGCGTCTGTTGAAGACGCGCGCCAAAAAATGCAATACGATATCTACTACATCAAAAATCGTTCATTTGTTTTGGATCTTCTCATCGCTTTGAAAACAGTTGCGACTATTCTGCAAAGGCAAGGAAGATAATAAAAACCGCGCATAAAATGTAACATACTCTAGACGATTCCCGAAAACGTCTTCAATTCCGCAATTCCCTCTTCAAATGAAATTTTCGGCTCCCAGCCGAGCAGTTCCTTTGCCTGCGTAATGTCTGCGAGCGTCGCGGCGACTTCGCCCTGCCGCGGCGCGGTAAATGTCCATGCGCCGCCGATGAGACCTGCGATTTCGAGCACGCTGTAATTTTTACCGGTGCCGACATTGATGATCTCGCCCTGTCCGACTTTCGCAGAATCCATTGCGAGAAGATTTGCTCGCGCCACGTCCCGCACATGGGTGAAATCGCGTCGCTGGGCGCCATCGGGCACGACCGTCATTGCTTTTCCGCCCGCGCACTGTTCAAGAAATATCCCGATTACGGTCGCATAGGGACCATCGCGTTCCGTGGTCTGGCGCGGCCCGTACACGTTGAAATAACGGAGCGACACGGTCTCTACCCCATAGAAACGCGACGCCATGATACAATATTGCTCTCCAACCCGCTTTTGGATTGCATAAGGAATTACCGGTTCCGGCGGCATCTGTTCCGAAAGCGGCATGGGATGGCGCGGCCCGTAGGCAGAGGAAGAGGCGGAGTACACCACGCGAGGAACATTTGCATCGCGCGCGGCAAGCAAAACATTCAGCGTGCCGGTGATATTGATGTCGTTCGTAAGCCGAGGTTCGGCAATTGAATACTGCATCCGCGGCTGTGCCGCCGTATGGAAAACTCCTCGCGCGCCAGCAAAGATGCTCCCTAATTTTTCAAAATGACGTATATCCGTCTCGTGAAGCACCGCGCGCGGATTGAGCCGCTCCCGTTTGCCGGTGAGAAAATTATCAATGACGTGCACGTCATCACCGCGCTGAACGAGCATATCAACGATATGAGATCCTATAAATCCGGCGCCGCCGGTCACGATATATTTCATATAATTTTTTTCTTCGCGTTTCTAATCCATTCGTGATCATGCACGCTCACATCCTCGGACGTGAGCGCCTGCGCGTCGAGAAGCCTTTCGTTGTAGAGGCGATCATTTTCAAAAAAGCGCGCGAGTTCTTCAAGGCCCTCGGTCCGGCAATGCGCAATGAGGCCGTCCGTGTCTTTGACAAAACAATACCCGCCGTAACCGCGATAGCCGCCGTGATGCACATCAAGGTGCGATGCCCCGATTCGGGGGTCGGCGCCAATGCCGCGGCGGATGGATTCATAATCAGCGTCGTGATGCCGCGCGAGGTCGTACATCGCATTCGCAAACGTGACTTTGCGCGTCAGAAAATAATTGGCGGCGTATTTCACAATCTCCGCTTCGGTTGCCGTCATGTCCAGATTCGCTGACGGCGACATCACGGCTGCCTTCGGCAAAAGTTTGAGCACCATGGGCGCCGATCCCCTGCTTTCAGACGTCCATCCCACAAGCTGACGATCAGGATGGATCATATTCTCCCATGCGTGTGCTTCGGTGAGAAACTCCGGATTAAAGAGGATTTGAAGGTCTTGAAAACGTTTCTGCAACATCTGGGTCGTCCCCGGAGGAACCGTCGATTTCAAAACCACTCTTTTCCCGGCGCGAATCTGTTCAAGCGCGGATATCACGGCATCAAGTCCCGCAGATCCGTCGCTGCGCCGCGGGGTCGGCACCGCGATAAAAATAATATCGGCGTGATTGATATCATCCCCAAAGTTTTTACGGGGGTCGGTATCATATAAAAACAAATCGGCGTCGCGGACACGCCCTTGCATCTCCTCAAAATATTTCTTGAGCGCCGCGCCAACCATCCCGACGCCAATGATTCCTATGGACGGGTGCTGACTATTCATAGTCGTTATAACAAAAAAAGATTACGGCGAGTCACGAAATTTGGAGTGTGGGATTGAAACAAATTCTACGCTCCCACCCGCGCATGCTTTGAAATATTGAGGAGAATCCCGATACTCGCGAGAGTTACCATCAGCGATGTGCCCCCGTAACTTACGAGGGGAAGCGGAATGCCGGTTAAGGGAAGAAGACCGGTCAACGCGGCCATATTGATAAACGCCTGCGACACTATGCCCACCGCGATCCCCGCGCCGAGAAGTTTTCCAAAGACATCGGGCGCGCGGCGCGCAATGACGAGCCCCCTCCAGAAAAAAAATACGAAAAAACCGATCAAGACAACCGCTCCAATAAATCCCAATTCCTCGGCAACGATTGCAAAAATCGAATCGCTCATCGGCTCCGGAAGATACCGGTATTTTTGCAGGCTCTCGCCGAATCCGAGGCCCCAGAATCCGCCGGAGCCGATCGCGATGAGCGCCTGCGTAATCTGATATCCAGTTCCTTGCGGATCGAGCCCCGGACTTAAAAATACCCTCAACCGATCAAGCTGATACTGATACGGAGCGATTTGTATCACAAGATAGAAGAGCGCAAGGCCGAAAATGAAGAGTGCTGCAATCTGCGCTTTCGCCCCTCCGCCAAGAAAATAAAGAATGCCAGATGTCCCGATAATAACGCCGAGTGTCCCCAAATCCGGCTGCATGATAAGAAATATTCCGACCACCGACAGCATCAGACCAAATGGGATTGTTCCGTACGAAACCGTCGCAACTTCTTTTCTTCGCGCGTCAAGCCAGCTCGCAAGATAAATGATAAATGCAAGTTTCAAAAATTCTGACGGCTGAAAACGAATAATGCCGAATTCAAGCCACCGCCGCGCGCCGCGCGTTGCATAACTTAATTCGGGTATGAAGACAAGCGCGAGGATAATAAACGCGCATGCCATGAGGGGAAGAGCCAAACTTTTCCACGTCCGATACGGTATCCATTGCGTGATCAGAAGCGCTAAAAGCCCGGCCCCGCCGCCGTAGACGAGTTGGCGCAGCACATAATAAGAAATGGAGCCGAAATTTTCTTCCGCGGACGCCATTGACGCGGAAAAAAGAATCAAAAGTCCGCCGATAAAAAGAAGGCCCGTCGCATACAAAAGCGGGCGGTCAATCGTGCGCATTTTCTTGTAAATTTTTTATTGCTTCTATAAATTTTTCCCCGCGGTCAAATTCATTGAGAAACAATCCGAAACTTGCCGCCCCCGGCGAAAGAAGAATGTAATCTCCTCTGCCCGCTTCTTTGTATGCGAGCGCAACCGCTTCTTTCATGGAAGACACTTCGTGCATCCCGTCAAACCCTTTCAATTCTTTCTTGATTTTCTCCGTGGCGCTCCCCGGCAATAAAAATACCCGAGCGGCATCGCGGCGGATGGCGCGCGCCACATCCCCGAACTTCAAATTTTTATCCTCGCCTCCGGCAATGAGGATCAGCTTCTGTCCTAATGTCTGTCTGCGGAAACGATTGAGCGCCGCAATCACTGCTTCGGGAATCGTCGCGGCGGTGTCATTGATAAAATGAATTCCATTGATCACGGCAATCTCTTCCTGCCTTCCCTCGAGACCGCGAAACATGCCGAGTTCCCGGATAATATCTTTGTCCCCCACGCCTAGATGCCTCGCGACGCCGATGGCGAGTGCGGCCGCATCGCGATAGTGCGGGCCGAGATTCGTGTCCACTGTTTTCTTTAATGCGGCCGGCAGCAGAGGAAAAATGACCTGTGCAGGCGCACGGCGCGCGAGCCGGCGCACGTCGCGGTCGCGCCGATTTGCAAAAAAAATGTCCGGAGGACGCTGGTATTTGAAAATAATACTTTTTGCCTTCATGTACCCCTGCATCGTGCCGTGCCAATTAAGATGATCGGGCATGATATTGATCATCACGCCGATCCCGGGACTTTTTTTTGTCTCCCGAAGATCGTGCAATTGAAAACTTGAGAGTTCCAACACGACCGTATCATGCGCGCCGAGCCGCGGTAAAAATTCAAGCACTGATTTTCGTATATTTCCTCCGAGCCACACGCGGGGAATTTTTGTCTTTAGAAGTTTCCAGATAAGAGACGCGGCGGTTGATTTTCCTCTTGTGCCGGTAATTCCTATGATGCGGCAAGGACACTCCTCAAAAAAAATTCCCATATCGCTCGTCACCGGAACCCCGTGTTCGCGCGCATGCAGAAGATAGGGCGAATCAGGACGCACTCCCGGATTTTTAATGATGCACTCCGCATTCACAAAATCGCGCCGGGAGTGACGGCCGAGTACATACCTGATTCGTTTGAAATCTTTAAGCTGCCGGAGCGAAGACGCAAGTTCCTGCCGCGGCCGAAGGTCGGTAATGGTCACCTTCGCTCCCCGCCGGACAAGGAATTTGACCGTACCCACTCCCCCGTCATGCACGCCCAAACCCATGACCAAAACTCTTTTTCCCTGAAAATCCATCACTTTCTCTGTACCACCTTTCCCGACCGCACTCCAGTTGGCCGCCCGCGTTCAACGGCGATACTTCCATTGACGAGCACCCATTCAATGCCCGCCGGATACCGAAACGGATTATTATAGGTCGCGCGATCTTTGAAAAGAAACGGATCAAATACCGCGATATCCGCCGCCATCCCGGCCGCAAGAACGCCCCGCTCTTTTATTCCAAGAAGCACGGCGGGACCTCCGGTGATTTTTCGTATCGCCTCCTCGGCGGTGAGCGATTTTATGTCCCGCACATAGCGATGTAAAAAATGAGGAAAGGCGCCGAACGAACGGGGGTGATGGAGATTCCCCGAAGCGCGCTCTTCCTGCGCATAACCCTCGCCGTCCGATGCCGCGAGCGCCCGGGGATGCGCAATGCCCGCATCCACGTTTTTGAGCGATACCGTTCGTCCTCGAATCGAAATTCTTCCCTCATTTGCTTTAATCATTTCAAGAATCGCCTCTTCCGGTTCCATCCCCATCCCGGCCGCAATTTTTTTGAGCGTCCGGCCGACGAGATGCGGGATCTTGGCCGAGATGACCGTAATCCGTCCATAGTGAAGGGTGTATTTTTTCAAGTCCCCGATGATCAGTCCCCGCTCGTAATCGTTCGCGAGCCGCTCAAAGAGCGCAGAAAATCCCCCCTGCCGCGCCCATGAAGGAAGCAGGGCATAAAGCGGAGATCCCGTCGTCGCATAGGGGGATACGTCGAAACTCACCGCGACACCTGATGCGGCCGCGCCATTCAAAATCTCAAGCGCTTTGTTGAAAAGCCCCCGCGATTTTCTGCCAATCACTTTGAAATGACTAATATGCACTGTTGCGCCGGCTTCGCGGCTGATCTGCACCGCTTCATTGACCGCGGCAATCAAATCAGACCCTTCCGCGCGAAGATGGAGTTTAATAATGCCGCCTGCCGCAGCGAGTCCTCCCGCAATTTCCACAATTTCTTCCGTCGGAGAGACCCGCTCGTGACCATAGGCAAGCCCGAGCGAAAGGCCGAGCGCTCCCTCGCGCACACTCTCTTCAAGAAGAAACCGGATCTCTTGGCGTTCGTTGCGATCCAGAAGCCGCGCGGCATTGCCGATCACGCCGCGCCGGAGTGTCCCGTAGCCCGCGAACATCCCAAAGTTAACTCCCAGACGCAATTTCGTGATTTCCGCCAAAAATTCCCCGACGCTGTTCCAATTAACATTTATGTCAGAAGGATCCGCCCATTTGCGTATCGCGAGAATGGAGTCGCCGGATGCGAGCGGAGCGAGCGACGCGCCGCAGTTGCCGCCGATCGCCGTGGTCACCCCTTGCATGAGAAGCCCGTCAAGGCCCGGGTATTTGAATAAAGAGAGGTGCGTATCGGAATGATTGGTCACATCAATAAACCCCGGCGTCACATATTTTCCCGCCGCATCTATGACGACTTCGGCGGTTGCTCCCTCAAGAACCCCCATATCCGCGATATGCCGGTCGCGGACGCCCACATCCATCGTTCCCGGCGGCGCGCCAGTGCCGTCAATCACTGTTCCCGATTTTATGAGCACATCATACGAGACCATATACTTATTATTATACGCGGCGGTATCTTTGAATACAAGAAAACGCCACGCAGGTGCGTGGTGCGGATGACGAAATCAGGGCAGTTCTTCAAAAAAGGCATTCCGGGGAGGTATATAAAGCGCCATGCCCGCAGCTCCGCCGTAAAACCATTTCTTTTTCCCTTCGTGCCACCATGCATTTACCAAGGACGCGGCGATAATTTCCGGTTTTCCAGTCGCATAAAACTTGACGACCTTTTTCTCATGCGGTTTCAATGTCAGATAGAAATCTTGTTCCAGCTGGAATAAAGGCGAGCCGAGTATGCGATTGTGAGCAAAAGTTATCCTGATCTTTGTATCGCTTTTATTTTCAAATACATACAGATACAGATAGATACTCAGGTGTTCTTGATCTTTTTCGGTGAGAGATGTAATGCGCTCTTTACTGATCAACTGATCGATGAATTCCACTTGGGAGAGGATTGAGAGTTTTGCGGGCCAAAGTTCCAATTCGGTGGTGAGCGGCTGAAATGTATTTTCCCCTGCCCACGCAATGCCTGCGGCTATGCCGAGGATAATCACCGCGATCGCAATGCTCCGCCGCCCTGATTTTGTTTTTATTCCGGACATGTCTTTCTCCTCCTGCAAAATTTTATCTGCCTGTTTGTAAAGAACCTCCTTATACTATTATACACGAATAGGAACTGCATATCAAGGTCACCGGCATCCACTCCATTTATTTGACAAATATGACTAGATAGAGTATATTATCGTTTACCGAGCAAAATCAGAAAGGAGATGAGATTATGACAAAACAGTATACGGTAGAGTATGATGACCTTGATAAGAAACAAGTGATCTGGGATTCTGACGCCACCATCTTCGAAGTCATTGAGGCGGCCCATAGAGAGTTTCCCGGAACTCCTTTCGATCAACTGACAGTTTTTGGGGTTTCGCATGATGTTTGTCTCCTCATCCTGAAACAAAAGGATTAAGTCAATCCTATTCAAAATAGGATTAAATCCGGATCATTCCGGTGCCGCGTACACACACGTATGCGGTTTTTTTATTCTCCTTCGCCGAATACCGACCAACTTGTTGGTCGGATGAAGGCGTGAAAGGAGAATAACCCTTCCGAAGCTTTAGCGAAGGAGGGTATTCGGCTTCGGAAGAATTCCGCTTGATACCGACCAGCTTGCTGGTCGGAGCTTCATTTACCTCCCGATCAATGCAATCACCATGCCGATGATCGCCGCAACAAAACTGATGACCCAAAATCGCATGGTGACTTTATAAGGCGGCCAGCCGAGCGCTTCAAAATGATGATGGATCGGCGCAATCAAAAAAACTTTTTTTCCGAAGAATCGTTTTGACGCAAACTGAATTACATTTGACGCCACTTCGAGCATCAGCACGAAACCAATGACCGGAAGCACCATCACTGAATCCGTCAAAAACGCGATGACGGTGAGCGAGGTCGTAAGCCCCAAGACCCCCGACTCGCCCATATAGAAACGCGCCGGCGGAATGTTGAACCATAAAAACGCGAGGAGCGCACCGAGCACGGCCGCCGCGAATGCCGCAAGATCAATCTGCCCGCGGAAAAATGCGATGCCGCCGTACGCGGCAAAAATTGATGCAAATACGCCGCCGGCGAGCCCGTCAATGCCGTCAACCACGCTTGAAGAAAAAAGAAGAATCATCACCGCAAAAAAGAGCGGCACATACCATCCGTTGATAAAAAGGTCGCCGTACCCGGGAATATACATCGTCTGCCAGCCGAGTTTTGAATAAAACCACCATGCGCCTGCGAGGGCAATGAGCGCGACGACAAGAAGCCGATGCCGGAAACGAATGCCCCCGGCAATATACTTCCCTTTGCCGAATACTTGAAAGAGATCATCCGCAAGGCCAAGGAGAGACGCCGCAAGCAGGGTAAAAAGAGGGAGCCACGTCTGATTCCGCGAGAGAAAATTTGCTTTATCCCAAAACGGGCTGTCGGTCAACTGCGCCATGGCCCAGAGGATCATCGCGACGCCAAATGCGGTTCCCCAAATAAGCACCCCGCCGAGCCGCGGGACGCTCGTCTCGCGATCTTTATGCAGTTTCGCGAACAGCGGCGTTCTCGTCCCGTCAGGCGAGATTTCGCGCACCTCTTTGCGCCACAATTTGTATTTATAAAGATAGTGCGTGAGAAGCGGAGTCCACAGAATCGCCGCAATAAAAGAGAACGCCGTGAGCGTAAAGATTTTGACGACATTAGTGACGGTGAGAAAAGGGATGTCCATTGAAAAGCTGTCCTAAAATACATCTTCAAGCCATCGCAATACTCTCTTCCCATCTTTAAATCGATCAGGAGACCCAAGGAGCACCACAAGCGCGACTCTGCGGTCCGATGCCGGATACCAAAGCGCGAGCGCTCCCTGCGCCGCATCGGTGAATCCCGTTTTACTGCCGAGAATCGCCGGGAATTCTTTTAACAAGTCGTTCGTATTGCTCACCTTGTGATTATATCCCTGCCGCGATAAAACTGATGTTTCAATGGTGCGTGAAAATTCGAGAAGGCGCGGATGGCGATTCCATAAGTATTCCATAAGACGCGCGATGTCATCGGCGCTCGCGTGATGCCCTTCCATATCAAGACCCGTGGGATTGACGAAATTGGTCGCCCGGAGTCCCTGCGCGCGCGCATACTGATTCATTGTTTCCACAAACCGCGCGAGTGCTGACGAAAAATCATATGCTCCGCGTTTTCTGCCCGTTTCATCGGCGAGTGCAAGCGCGGCATCGTTCGCCGAAGAAATAAGTGCCATTTTAATCGCGCCGTCGCGGGAAAACACTTCTCCCGCCGCGGCACCGCTCGTTTTTTCTTCAACGTTCTTCGCATCTCTTGACAGAAGAATAGGCTGATCCGGCGCAAGTCCTTCAAACGCAATCGCCGCAGTCATAAGCTTGGTCAAACTTGCGGGCGGGAGCGGTTTATCAGACCGGCGACTCAAAAGCGGCGTTTCTTCCCCGATTATTCTCACGACATACGATTCCGCCGAGAGTTCCGGCGGCGCGCGGCGCCGAGATACTTCATTCAAACCAACTTTTTCTTTTTTTTCTGCAGGACGAAGTGACGGACTCGCGATTCCGCGGTCACTATCAATAGTTGTTGAAAAAAAGAACAGCATAAGCACCAGCATCGCATTCAAAATGGAAAGCCGCGTATATGACATGACGTGTAAAAAAATTAATAGGTATATGCGGATTCCCCTCGTCCCCTATTACAGTAAATGGGTGGGGATCGAACTCCATCTTTTCTCCGCATCGCAGTTCAATCATTCCAGACTAAGTCTAATTATTCCAGACTTAGTCTGGAATATGCTAGACTAAGTCTGGAATCTCTGCAAGCGGGACGAGGGGAACGACGCGTTGTTGCATATAATATCCTAATCACCGCTCTTGCTCTTTTTTATCTCCAAATGGAGTTCTTCAAGCTGTTCTTTTTCTAACGCCGAAGGCGCATCCATCATAAGATCGCGTGCATCGCCGGTTTTAGGAAAAGCAATCACTTCGCGGATATTCGGCTCCATCTGTAAAATCATGAGCGCGCGGTCAATGCCGGGCGCGATCCCGCCGTGCGGCGGAACACCGTGCATAAACGCTTCAAGCAGATGCCCGAATTTGGCGCGCACGTCCTCGGCCGTATGCCCCATCACCTTAAAAACCTCCTCAATGATCGCAGGATCATGTTCGCGGATTGAACCGCCGCCGATCTCATACCCATTCAATACGAAATCATACTGCTGGGCAATAAGCATTCCGGCGGTTTCTTTTCGGATTTCAGATTGCGGCCTGCCCGGCGAAGGATTTTTGATTTTCGTAAACGGATGATGCACCGCATCCCATCGCTGCTCCCGTTCTTTCCATTCAAACATGGGAAAATCAACAATGAACGCAAAGGCGAGTTCATTCGGATCGTCTTTATTCGTCCGCAAATCCGGTTTATCAGTGCCCCACCGCGCCGTTGCCTCCTGGTAGGTGAGCCGCGGAAAAGGAAATGCCGCTATCCGTTTTTCCGGAAACAGAGTTTTAACGAGCGCCGCGTAAAGTTCCTCAATAAGCGACAGCACGTCTTCCTGTTCCACGAAACTCATCTCAATATCAAGCTGAGTAAATTCCGGCTGCCGGTCGCCCCGCGTATCTTCATCCCTGAAACAGCGCGCAATCTGAAAATACCGCTCAAATCCCGCGACCATCAACAATTGTTTATACTGCTGGGGCGATTGAGGCAAAGCATAAAACGCGCCCGGGTACAGACGCGACGGAACCACGTAATCGCGCGCGCCTTCGGGAGTTGATTTTGTAAGAATCGGTGTTTCAATTTCCAGAAAATCGCGGGCGTGAAGCCACTCGCGGAAAAACGCAATGACACGATCCCGCATTTCTATATTCTTCTGAAGCCGGGCGCGTCGAAGATCAAGATACCGATATTTTAGACGGTGCTCTTCCCCGATCTCGTAGCCGTCGCTGTCAAGAGCAAATGGAGGCGTCTTTGCTTCCGAAAGAATTTCAAGATCTACTGCCTCAACTTCAATACCCCCCGTGGCAAAGTCCGGATTCCGCATGCCCGCTGGCCGCTCCTTGACCATGCCCTCCACGCTCACTACCCACTCCGGACGCACGCGCTCAACCTTTCCAAATAATTCTTTATTCGCCGGAGCGCATACTACCTGCGCGACTCCCCACCGGTCGCGCACATCAATAAAAATGAGCTTGCCGTGATTGCGGCGCGCATTAATCCACCCCATAAGGGTCACTGATTCGCCGATTTTCTGCGGCAGGTCTTTTGTGAGTGTACGCATAATGTGAGGTTTTAACTTTTGCTGAGCGGCAGTTCAATGACGAAGGTGCTTCCTTTTCCGATGCCCTTGGATTCGGCCCGCACGTTTCCGCCGTGATCCTCCACGACGCGTTTGACAAAATACAGTCCGATTCCGAGACCGCTGGGATCCCGCAGGCGCGCCTCCTTGGTGCGGGTAAACTTGGTAAAGAGATTCGGGATGTCTTCGGGCGCCACGCCGAGTCCCTCGTCATGTACGCTCAAGCGTAATGCGCGGCCTCGCGGGCTTTGGACATATTCTTCGCGGACAATAATAGTCCCATGATCCGAATACTTGATCGCATTGTCAATAAGGTTCATCACGACTTCGCGAATTTTATCGGGATCAAACATAAATACTAAAGGACCGCCTGTCGCATTTTCAAACCGCAGGGACACGTTTTTCGTTTCCGCCCGCGGACGAATCTCTTCAACGATGCGGTCCGCAAGCGCGGTGAAATCGCCGGGGACACGCTGATATTGGATGCGTCCCGCTTCAATTCGCGAAAGATCAAGAAGATCGCTTACGAGCTTCACGAGCTGGTTCGTTGAGAAAAATACTTTGTCAAGAGATTCTTTCGCCTTGTCAGTGAGATCTCCCAATGTTCCTTCAAGCGCAAGCGACACGTACCCTTTGATGATCGTCAGCGGCGCGCGCAATTGATGCGAGGCGAGGGAAAGGAATTCAGATTTCGCGCGGTCCAACCGTTTCAATTCTTCATTTGCGGCCGCGAGCTGCTTGGTGAGCATCTCAAGACGTTCGCGCTGGAGCGCCTCCCGCCGGACGCTCCGGATAAGGAGAACCCCGAACGCGATAAGAAACCCGAAGATACCCACCCTCATCATTGTTTCCACGAATCCCTCTGAAGTAATGACTTCAAAAAACGTCACTATGATCACAATGAGCGTAAGAATTTCCGTTGCCGCCACCCGCACGTTAAAAAGCCCGTGCCGTATAATCGCATATGCGGTCGCGGCAATAAAAGGAAACATAAAAAGCGCGCCGAGCGGGATGAAACGCGGATTGCCATAGAATGCCGGAAACACGAAATTAAAAATGATAATCAGAGAAAACATCGCAAGCGCGCCTGCAAGCACGAGACCGAATTGTTTCTTTGCCGGACCTTGTGCGCGGCGCATTTTCCTGATGAGAATCACGAGTCCGCTCACGACGAGTCCTACATTGAGCGCGCCAAAAAGAAAAATCCCGGGGCCGTTCTCCGCCTCTGCAATCCTGCCATCGGGAAATACCCGACTCACCCCCTGAAGCACTAACGGCGTCAAGGTGAAAAGCGCGGTGATGGCGGTCACGGGAATCAATCCGTACGTGTACCATCTCTTCAAACTCACCGCCTCCTGCGGGAAGATATAAAAAAGATGAAAGATGAAAAAGGCCTGCATCGTGCCGAAGAAAAGCGTCAAACGCAAAAACCAAAACGCAATAGAGGTAGTTGCCTGATAACTCAAATAATTAAAAACTCCCCAGAGAATAGTCGCGGCCGCAAACAGTAAAAACGCGCGATTGGTCGCGCTCGTCCGGTTATTGAAGAAAACCATGAAGCCGAAAATCGCGGTTGACGCAACCGCGATCCCGACCGAAAGAAGATCAATGTTTACAAAGATACTAGTCACGAAAGAATTCGTGGCGGGAGGCGTGAAGAACGCGCTGACGGTTCACCCGCCTTCCCCACCCGAAAAAGCATCACTATTGTACCATGCTGCATCCCGAATGTGGAACGGATGCGTTCATGCGCACGAGAGAGAAGCCCGACCGAGACATCTGACAACTCCGAGGTATCACCTGCCGCAATCCGATGCATAAGAAACAGTACGCCGGTGACCGGGTGCACATGTAATCCGTGGCGCGCCGCCGTAAGCCACACCCGTTCCATAATCCTGCCGCCGGTCACAAAATCATGGCGCGTATCTCTTTCGGTGGTGACCGCGATAATTGCTCCGGATGACGCATAAAGCCGCGCGTTATCGCGGGCAATAAGGCGCGAGAAACCCACCGCGTTCAAAAGGCGCGCCGCACGCGGGAAACGGTACAACCAAAAAATCGCCTCCTGCGGCCGCGCGAGTTCCAATGTTTTCAGATAGAGGCCGGTCCGTTTTTGTTTTTCTTCCTCTTCTGACCATACGACGTGATCAAAAAAGATTTGACGAAGCGCCGGGGTCTCCAACACCACGCGTTCATTCGCGACCGATGCTTCGGCAATCGCGCGGCGCGCCTCGCCATCCTCCGCCAACCGCACTGTCCCGCCGCCGACTTCATCGCCCGCTTTCAGCAATGCCTCTTTCTCTAACGGACTCAAAGGCGTGGTGAGGTATGCTTTGCGATTCGTCGCGCGCGTAAAAATGTATGGATACAGCGACTCTCCGGAACTCTCTCCCGCGACAAGCATCACATCGGCAACGTGATGTTCATTCTCCGGCTCCGGAAAAAGAGTAAGGGATGCTTCATAACCAAAATGCCGCGCGGCAATTTTCATATTTTCAAGAAGCGCCCCATGCGCAACGTGGGAGCCGCGTTGGGCAAAATTAAAAAATGGGAGATCGCGATCTGGCCGATTGAAAACTGAAATAATATTTTCCCGAACCCGAAATTCCCATGGCTGCGAGTTATCGCCAGAGGGCGCCTGAATTCCCGCTTCAATGATTTTTGAGAACATTTCATTCATGTCTCAAGTCCGATGGTTTTGAGAAACGCGCGGCGCTCCTCATCGCGTGCGGCGGCATTGCGCGGATCATAATAATTGGGATCAAAAATGGCATCAAGATTTATTTCAATTTTTCCGGTTTTAAGCGGCTCGCCAAGCGCGATACGCCGCGCGGCATATGCCGCCGCAACACCCGAAAGAGTTGCGGCGTCTCCAAGCTGCGGCCACGAATAAAGCGTTTTCCCCACTTCAAGAAGCGAGCGATGCATTTTGGTTGCAACGAGCTCGGGTCCCGCGATTTTCGTCGAAAGGCGCACAAGATCGAGCGGCGTCATTTTTGAAAATTCTTCAAGCGGATTGTCGCCGAGCGCCCCGTTAAAAATCCGCAGGTTCGGATCCAGATCAAACCGTTCAATGTCCACGATAATATTGTCGCCGTTATCGGTTGCCATCACCACGGGAATCCCTATTTTTTTTGCTTCAAGCCGCAGACGAATTTTCATTTCAAGATTATCCATCTCCTCAACAAGAAGATCCAATTTCGGTGGCCCCGCCAAAAACTCGTGGAGATTTTCTTCAGAAATGCCGGCATTATACACAAAAACCTCGGCATACGGATTCATCTGCCAGATTTGTTCGGCAACAAGATCGCACTTATTGCGGCCGAGCGCGCTCGCGTCATAGCGAAGACGATTGAGATTTGAAAGAGAAACAGTGTCGCGATCGCTCAACTTCATCACGCGCCCCGCGCCCATCATCGCGAGCGTCAATGCCGCATGGCTCCCGACGCTTAATCCCGCAATGCCGATTTTGAAATCATAAAACTTCTGCTGTTCTTCTTTCGTGATGAGATTCCGATTCCGGGCGGTGCGCAATTCTTGATGCGGTTCATCATCAAGATAATGGATCAAAAGCGCACTCCATGGAAAATAAAACCATTTTCCCGCGCGCTCCATCGCCTCCCCCCGCAGATGTTCGTCGCTGAATCTTTTGCGTGCCGCTTCATAACCGCTCTTCTCAAACCGATATTGGGGATTTTGGATACAAAAAAGCTCTTCAAGCATATCCCCGTAATAGTCAACAACATGCGCCGCGGGAAAACGCGCCTTAAAGTCGTCAAAAGATTCCCGATTTTTATTCCACGCAATCGGCTGATCCATATCGCGAAGTATACCATAACGCTCCGGGCGCACAAAGACATATTTTTTCTTAAAGTAGCTTTTTTTTGAAAAAAAGAAAGGGGTTGTCCACTTGTGTTTTGTGAACAACCCCATTTTTGCGCTTGCCCGCCGTAAGCTTTATGCGTAGGCGGGGCGAACTCGAAGGTCAAGAGACGAGAAGTCAAAAGACCCAAGCGTGCCCCGCACCGAGTTTCGCTCTGGTGCGGGGAGTTCA